>JAXELM010000072.1:0-18564 GCA_034100525.1 Agathobacter sp.
GATATTCTTAAGATTGAAAAAATAAAACATCCCGTATTGGTGGTTAGTAAGGATTTTTTTAATACGAGTGGTGAAATAATTGGATGTCCAATTATTAGAAATTCTACTTCGGGCCCGCTTCATATATGGATGGCTACAGAAGAAAATGAGGGTTATATACAATGTGAAAAACTTGCATTGTTAGATATGTCTCTTCGCGGTTACAAGAAAGTAGATAGATTGCCAATTTCAGAAATGATTAACGTATCTGATGCTATTCAGGGAATTTTTGAATACATTTGATGAGAATTCTAATATGAGAAAGATTTGAATTTGCAGAATTGTTAAATTCCTATTTGCCAAATTGAAGGAATACAGAAAACTGTATAAGAATAAGTAGCAGGCAGGTGGTCTTATAACGAGGTAGCTTGCTTTCTTTTACACCTATAAATGCCCTTTTCTGATAGGGGGGATTTTGAAAAATAGTAGGAAGAGCTATATAATTTTATAGAGGTCATAAAAACAAAAATTAAGTATAGAATTGTAGGAGAATAAGAGATGTTATTTATATGTTATCCAAAATGTTCAACATGTCAGAAGGCAAAAAAATTCCTGAATGAGCATAATATAGAATTTGCAGAGCGTCATATTGTGGAGGACAATCCATCTTATGACGAAATAAAAGAATGGTATCAAAGGAGTGGACTTCTGTTAAAGAAGTTCTTTAATACTAGTGGATTACTTTACAAAGAAATGCAACTCAAGGACAAGCTTCCTGCTATGAGCGAAGAAGAACAACTGCAGCTTTTAGCAACAAATGGAATGTTGGTAAAACGTCCGATTGTTGTAGATGGTGATACCGTTCTTGTAGGATTTAAGGAGGCAGAGTGGGCTGAAAAATTGCATTAAGTAAATAGTGTAAGGGGGATACTATGAAAGCAAAAATTAAAAATTCAAGAATTCAATCTGATCTTTCTATAGAGCGTACCAAAATGGCAAACAGACGTACATTGCTTGCATATATTCGAAGTGCAGTTGGTCTGATTGTTGCTGGTGCAGGTCTGATGAAATTCATCAATTCTACAGTATGGATTGCTGTTGGAATTGGATGTATTGTTTTAGCTCCAATTACATTAATTTTTGGTATATATGATTATTTTCATATAAAAAAATTGATCCAGATGGAGAAAGAGTTTCTAGAAGGAGAAATCGACGATAATGGAATTTAGTTCAGATAGTAATATCGAAAAAAAAGAATATGATGCAGTTGTATTTGATATGGATGGAGTAATCTTTGATTCTGAAAGAGCAACAATGAATTGCTGGATTGAACTTGCTGATAAGTATGGAATAAAGAATATTGAAGAACCTTTTTTGGCATGCACGGGTACAACAATGGCTAGAACAAGAGAAATAATGTTAGAGGCATATGGAGAATCATTTCCATATGATGAATATGCCAAAGAAGCATCATTGATGTATCATAGTAAATACGATGGCGGAAGGCTTCCGATGAAAAAAGGTGTAATCGAATTACTTACATTTTTGAAGAAGGAAGGTAAGAAAATTGCACTTGCGTCATCCACTCGCAGACAGACTGTTGTGAGCCAGTTGAAGGATGCTGGCATATTGGATTATTTTGATGCTGTAATTTGTGGCGATATGGTAGAAAGAAGTAAACCAGCGCCAGACATATTTTTAAAAGCCTGCGAGGAAATTAATGTATTGCCTGAGAGAGCATACGGAATAGAAGATTCATATAATGGTATAAGAGCTGCTCATTCAGGAAATCTGCGTCCGATTATGGTTCCGGATTTGCTTCCCGAGAATGAGGAAATGGAGAGCTTGGCAGAAGTGATTCTCGAAAGTCTCTTAGAGATAAAAGAATATTTAAGCTAATATTATGAAAAGATTCAGAAATATAAGATTTCTATTGATTAAAAGAGCCATTATTGGCTCTTTTTTGATATAGTTTTTCCTATAAGTTGTAATAAAATATTGAGAGTATGCAAAAATTTTTCTGAGTGCTAATATAAAAATCAAGATTTACTATATGGCAAAAAAACAAAAAAAATAGTAAAATAGTGTTATTATTGTAGAATTATAATATTATTTGATTTTCAATGGGGGGAAAAATGGAGAATTTATTACCAGACTATGCGGTATGGCGACGTAAATATGCCAAGGCTACTGTGAGTGTGTATTTTATCATTATCATTATGGAATTTGTCATTTTTTTTGTTCTTAAAAGTAATGATATGATATTACAGTCAATATCAAAGTATATAAGGGAATATTTTGTAAGACCAATTGCATGGCTTTCGTTTAATGGGATTATTTCGATAATTATATCGAGAAGTGTAATAAGTGAAAAAATAAAAAATGCTGTACCGGTAATATCATTTACATGTATGGTTGGAGTTGTTGCGATTATACACAATGTATTTTTTGTTACCATGCTTTTGTTTTGCATTCCCATATCAATGACAATTGTATTCGGTGACAAGCTTTTGTTGAGGCTTACAACAGTGTTAAGTACTCTTTTTGTCATTGGTGTAGTTGCTTATTGTTATACTCATGGTCATACATCACGAAGTAATGCGTATTTCTTACCGTCGGTGTTAATTTCACTTGTTGCCATATGGTTTTGCAGTTCAGTCGCTTCAACGCTTATTGAGCTGCTTAACAATCAGAACCAGAAATTATTTATGGCAGTTGAAGAGGCAAACAGGGCGAATGAATCAAAGTCTGCATTTTTGTCCAATATGTCACATGAGATTCGTACACCAATGAATGCAATCGTGGGTATCACAGATATTATGCTTCGTACAAAGAGAGACCCCGCAGAGGAGAGATATCTGCTCAACATAAAGAATTCAGGAACAGCACTTCTTTCTATTATTAATGACATTCTTGATTTTTCTAAGATTGAGTCGGGAAAGATGATGGTGGTAAATGATAATTATTCTTTTTATAGTATGCTGGATGACCTTTCTCTTATCTTTTGGAATCGTATTGGAGATAAGAAGATAGAGCTTTTATATGACATAGACATAAATATGCCTGATTACATATACGGTGATGCAATACGTGTTCGCCAATTAATAATAAATATCGTAAACAATGCCATAAAGTTTACGGACGAGGGCTTTGTGCGTTTATCGGTAAAGGTTGGTAAAATTGAAGGAAACGATATAGAATTATTTATTTCTGTTGCAGATAGTGGTCAGGGTATTAAGGAAGAAGATATGCCTAAGCTGTTTTCATCCTTTGAACAGGTTAATACAAAGAAAAATCATAGTAAAGAGGGCACTGGACTTGGGCTTGCGATTTCAAAGCAGCTTATCAATATGATGGGCGGAGAGATTGGTGTAGATAGTGAATTTGGAAAGGGAACAACATTTTCATTTAATATTCATCAGGGGATTACGGACAAGACGGTTATGCCAAATTATGATGATTTGAAACAGGCTTTGTCAGAGAAAAAAATTGCTGTGGCAGTTAAGGATGAGATGCTGGAGGCATCAATGAGGCAGTTATTTGCAACCCTTGGTGTTTCCGTAGCAGACAGTGCTTTGGATAAAGCCGATTATGATATATGTTTTACGGAAGAGTCTGAGATTAATCATATTTCTGCCACAACAAAATATATCTTAGTAAATCCATATGACGATATTGCAGACAGGGATAGTGGTATTATTTTTTCAAAACCTCTTTATATATCGAACTTATATGGTGCGATTGTAGAAGCCAAAAATGATGCAGATGTGGTTGAGGAGAAAGAAGAGCAAATCACTTTCGAGGGAAAGAAGATTTTATTAGTTGAAGATAATGCGGTAAACACGAAAGTTGCACTTTTACTTTTTAAACCTCTTATGATGGAAATAGATACAGCACAAAACGGACAGGTGGCATTAGAGATGGTTCAAAAAAAGCACTATGATTTAGTGTTTATGGATCACATGATGCCTGTTATGGATGGAGTTGAGGCAACTTTGGCAATAAGAAAGCTTGGCGGAGATTATTATACTAATCTGCCAATTATTGCACTAACAGCGAATGTTATATCTGAGGCTAAGGATGTTCTTTTGTCTGCCGGTATGAATGATATAACAACCAAACCTATTTCGATGGATAACGTCATAGGCATATTAAAAAAATGGCTTAAATAGTAGCAAATCAGAAGGAGAAAAAATGGGAAAGTCAAAGGTATATTTTACAGATTTTAGAACATCAAATGGTATAGGATTACCAGAGAAGCTTAAGAAGCTTTGCAGAAAAGCCGGTCTTTTGAATTTGGATTTGGAGAACAAGTTTGTAGCAATAAAAATACATTTCGGAGAACTTGGAAATATCGCATATCTTCGTCCTAATTATGCGAAGGCAGTTGCAGACCTTGTAAAGGAGGGCGGCGGAAAGCCATTTCTTACAGACTGCAATACTTTGTATCCGGGTTCCAGAAAAAATGCACTTGACCATTTAGACTGTGCACAGGAGAACGGATTTAATGAGACAACGACTGGTTGTCATATCATAATTGGAGATGGACTCAGAGGGACAGATGATATCATAGTGCCGATTGAAGGCGGAGAATATTGTAAAGAGGCATATATTGGAAGAGCCGTGATGGATGCCGATGTGTTTATTTCACTTAACCATTTCAAGGGACATGAGGCTACAGGCTTTGGTGGCGCACTCAAGAATATCGGAATGGGATGTGGAAGCCGTGCAGGAAAGATGCATCAGCATAATCAGGGGAAGCCCATTGTAAACGCTTCTCTTTGTAAGAACTGCAAGAGATGTTCAAAGGAATGTGGTTCCGATGCAATTTCATATGACACAGGTGTGGCAATAATAAATCAGGATACATGTAAAGGCTGCGGTCGTTGTATTGGTGCATGCTCATTTGATGCAATCTACAATCCAAATGACAATGCCAACGAGATACTTGGCTGCAAAATCGCAGAGTACACAAAGGCAGTAGTTGATGGTCGTCCAAACTTCCATGTCAGCTTAATCGTGGATGTGTCGCCAAACTGTGACTGTCATGCTGAGAATGATGCACCTATACTTCCAAATATTGGAATGTTTGCATCCTTTGACCCAGTTGCACTTGATCAGGCATGTGCAGATGCATGTCTTAGGGCAACGCCTATGCCGAATTCACAGCTTTCGGACAATCTGGAGAAACCGGACTGGCATCATCATCATGATCATTTCCTTGATTCTAATCCTAATGTCCGCTGGAAAGAGACATTAGAGCATGCCGAGAAGCTTGGAATTGGTAGCAGAGAATACGAACTTGAAATGTAACTGTTCAGTGCAGAAATATGCGGAATCGCATATTTCGCAAGAAAGAGTGTAGTTTGTTGGAGCAAGTGCCCATCAGCCTAGCTGATTTTAATGCACTTGCGGTTGGTAACTATGAAGGTACTGAATACCTTGAAATTATGTAGGAGTTAAGATGTCAGATATTATCAGTGAAATCAGGGAAGAGCTGTTAACATGTACAGAAATAAAATATAAAGAATTTCAGGGAAGTCTTATTCCGACTGTAGAAGCTGATAAAGTATTGGGAATCAGAACTCCGGCACTTAGAAAGATGGCAAAGAAATATTATAGCCACGAGCAAAAGGATGTATTTCTTGGGGACTTACCACATGATTATTTTGAGGAGAATCAGCTGCATGCTTTTATCATATCATTGGAGAGGGATTTTGATGTATGTATAGCAGAAGTAGAGAAGTTTCTGCCTTATGTGGATAACTGGGCAACATCTGACCAGCTTTTGCCAAAGGTTTTTAAGAAATCGCCGGAAAGACTTCTTCCGCACATAGATAAATGGATTGCATCAGGGGAGACGTACAAGATGCGGTTTGCAATTGGACTTCTGATGCAGCATTTTCTAAACGAAAAATTCGAAGTCAAATATTTGGAGAAAGTCGCAGAAATAAGGTCACAGGAATACTATGTGAATATGATGATTGCCTGGTATTTTGCCACAGCACTTGCTAAGCAGTACGAGGCAACGCTTCCATTTATTGAGAATAAACGTCTCGATAAATGGACTCATAACAAGACGATTCAGAAGGCAATAGAGAGTTATCGGATTATGCCTGAGCAAAAAGTATTTCTTAGAACGTTAAAATATTAAAACATTCGGACAATAAAAGTGTATATATTTTGACAAGTCTGTTATTTATATTGTATACTAATGTAGGAATAAAGTACTTATGCAGAAGGGGTACATGCATATGAAAAAAAGTGCAGAATCTTTTAGAGCAACTTGATGGTGAAGAGTGGCTCTTTAAATACAACATAATGGCTACGAAAATTTATATGCACAGTTTCCAGAAGGAGCTTGCAACTGAGCATATTAATGAGTGCAAGAGGTTGTCGGATAGCCGTAACGATGACAAAATGAAATTTGAGATTGCACTGCTTGAGCACATGGTATTTTTCCAGAGGTGGAGAGACCACTGGCTTCTCAATATATCATTGCCGGGACTTGATTCATTGATTGAAAAATGTATAGCGTATGGATATGACAATCATCTGGCTCATATTTATGTATATGCTATACCAAAGGAGAAGCAATTGTCTTGTTCAATTGGTATCGCTATGGGAAGCATAGATACAAATTCCGATAAAAAGCTTCAGATTCAGAATATTTTGAAAAAAGCAGATACAATGATGTATAGGGTAAAGCATAGTACTAAGAATTCATATATGTATTATGATTACTAACATCTGTGTATTTGGAGGGGGCAATATTGAATACATATGTGATTAGCTCATTTGTGGCATTCCTGCTTGTTGTGATGGGCACAATAGCTTTTTTACTTGGAGGTATGAATTTCCTTCAAAGTAGAAATTCGCAGAAAAGTAAAGAGATGTTTGGTGCTTGCGTTTGCGTATTGTTTTGGAATTTTGGATATGCGTGGATGAGTCTGTGCTTTAATTCGGATTTTGCATATATACCTAGGGCAGGTGCTTTACTTGCTATTGATATATATATGTATTTTAATATAAAATATGTTGGACTTGTTGCGAAGTATCCGAAGAAAAGGCTGAATATTTGTGTACTAATATGTTTTGTTATTTATCTTGTTGCATGGACACAGATAATACAGAAGGATGCAGTTACATTTAAAATGGTTCCATGGGGATACTGGTATATCAGTAAGATGAGCTGGGGAAGAATTCTTCAGTTTGTCAGTATAGCATTGGCATTGCTTTTATATTATAGAATATTGGCATATGGAATAAATCGTGCAAAACGAAAAAGCGAAAAGTTTGTACTTAGAAAATTTGGATGGTTTGGGATAATTCTTGTTTTGGGATATATCTTTGATACTGTTATACCAACTGTTTTTGACTCGCCGGCGGTTCCGGGAAGTGCAGTTTGCGCGTTTATTTCAGCTATGATTCTTTTTAATACATCAGGTCAGAATAAGACATTTGGAGTTACAAAGACTAATGTTGCTGAATATGTATTCAGAGATGTCAGTATTCCCGTAATTGTCACAGATCACAATGACAATATTGTTCTTATTAATAATTATACTGCAAAGTATTTTGACAGGGAGCAGGAAGAGATAATCGGCATGAAAATGTCGGATTTCTTTAACAGCTTTGAGAATGGACTTGTCAATTTAAAAGGTACAAATCGTGTGTGTGAGCTTGATATTACGAAGGCAAAGGATCAGTTTGATGAGTTAGTATACACAATCTGTTTTGTCAGGGATGTTACCAAGGAAAGAGAAAACAGACTGATGCTTGAGGAGAGCAGAGAGCTTGCAGAATCTGCTAACAGGGCAAAGAGCAATTTCCTCGCCAACATGAGTCATGAGATAAGGACTCCTATGAATGCGATTATCGGAATGAGCCAGATTATTTTAAAAGAGGAGGAACTGCCACAGAAGATTGCGACGCAGGTAAAAGAGATAAATTCTGCAGGAAATAATCTTCTGGGAATAGTTAATGATATATTGGATATCTCCAAGATTGAGGCAGGAAAATATGAGATAATCAAAGATGAGTATGAGCTTCCGTCACTGCTTAATGACGTTGGCAATATAATCGGAGTAAGAGTTCAGGATTCAAATTCCGTATTTGAGATGGAGATAGATGACACATTGCCGATGAGAATGGTGGGCGATGAAGTCAGGATTCGTCAGGTGCTTTTGAATATTCTTGGAAATGCAGTTAAGTTTACTCCGAAGGGTTCCATTAAATTAAAGGTATTTTGGAACAAGGACAAAGATGATACTGCAATTTATTTTGATGTGTCTGATACGGGAATTGGAATAAAGCCTGAGCATCTTCAAAGTATTTTCAGTGAGTTTAATCAGGTAGATACGAGAAGAAACAGAAACATTCAGGGAACAGGTCTTGGACTTGCGATTAGCAAGCATCTTGTTGAGATGATGGATGGTAAGATATCAGTGGAGAGCGTATATGGAGAGGGCAGTACCTTCCATATTATGATTAAGCAGGAAATCAATGAGTATAAAGCCATTGGTAATAATATAAGTGTGGCATTGCAGAAGCGAAGATATGATTCGGAAGTGAATAATGCCAGTGTTTCTATAATAGAAAGACCTGATGCAAAGGTGCTTATAGTTGATGATACCAGGGTCAATCTCATGGTGGCAGCAGGCATAATGAAGCGATATAAGATGCAGATAGACACTGCAGACAGTGGACAAAAAGCAATAGAGATGGTTCAGAAAAAGAAGTATGATATTGTTTTTATGGATCATATGATGCCGGGACTTGATGGTGTTGATACCACCAGGATGATCAGAAAGCTTGGCCCGGAGTATGAAAAACTTGTGGTTATAGCACTTACGGCTAATGTCGTTGGCGAGGCAAAACAGTTATTTATCGATGAGGGATTGCAGGATTTTCTAGCAAAACCAATCGAAATAAAAGAGTTAGATGCAATATTAAATAAATGGTTACCAGTGGAGCCGAAATAAATGCAAAGGGGATTAATATGGCACAAAGAAAAGATATTCATAAGGTACTAATTATTGGTTCAGGTCCGATTATCATCGGACAGGCCTGTGAGTTCGACTATTCAGGAACACAGGCGTGTAAAGCACTTCGCAAGTTAGGATATGAGATTGTACTTGTCAATTCAAATCCAGCTACAATCATGACAGATCCTGAGATTGCAGATGTGACATACATCGAACCTCTCAATGTTGACAGACTTGAGCAGATTATTGCGAAGGAGCGTCCGGATGCAGTGCTTCCAAATCTTGGAGGTCAGTCAGGACTTAATCTTTGTTCTGAGCTGGCTGAGAAGGGAATACTTGACAAATACAATGTTCAGGTTATAGGTGTTCAGGTTGATGCGATAGAGCGAGGCGAGGATCGTATTGAGTTCAAACGTACTATGGAAAGCCTCGGAATTGAGATGGCAAGAAGTGAGGTTGCATACTCAGTAGAACAGGCTATGGAGATTGCAGAGAGACTTCATTATCCTGTTGTACTTCGTCCGGCATACACTATGGGTGGTGCAGGAGGCGGTCTCGTATACAATGTCGAGGAGTTAAAGACTGTATGTGCGAGAGGACTTCAGGCAAGTCTTGTAGGTCAGGTGCTGGTTGAGGAGTCGATTCTTGGATGGGAAGAATTAGAACTTGAGGTTGTCCGTGATGCTGACAACAATATGATAACTGTATGCTTTATCGAGAATATTGATCCGCTCGGAGTGCATACAGGTGATTCATTCTGTTCTGCACCAATGCTTACGATATCAGAAGAGGTTCAGAAACGTCTTCAGGAGAAATCCTACAGGATTGTTGAATCAATTGAAGTTATAGGCGGAACTAATGTACAGTGGGCACATGACCCTGTAACAGACAGAGATATTATTATAGAGATTAATCCACGAACATCCCGTTCATCAGCACTTGCGTCAAAGGCAACAGGATTCCCTATTGCACTTGTGTCAGCAATGCTTGCAGCAGGTCTTACACTTGCTGATATTCCATGTGGAAAGTATGGAACACTGGATAAATATGTCCCGGATGGTGATTATGTTGTAATTAAGTTTGCTCGCTGGGCATTTGAGAAATTTAAGGGTGTTGAGGACAAGCTTGGTACTCAGATGAGAGCTGTTGGTGAGGTAATGAGTATCGGAAAGAACTTCAAAGAGGCTTTCCAGAAGGCTATCAGAAGTCTAGAGACAGGTCGCTATGGACTTGGACATGCAAAGGATTTCGATACGAAATCAAAGCAGGAGCTTCTTGATATGCTGCTTTATCCATCAAGTGAGCGTTATTTTATTATCTATGAGGCTCTTAGAAAAGGAGCAACACCTGATGAGATTTTCGAGATAACAAAAGTAAAACACTACTTCCTTGAGCAGATGAAGGAGCTGGTTGATGAAGAAGAAGCTCTTATGAAAAATCAGGGAAGTCTTCCATCAGATGAAGCACTTGCACAGGCAAAGAAGGATGGTTTCTCAGATAAATATTTAAGTCAGATTCTGTCAGTACCTGAAGAGGACGTTCGAAACAGAAGAATTGCAATTGGAATGACGGAGGCGTGGGAAGGCGTCCATGTAAGCGGAACACCTGATAGTGCTTACTATTATTCGACATACAATGCACCTGATAAGAATCCGGTTAAGTCGGACAAACCAAAGGTAATGATTCTTGGTGGAGGTCCAAACCGTATCGGTCAGGGTATTGAGTTCGATTATTGTTGTGTGCATGCATCACTTGCACTTAAGAAGCTTGGATTTGAGACAATTATTGTAAACTGTAATCCGGAGACTGTTTCAACAGATTATGATACATCAGACAAATTATACTTTGAGCCTCTTACATTAGAGGATGTACTCAGCATTTATGAGAAGGAAAAGCCTGTTGGTGTTATCGCACAGTTTGGTGGTCAGACTCCTTTAAATCTTGCAGCGGATCTTGAGAAGAATGGTGTAAAAATTTTAGGAACAGCACCTTCCGTTATTGATCTTGCAGAGGATAGAGATTTGTTCAGAGCTATGATGGATAAGCTCGAGATTCCTATGCCGGAATCCGGAATGGCAGTAAATGTTGAGGAGGCACTTGCAATTGCAGACAAAATCGGATATCCGGTTATGGTTCGCCCATCATATGTTCTCGGTGGTCGAGGAATGGAGGTCGTATATGATGCAGATGCGATGGTAGGATATATGAATGCTGCAGTAGGTGTTACACCTGACCGTCCAATCCTTATTGACCGTTTCCTTAATCATGCGATGGAGTGTGAGGCAGATGCAATCAGTGATGGAACGCACGCATTTGTTCCAGCAGTAATGGAGCATATTGAACTTGCAGGAGTTCATTCAGGTGATTCAGCCTGCATTATTCCATCACGCCATATTTCAGAAGAGAATGTAAAGACAATCAAAGAGTATACAAGAAAGATTGCAGAGGAGATGCATGTCAAGGGTCTTATGAATATGCAGTATGCAATCGAGGATGGAAAGGTATATGTGCTTGAAGCAAATCCAAGAGCATCGCGTACAGTTCCACTTGTTTCAAAGGTTTGTAATATCAGAATGGTGCCACTTGCAATTGAAATAGTGACAGCAGAGCTTACCGGTAAAGAGTCACCGGTTCCGGCACTTAAGGAACAGGATATTCCATTTTATGGTGTAAAGGAAGCAGCTTTTCCATTTAATATGTTCCAGGAGGTAGACCCGGTTCTTGGACCGGAGATGCGTTCTACAGGTGAGGTGCTTGGACTTTCTCCATACTGGGGTGAAGCATTCTTCAAAGCGCAGGAGGGAATTCAGTCAAAGCTGCCGCTTTCTGGCAAGGTACTTATCTCAGTAAGTGATAAGGATAAAGCAGAAGTAGTTGACGTAGCAAGATCTTTAGCGGATAATGGTTTTGAGATACTTGCCTCAAAGAATACATGTAAGCTTTTAGTTGAAAATGGGCTAAAGGCAGAGGAAGTCAAGAAGCTCAAAGAAGGCCGTCCAAATATGATGGATATAATCTTAAATGGAGAAGTCGACCTCATAGTAAACACTCCAATAGGAAGTGAGCGCAAGGAAGATGACAGCTATTTAAGAAAAGCAGCGATTAAGAAGAAGATACCATATATGACTACTATGGCAGCAGCAAAAGCTACAGCCAGCGGTATCGAGACAATCAAGAAGAATGGTAACTCAGAGGTTAAATCCCTTCAGGAATTACATTCACAGATAAAAGACAAATAAATATTTATAAAAATGTAAAGGGGCAGCCAGATACAAGGCTGCTCTTTACATAAATGCAGAGAGGTGGTTTAGATGAAAAATAACACACTTGAAAAATTTACTAAAAGAATAGCATCGAAAGAGCCTGCACCGGGAGGCGGCGGAGCCTCCGCACTTGTAGCCTCCGTTGGAGTTGCACTTGGGGATATGGTAGGAGAGCTTACCGTAGGTAAAAAGAAATATGCAGATGTAGAAGACGAGTTAAAAGAACTTATGAGCAAAGCACAGTCACTCAGAGCACAGCTGCTTGACTGCATTGATGAGGATGCCAGAGCATTTGAGCCGCTTTCAAGAGCTTATTCAATCCCAAAGGATGACCCGACAAGGGACGAGGTAATGGAAGAGTGCCTGAGAAATGCAGCAGGAGCACCACTTCATATATTTGATATTACCTGCGAGTGTATAGAACTTGTGCAGGAATTTGCGGCAAAGGGTTCGAAGATAGTAATATCAGATGCAGCAACAGGTGTCGCAATATTAAAAGGGGCTATGTATGGAGCTGCTGTCAATGTCAAGGTAAATACAAAGCTTATGAAGGACAAAGAGTATGCGGCTTCAATCAATAAGCATGTTGATGATAAGATGGACAGTTATTCAAAGCTTGCAGATGAAATATTTAGTAGCATATATAATAATTATTAGATTACAGGAGTAAGAAAATGGCAGAATTATTAAAAGGAGCACCTGTTGCAGAGGCTATCAATGAGAGAACTGCAAAAGAGGTTGAATTACTAAGAGAAAAGGGGATAGAACCAACGCTTTGCATTCTGAGAGTGGGTGAGAGACCTGATGATTTATCGTACGAAAGAACAGCAGAAAAGAGGGCACAGAAGGTTGGTGTGAACGTTGTAAAGAAGCTGTTGCCTGCGGATTGTACGCAGGGGGAATTTGATAGTGTACTAGATGAGATAAACAATGATAATGCAATTCACGGAATACTTATGTTTAGACCATTGCCGTCACAGTTAGATAATGAAAAGGCAAGGAAAATGCTTAACCCTGCAAAGGATATAGATGGATGTACAGATGGTTCTCTTGCCGGGGTATTTACCAACGCGGATGTGGGATTTGCGCCATGTACTGCGCAGGCTGCGGTAGAGATACTTAAGCATTATAACGTGCCAATAGAGGGCAAAAAAGTATGCGTGATGGGAAGGTCGCTTGTGATAGGACGTCCGGTAGCAATGCTGTTGATGCATGAAAACGCTACTGTTGTAAATTGCCATACAAGGACGGTAGAGCCTGAGTTAATTGCAAAAGAAGCAGATATTTTAATTGCTGCAGTCGGTCGGCTGAACTCGATAGATAAGTCGTATGTCAATGAAAATCAGGTTATAATTGATGTTGGAATAAACTGGGATGAAAGAATAAACAAAATATCAGGAGATGTGGATTTTGATGAGGTAGAGCCGCTTGTTAAGGCGATTACTCCAGTACCTGGTGGTGTTGGAACTGTTACTACATCAGTGCTTATCTCCAATGTAGTAAAGGCTGCAAAGTGTAGCAAATAGGAGGGAAAATATGCTGGAGAAATTAAGAACATTAGGAGTGGATGTTGATGGTCTGCTGGAGCTGTTTGGAGGAGATGTCGATGCGTACTGTGAGATTCTTCAAACATTCCTTAGTGATTTGGAATCATATGATGTTGTTGCACCGCTTTCAAATGGGGAATATGAAAAGGCGTGCCAGAATGCTCATGCATTAAAAGGAGCAGCGGGAAATCTAAGGATGCAGCCACTATTTGAGATGTATACACAGATAAATAATGCATTGAAGAACAGTGATGTAGATACGGCCAAAGCAGTGTTAGAAGCTGGGATTGAAAAACAACAAAAAATCGTAGAATGCATAAAAAACGGTAAATGATGTTGCATAAAATAACATTTTAATGTTATGATTAATGGAATAATAAAATAATAAAATAAGGAGTTTTTTATGCACAAATGTTTTACTAGTTTTAAGGGAATTATACGGACGAGAATAATAATGGCAGTTATTATTTTTTGTTTTATGGGAGGACAAAGAGTTCAGGCTGCTACTGAAATTACTCAGATGGAGAATGATATTAACGTTATTCCGGACAAGTACAATGCTAATGTTGTAACACCGAAGGATGGATTTAAAACAATTGATAAGGGCAGCACATTTTCTGTGGTAAATACTGATGGAAAAGGAATGCTCATTAGACTTCAAAGTGCAGAGAATGAAGAAAAGATTAATCTGGCATATGCTAATGCGGATTTAGAGGGCACTATTGTTTTTGAGAATATAGACTTTTCTGCTACTATGGAAAAGCTTACAATACTAAGTGCTGGAGAAAGAATCAATAATAAAAAGGCGGTTCATTTTGTTTTTAAGAATTGTGTATTTAACAATTTTTCATGCCCAAGAGAGGGCAATGAATATGTTACATACACATTTGAGAGATGTCGTTTGAAGAACTTTTTTGGTAGTAATGCGACTTTCAACAGATGTTATTTTGGAGGTGGAATTGGAGACAGAATTGTTCCTTTTTGCAGGGTATGGGTCAATGACTGTTACATAGTTAATCCGACAAGTGAATTGGCAGCTGATGGCGAGATTCATGTAGATGGTACACAGATATATGCATGGAAATCAACTGAGGCATATGATATACATTTCAGTAGATGTAGATTTGAAATGCCGGCCATTAAATATCCTTATGCACCTAAGGCATATGTCAATGCATGTATTATGCTTCAGTTAGAGTTTAACAGTGGTCATGACATTTCATTTACTGACTGTTCTGTAAATGGTGGAGGTATGTGTATATATGCGCGTACCAAGAATGACCAGTATACGCTTTCGAATGTGACATTTAAGAATATTACATTTGGATGTGCACAAAAATATGGATGGTTGTATCCAAAGTATGCTGAAAATCTTGACTTTAATATGGGGACATGGAAGAATGCCGATTCTGTATGGATAAGCAATGTATATAGAGAGAAATCTGCTAATGATGTACTTCTTGTAGTGTCAAACGATACCAACAAGACGCGTACATTTAAAGTGTTTACTTCGAGTGGTAAGTCCTATGACTTTGAGATAGAAGCCTGTCCGCTTAATAAGGATTTCGGCAATATGAAATTCGAGGATTTTCCATTTGATAAAATATATAAGATTCCTGAGTACTGTGACTGGCTTGTCTGCTATGAGACTACAGGAGGAATTTTTAAACAGATTCGATACAAAAACTGGACGGATAAATATCTTGTCCTGACAGAGGACAGCAAGGGACAGAAGCATGTGGTTGAAAGACCAAAGGGGACTCCTGTAAGCAAGCTGACCAGAACTGCAAATTCGATAAATGTCAGATGGAAAAGCAGAAAGGGCAAAGTTACAGGATACCAGATACAATATTCAACAAGTCCCAATTTTACAAAGAAGACATCCAAGATAGTAGTTGTGAGAAATTCAAAAACTACATCGACGAAAATAAATAAGCTTCAAAAGAACAAGATATATTATGTGAGAGTCAGAACATACAGAACTAGGAAAATTGCAAATGAGAAGCAAAATATTTATAGTGGATGGTCTACGGCAAAGAAGATTCGTACAAGAAAATAAAATATGGTCTTGATAGAATTGCATAAGCATGTTACTATTTCATAGACAAAAACGATAGGTGTCAGATTAATGTAAAGATGCATGATATCTGGTGAAAAGGGAAACAGGTGTAAGACCTGTGCGAACTCGTCACTGTAAGCAGTATCAGGCATAGTCATATTAGCCACTGGAGACGGGAAGGCGACTATGCAGGCTGCAAGCCAGGAGACCTGCCTATTTGGATGACTACGTAAGCCACGAGTAATTGGATTTGGGTCAAATGATGAAACAGTTAGGATGCTTAGACATTCTTTTTTCGTGTGAAATTATTTACCTTTTATATACTCCTGGCGATAGTCAGGAGTTTTGTACTTTATATAAAGGAAGAGGAAAGAAAATGAAGAAGAAGCTATTAGTTTTACTATGTTGCATTTCTATGACTGGTTTATTTATCACAGGATGTAATAATTCAGATGATGGCGAAGCCATTAATAATTCAACAGAGAATGCAATGTCAGACCAGCAGGCAGCAGATAATGTTGCGGATTTAATTGATGCTATCTATGTTCAGGAGAGAAATGAGAATACAGATGAGCAGTGTAAAGCAGCAAAAGAAGCATGGGATGCTCTTACAGATGCACAAAAAGAATTGGTAAGTGGTGAGAATGCAGATCCTGATTATTTTGGAAGAGACACAGGTGATGCCTCAAAGGATGATCCGCTAAATGCAGACGGAATCGGTGAAAATGAGATACTTGTTGTAAGCTTTGGAACATCGTTTAATGACAGTCGTGTGGCTGATATTGGTGGAATTGAGAAAGCAATAGCAGAAGATAATCCAGACTGGTCAGTCAGAAGAGCATTTACTTCACAGATTATAATCAATCATATTCAGGCAAGAGATGATGAGAAGATAGACAACATGGATCAGGCATTAGAGCGTGCAGTAAACAATGGTGTAAAGAATCTTGTTATTCAGCCAACACATCTTATGAAGGGGGCTGAGTACGATGAGCTTGTAGAGTCTGTGACAGCTTATGCTGACAAATTTGAGACAATCAGACTTGCAGAGCCTTTGCTTGGTGATGTCGGTTCGGATGCCACTGTTATCAACGAGGATAAAGAAAACGTCGCAAAGGCACTTACAGAAGCTGCTGTAAATGCTGCTGGATATGTTGATGCAGAAAAGGCGGCTGAGGATGGTGTAGCGTATGTGTTTTTAGGTCATGGTACATCACATACAGCAAAGGTTACATACAGCCAGATGCAGACACAGCTTGAGCAGCTTGGATATACAAATGTATTCGTTGGTACAGTAGAAGGAGAACCAGAGGAGACAGAGTGTAGTGCTGTGATTGACAAAGTTGCAGCAGCAGGCTTTAAAACAGTTATTCTTCGTCCTATGATGGTAGTAGTAGGAGACCATGCAAATAATGATATGGCAGGAGATGATGAAGATTCGTGGAAGAGTCTTTTTACAGCTTCCGGCAAATTTGAAGCGGTAGAAGTGCAGATTGAAGGACTTGGAAGTATTGAAGCTGTTCAGGATGTATATGTTAATCATGTAAGAGATGCTCTTGCAAGCAGCGAGAATCTTGCGACAGAGTCAGTTTCTACAAGTACAGCAGATGTAGAGGATGGAACGTATCTAGCTAAGTTTGATACAGACAGCTCAATGTTTCATGTAAATGATACATGTGATGGCAAGGGCACACTCACTGTCAAAGATGGTAAGATGACAATTCACATCACACTTACATCAAAGAACATTGTCAATTTATTTGTAGGTCTTGCAACTGATGCACAAAAGGATGGTGCAGTTGTTTTAAATCCTACAACAGACACTGTTACATATGATGATGGAACTACAGAGGAAGTAAACGGATTTGATGTTGAGGTTCCATATCTTGATGAGGAATTTGACCTTGCACTTTTAGGTAAAAAAGGAAAGTGGTACGACCACAAAGTAAAGGTTTCTGAATTAGAAGCGGTTGAATAAAATGAAAAAAAGCTTATTTATTTTTTGTTTATTTATTATTTTTACACTGTCAGCATGTTCGTCAGATGAGCTTGCTGATGGAGAATACAAGGTAAATATTTTATTAGAAGGGGGAAGCGGAAAAGCTTCCCTTACTTCGCCTGCAGATATGATTGTAGAAGATGGAAGTGCTTATGTAAGCCTGGAATGGAGCAGTCCAAATTATGATTATATGATAGTAGATGGAAAGAAGTATGAGCCTGTAAATGATGATGGAAATTCTGTTTTTGAAATACCGGTTGCGGTGTTTGATGAACCATTTGATGTGATAGCTGATACAACAGCCATGAGCACTTCGCATGAGATAAATTATCAGATTACAGTCAGTCTTGATGAGGCTAAGGAGACTGCTGATACAGAAACTGTTTCAGCGTCTAAGACATCGTTTGAGATTCCTGACAGGTTGGGGGAGTCGCTTGTCTGGAAAGAGAAGCTTGAAATACTATATGCAACAGGCTTTAGTGTTGATTATTATGAGGATGAAAATAACAAAGCTGTCTATAAGCTTTTGACAATATATGATGATGCACAGTATCTTGTCTTACCTGAGAATGCAGAGGTCCCAATGGGGATTTCGAAGGATATTGCTGTGATAAAAAGTGCAGACAATATCTATCTTGCTGCATCACAGGTGATGGATATGTTTGATGCACTTGATGAGGTGGGCAGAATTAGATTTTGCGCACTTAAAGAAAAAGACTGGTATATTGAT
>JAXELM010000093.1:0-8599 GCA_034100525.1 Agathobacter sp.
CCAATCGAGCTGAATGAGATTCTTGCAAGTCTCACAAACCTGATAGATGACACTGATATGATTGATTCGTTTAAGACAAGTACACTCAAGATTACTTCCAAAGAACAGGTAGCGTGGACTCTGGACGGAGAATATGGTGGAGACCACGAAGAAGTACTGATTAAGAATCTGAAGCAGCATGTAGAGATAATCGTATAAAGAGATAACTGTCAAGAGATAGGGATTAACATATGAAGAATTGGGTAATGAAAAAAATAATTAGTTTGTTGATTGCAACTGCACTTTGTGTATCAATGGGGGATTTTTCAAATGCTACAGCTTCACCACGAATAATAAGTGAAACAGATTATTCAAATTATTATGATTATTATAGTGCGGACTATGATAATTCGGACTATGATAATGGTGATGATTATGACAATAACGATTATGAAGATTATAGTAACGATGATGATATTAACAATCAGGATAACTATAATACATACACGGACGAATATGGCATCAAATATCAGTACAATCTGGAAAAAGATGCTTATTATGTAAGTGAGTATACTGGTAATGCAACAGATATTGTCATAGCATCGGATATAAATGGTAAGCTGGTTTATAAAATTGCTTCATACGCCTTTTGCGATAACAACAAAATAACAGGTGTCTTAATACCGGAATCTGTAGTTGAGATTGCGGATGCTGCATTTGAAAATTGTACCAGCCTAAAGAGAATTGATATTCCTGCATCTGTTAATAAAATTGGAGAATATACTTTTGGAGATTGTGCAAATCTGTATCAGGTTGTTTTCACAGATTCTTTAGTAGAAATTGATGATAGCGCATTTTATGGATGCAAAGCAGATTTGCTGACATTGGTTGCACCAGCGAATTCAAAAGCGTATGTTTACGCTGAGCAAAAACAAATAAAAGTAGCTACCAGCACCCAAAAGACAATCGAAAGAAAACGTAACAATGGATTTGCGGGAGAAACACTTTCGATAAAGACGTATAATAATTCAGTTATTCCTACATTTAAATCATCAAATAAGTCTGTTCTAACAGTCGATAAATCGGGAAATATTGTTCTGAAAAAGGCTGGTTCGGCAAGCGTTACTGTATCATTTGACGGTATATCAAAGACATATAAATACAAGGTCGTAAAAAGAACGGAGAAAAATGTATTAGATATAATTTTTAAGTATTATGTCACTAAAGATATGACAGACTATGAGAAGGTGGTTGAGGCCAATAAATGGCTTGCTGCCAATGTGGACTATGATTATGCCGGATACATGAAAGGATATGTTCCTAAAGTCGACCATACTGCAAAAGGGGCATTGGAAAATGGTTTAGCTGTTTGTGATGGTTATTCCAATGCTTTTAAGAAGATAATGGATCATTATGGAATTGATACAAAAATAGTCATTGGCTATGGTAATGGTGGTGGGCACGGATGGAATCTTGTCAAAATCAATTCCAAATGGTATCACGTGGATACAACATGGAATGACCCGATATGGGCAGGCACGGAACATACTGGCAAAGTTGCGTTTACGGATTATCTTTTTCTGACAGATTCTGAAATAAGCAGGGATCATTCATGGAACAGAAAGGATTATCCGAAGGCAAATTCCAAATCCATAGACAAAAACTACACCCATACAGGAATATATGGTGCAAAACTAAACAGAAGAACAGCTACGATTAAGAATGGTAAAACAGTTTCCTTTAAAGTGACAGGAACGAAGAAAACAGTTACATTTACTTCTGATGATAAAAGTATTGCAACGGTCAATTCAAAGGGGCTTGTAAAGGGAATAAAGGCAGGAAAGACTTCAATCAGGATAAAAATTGGTGATAAATCATATGTATGTGAGGTCACAGTGAAATAAGATTGTTATATTTTTAACTTTATTTTTTATGGGAAATGTACTATAATCAAAATAACTTATGGCAAAATGCCAGAGAAACAGGAGGAAAAACAATGTTAGTATCTGCAACAGAAATGCTTAAAAAAGCAAAAGAAGGTCACTATGCAGTAGGACAGTTCAACATCAACAACTTAGAGTGGACAAAATCAGTTCTTTTAACAGCACAGGAATTAAACAGCCCAGTTATCTTAGGTGTATCTGAGGGTGCTGGAAAATACATGACAGGATTCAAGACTGTAGCAGCTATGGTTAAGGCTATGGACGAGGAGCTTGGAATCACTGTTCCTGTAGCACTTCACTTAGATCATGGAACATACGAAGGATGCTACAAATGTATCAAAGCTGGATTTACTTCTATCATGTTCGATGGCTCTCACTATCCAATCGATGAGAACGTTGCTAAGACAAAAGAGTTAGTAGCAGTTGCTCATGCAATGGGAATGTCAATCGAAGCTGAAGTTGGTTCAATCGGTGGAGAAGAAGACGGTGTAGTTGGTGCTGGTGAGTGTGCAGATCCAGATGAGTGCAAGATGGTTGCTGATCTTGGAGTAGATATGCTTGCAGCAGGAATTGGTAACATTCACGGAAAATACCCAGAGAACTGGGCAGGACTTAGCTTTGAGACTCTTGATGCTATTCAGCAGAAGACAGGAGTTATGCCATTAGTTCTTCACGGTGGTACAGGTATCCCAGAGGATATGATTAAGAAAGCAATCGACCTTGGTGTATCTAAGATCAACGTTAACACAGAGTGTCAGTTATCTTTCGCAGATGCTACACGTAAATATATCGAAGCTGGAAAAGACTTAGAAGGAAAAGGATTCGATCCTCGTAAGTTACTTGCTCCAGGTGCAGAAGCTATCAAGGCAACTGTTAAAGAAAAAATGGAATTATTTGGTTCAGTAGGAAAAGCTTAATTGAAGCATTTTTTACAAATCTTATCTCAGGGGGCTTAATGCCCCCTGATGTTTCTAAAACAAATCTCATACAAGAATACAGAGGCGTTCTTGTATTAATATCAAAATATTTAAGTAGTATCAGTAAAATATCCAATTTAGTAATTAAGTGAATATGGGGAATGGTATATGGAAAATGGCATATGATACATAGAATACATAGCATGAGGAATAAAATGAGGGATATAGAAAAGAAAAATGGAATTTTATATGGCGTAAGCACAGGTCCGGGCGATCCTGAACTTATGACTATAAAAGCGATGAGGTGTATAGAAAATTGTCAGGTGATAGCCGCACCGAGAACAAAAGGAAAAAACTGCATGGCACTTGATATAGTAAAAGGGATAATGGATATTGATGATAAAGAAATCCTTTATCTTGATTTTGCAATGCAAAAGAATGAGAAGGTTCTTGAATCTACTCATAGAAAGCAGGCGGATATGATAGAAGAATACCTTGCAGCAGGCAAGGATGTAGCTATGCTTAATATAGGAGATGCCTCACTTTATGGCACATTCTGCTATGTGAGAGAGTTGGTTGAAGCAGATGGATATGGGACAAAGACAGTAGCAGGAGTTACAAGCTTTTGCGCTGTGGCAGCGGAGCTTGGGCAGAGTCTTACCAGGATGGACGAGCCACTTACAATTATTCCAGGTTCATATGAGTATGTTGAGCAGATGCTTGAACAAGATGGTACTAAAGTGATTATGAAATCTGGAAATGCATTATCAGAGGTAAAAAGAATACTTGAGGAAAAAGGAATGAGTGACAGGTCTGCGATGGTGGCAAATTGTGGACTTCACAATCAGCGGATATATAAAGACATCAAGAAAAGTGACGATGATGAAGGATATTTTGTTACAATCCTTGTAAAGTAATAATAATAGTTGCTCGTAATAGTATAGTTGACAAAACATATCTTATATTATTAAGAAATATATTTAATATATAGAATTGCATAATAAGCTTGACTTAATAATATAAAGTTTATAGAATTTTATCAGAGATATTTTTGGAAAGGATAACTATAGAATGAGCGAAAAGGAATATTTTAATGTAGCAGACATTTTCGGCGAGAATGTATTTAATGATACAGTCATGCAGGAGCGTCTTCCGAAGAAAGTATATAAAAAGTTACATGATGTAATAGAGGAAGGAAGGGAGCTTGACCTTGATACAGCGGATGTAATTGCGCACGAGATGAAGGAATGGGCAATTGAAAAAGGGGCAACTCATTATTCGCACTGGTTTCAGCCACTTACAGGCGTAACAGCGGAGAAGCATAATTCATTTATAACAGCACCTATGTCAAATGGAAAAGTTCTCATGAGTTTTTCTGGGAAAGAGCTGATTAAAGGAGAACCGGATGCATCATCATTTCCATCGGGTGGACTTCGTGCCACATTCGAAGCGAGAGGTTATACGGCTTGGGATTGTACTTCTCCAGCGTTTGTACGGCAGGATGCAGCAGGTGCGACATTATGTATTCCAACAGCATTTTGCTCATATACAGGTGAGGCGTTAGATTTAAAGACACCTCTTCTTCGTTCTATGGAAGCTATAAATGAGCAGGCACTCAGACTTCTTCGTCTGTTTGGAAATACAACATCTACAAAGGTAACACCATCAGTAGGTGCAGAGCAGGAGTATTTCCTTATTGACCGCGAGAAATATTTGCAAAGAAAGGACCTTATCTTTACAGGTCGTACTCTTTTTGGAGCAATGCCACCAAAAGGTCAGGAGATGGATGACCACTATTTTGGTGCAATCAGAGAGCGCGTTGCAGCTTATATGAGGGATGTAAATAAAGAGCTTTGGAAGCTTGGAGTTTCAGCAAAGACACAGCACAATGAGGTTGCACCGGCACAGCATGAGCTTGCGCCGATTTATGCAGAGTGTAATGTGGCAGTTGACCACAATCAGCTTGTTATGGAGACTCTCAAGAAGGTGGCTGGACGTCATGGGCTTCATTGTCTTTTACATGAGAAGCCATTTGCAGGAGTAAATGGCTCAGGAAAGCATGATAACTGGTCACTTACAACAGATGATGGAATTAATTTATTAGATCCTGGTGATACACCACATGAGAACATCCAGTTCCTGCTTGTACTTACATGTATTCTTCGTGCTACTGACAGACATGCAGCCCTTCTTAGGGCATCAGCAGCAGATGTAGGAAATGACCACAGACTTGGAGCAAACGAGGCACCACCGGCTATTTTGTCAGTATTCTTAGGTGAACAGCTTGAGGATGTTATCGAGCAGCTCGTAAGTACAGGAACAGCTACCCACAGTTTATCGGGAGAACGTCTGGATACAGGTGTTAAGACACTTCCTGATTTCATGAAGGACGCAACAGACCGTAACCGTACATCGCCATTTGCTTTTACAGGCAACAAATTCGAGTTTCGTATGGTTGGTTCACAGGATTCAGTTGCACAGGCGAATGTTGTACTGAATACAATAACAGCAGAGGTATTCTGTGAAGCATGTGATATTCTTGAAAAAGCGGATAATTTTGATTTGGCTGTGCATGATTTGATAAAGCAGTTCGCAGTTGAACATCAAAGAATTATCTTTAATGGAAACGGATACTCTGATGCCTGGGTTGAAGAGGCCAAAAGACGTGGACTTCCAAATATTACTTCGATGGTTGAGGCTATTTCGGCATATACATTGCCAGACAGTGTAGCACTATTTGAAAAATTTGGAGTGTTTACAAAGGCGGAGCTTGAGTCACGTGTGGAAATCGAGTATGAGACATATGCCAAGACTATCAATATTGAGGCAAAAGCCATGATTGATATAGCAGGAAAGCAGATTATTCCAGCAGTTATCAAGTACACAACTATGCTTGCAAACTCACTGTCATCTGTAAGCAATGCGTGTCCGGAGGCAGATACATCTGTACAGTCTGAGCTCCTTATTGAGACAAGTGCACTTTTGTCAGATTCGAAAGTGGCACTTTCAAAATTGGAAGATGTCACAGAAAAAGCTCAGCATTTTGAACCGGGCGAGGAGCAGGCTGTTTACTACAGAGATGAAGTGACTACTGCAATGGCGGATCTTCGTGCACCTATAGATAGACTCGAGATGATTGTAGATAAAGAAATGTGGCCAATGCCATCATACGGAGATTTACTTTTTGAGGTATCTGCAATTTAATTAACATATGCAAATTGAACAAAAATTACAAAATGGTTTTAAATATTAGGTAAAAATACACAAAACTATAAAAAAATTAAATTTACACTTGCATTTTTCTCAAAGTAAGAGTAATTTATAAGCAAGCAAATAATGAATCGAGAGAACGAAGGCGTTCCAACAATGGTTGGAGTGCCTTCTTTTTTTTGTATTTCATTTGAAAATAACACATCAAGGGGATTGATTGTGAGAAAAGAGAGGATGTACTATATGAGCGAAAACGAATATTTCAACGTAGCAGACATTTTTGGAGAAAACGTATTTAATGATTCTGTAATGCAGGAGCGTCTTCCAAAGAAAGTTTACAAGAAACTTCATGAAGTAATGGAAGAGGGAAAAGAGCTTGACCTTGAGACTGCTGATGTAATCGCACATGAGATGAAGGAGTGGGCAATCGAAAAAGGTGCTACACACTACACACATTGGTTCCAGCCACTTACAGGCGTTACAGCAGAGAAGCATGATTCATTCATTACATCACCAATGCCAAATGGTAAGGTGCTTATGAGTTTTTCTGGAAAAGAACTTATCAAAGGTGAGCCGGATGCTTCATCATTCCCATCAGGAGGTCTTCGTGCAACATTCGAGGCAAGAGGATATACAGCTTGGGATTGTACATCACCTGCTTTCGTAAGACAGGATGCAGCAGGCGCAACACTTTGCATCCCAACAGCTTTCTGTTCATACACAGGAGAGGCACTCGACCAGAAGACTCCACTTATGAGATCAATGGAAGCAATCAACGAGCAGTCACTTAGATTACTTAGATTATTCGGAAATACAACATCAAAGAAGGTAACACCTTCAGTTGGACCTGAGCAGGAGTACTTCATTGTAGATAGAGAAAAATATTTACAGAGAAAAGACCTTATTTTCACAGGTCGTACACTTTTCGGAGCAATGCCACCAAAGGGACAGGAAATGGATGACCATTACTTTGGAGCAATCAGAGAGCGTATTGCAGCATACATGAGAGATGTAAACAAAGAACTTTGGAAGCTTGGAGTTTCAGCAAAGACACAGCATAACGAGGTTGCACCAGCACAGCACGAGCTTGCACCAATCTATGCAGAGTGTAACGTAGCTGTTGACCACAACCAGCTTACAATGGAGACACTCAAGAAAGTAGCAGGCCGTCATGGTCTTCAGTGCTTACTTCATGAGAAACCATTTGCAGGAGTTAATGGTTCAGGAAAGCATAACAACTGGTCAATCACAACAGATGATGGAATCAATTTATTAGATCCGGGTGTGACACCACATGAGAACGTACAGTTCTTATTAGTACTTACATGTATCTTAAAAGCAATAGATGAGCATGCATCACTCCTTCGTGCATCAGCAGCAGACGTAGGAAATGATCACAGATTAGGAGCAAACGAGGCACCACCAGCAATCCTTTCAGTATACTTAGGAGACCAGCTTGGAGACGTTCTCAACCAGCTTATCACAACAGGTGCAGCTACTCACTCACTTGAGGGAGAGAAGCTTGAGACAGGTGTTAAATCTATCCCTGATTTTATGAAGGATGCAACAGACCGTAACCGTACATCACCATTTGCTTTCACTGGAAACAAATTCGAGTTCCGTATGGTTGGTTCACAGGATTCAGTTGCACAGCCAAATATCGTACTTAACACAATCGTAGCTGAGGCATTCTCAGAGGCTTGTGATGAGCTCGAAAAAGCAGATAACTTTGAGATTGCAGTACATGACCTTATCAAGAAATATGCAGTAGAACACCAGAGAGTAGTATTTAATGGAAACGGATACTCAGATGAGTGGGTTGCAGAAGCTGAGAAACGTGGACTTCCAAACATCAAATCAATGGTTGATGCTATCCCAGCTTATGTTGCTCCAGAGTCAGTAGAGGCATTTGAGAAATTCGGTGTATTTACAAAGACAGAGCTTGAGAGCCGTGTTGAGATTGAGTATGAGACATACGCAAAGACAATCAATATCGAGGCTAGAGCAATGATTGATATCGCTGGTAAACAGATTATTCCTGCAGTTATCAAGTACACAACAGCTCTTGCTAATTCGCTTTCTGCAGTTAAAGGTGCTTGCGCAGACGCAGATGTATCAGTGCAGACAGAACTTCTTACAGAGACATCAGCATTACTTTCAGATGTAAAGGTTGCACTTGCAAAATTACAGGAAGTAACAGAAAAAGGTGGTGCAATGGAAGAAGGAAGAGAGCAGGCTGTATTCTACAGAGATGAAGTAAAATCGGCTATGGATGCACTCAGAGCACCAGTTGATGAACTCGAGATGATTGTCGATAAAGAGATGTGGCCAATGCCATCATATGGCGATTTAATCTTTGAGGTTTAATGTAGATTATTATATTATATAGATTTTGATGCTACAAGCATCACTCATGGTATATATTTGTTTTATATACTATGGCAATAAACATAAATATAAAAGAGGCATTTTCCAGAACCACGAAGCTGTGGATACCAAGGAAGGTGTCTCTTTTTTATTAATTTAAGCAGAACACACAAGTTTTTAGTC
>JAXELM010000153.1:0-14364 GCA_034100525.1 Agathobacter sp.
AAATTCGGTATACATTTTGAGATTTGATAATGGTGTCTTAAGCTGATGCCCCACATATTCCTAAAAACTAATATACTAATAAACATTCCTGCAATCCGCCAGAGGCTTTTATCTCAGTTGGTGAATTATACCACCACTGAGACAAATATGTTTCTACTCGCCACTTATAGTAGTAGGCGACTCCCCAACTGAAATAAAAAGAGTGGTTGACTTCTCAACCACTCTATATATATTTATATAGTATCTATTTTGTCACTTTTACTTTCTTTGTAGCACTGTATGCCCCGTAAATCTTTTTTCCATTTACTGTCTTGTAAGCTCTGACTTTTACATAATATGTTTTGCCCTTAGCAAGCTTCTTAATCGTTGTACTTACAATCTTGTTTGATTTTATTGTCACTCTCTTAGAACCTTTGAAATTTCGCTTCTGCGAATAAACCACTTGGTATCCAGTAACTTTTGCATTCCGCTTCCAAGCTATTTTAAGCTTCTTTCCATTTTTATTCACGACAGATAACAACGCGACTTTTTTGGGTTTTTCAGAACTGACTTTTTCTTTCTCCGCTTGTGATTGTGGTGTCGGTTCTTCTGTTGAAGCAGGCTCTACCGTCGGTGCTGGTTCTTCTGCTGGCACTGGCTCTACAACTGATGTTGGTGTTTCTGGCTCTACAACTGGTACCGGTGCTGGCTCTTCTGGTGTTGGCTCTGGCTCTGGGGTTGGTTCTGGTGTTGGGGTCGGCTCTGGCTCTGGGGTTGGTTCTGGTTCCGGCGTTGGCTCTGGCTCCGGTGTTGGTTCTGGCTCTGGGGTTGGCTCTGGCTCTGGGACTGGCTCCGGTTCTGGGGCTGGTGCTGGTTTTTTTCTGTTAATTATAGTTACTCGTTGCATTGATGCATCAGAATTAACTGTAAAATATACTGGATCTGATGCAATATGTTTTTTATCACATGCAGTCTGCACAATTTTATATCTTCCTGTTGGAAAATTAGCTATAGTAACTCCTTTATTAATTATAGGAGAGGTTTTGCATTTCATTTCTGTATACTTTGAGTCAATGTATCCTGTTTCATAACTTCCTCCACCACCAGATACATTATCATAATATTTATAACCATATTCATCATAAAGGGTAAAACTATAAGTATCCTTTAAAACGTATATCTCAACATCTCCATTTTCATCAATATTTGGCATCTGTATAAAAGAACCACTTAAAATGAAAAATTCACAGTTCATAGTTTTTTTCTTGTCTTCTGATAAGTAATTCAATCCTCTCGGCAATTCATCTTTACCGACCTCCTGTTTATAACTGTCTTTAATTTTCATTAATCCTTCATCTGTAAAATAGTCTGGAAATACAGTTGCCAAATGTATCTTTACTTTAAAATATTCTTTTTTTTCATCAGATACAACCACCTTAGGAGGACCTACTGCACCTCCTCCATTTTCTACGCCGGTATACAATGTATAATTACCAGGCTCATATTCATAATATGAAGGCGTATTTGTTCCATCATACTCAGGATATATTTTTTCATCATTATTTAATCTAACATAAGCCTGATATGAATTAGGAGAATTGTTTAATACAGCTACAGTATTTTCTTGAAGAGTAATTGCAGTTGGCATATACTCATAATAATTAATCTTTAGAGTATATTCTAGTCCATATTGTAGACTAAGATCCACATTTTTCAATTCTTTTGCGGGACTTTGACCATAACAAAGCGTATAATTTGATGTCCCGCTACTAGTGGTAGTGGTAGCCCCAATGTAATGTATTCCCTGTATTTTTTTCCCTAACAAGCTTTCAAAATTTGTAGGATACGTGCCTTTCGACAGATCTGTCACTGCTTTTAAATCGCTAGAAAAAATACAAGGATTATTCGAATTTGTCACACTTAACAACTTATTATTATTGCTATCATATACTTCATATTCTGTACCAAGATACGATGCTCCTGTTTCATCTTTTATCTGTATATTCACTAAATGTTTATCATAACCGTAATCAATAACATCACTTGTAGCCGCTTTAACACTAATCTGAAAACTACTTATAATCAAAGACACTGCAAGAATTAATGCGACTCTCTTTTTAATTACTTTTAACATTTTCATATCCCTTTCATTACTTCTAGTCTATTTTTTGACAATAACTTTCTTGGCAGAACTGTATGAACCATAAATCTTTTTTCCATTTACTTTCTTGTAAGCTCTTACCTTTACATAATAGGTCTTACCCTTCTTAAGCTTCTTTATTGTGGTACTTACAGTTTTGTTTGATTTTACAATTACTCTCTTAGCATTTTTAAAACTTCTCTTTTGCGAGTAGACAAGTTCATATCCGGCAGCTGTTTTATCTCGCTTCCATGTTGCCTTTATTTTCTTTTCTTTTTTATTAACAACAGACAAAAGTTTAACTTTATTAGGTTTTTTTACACTTACTTTTTCTTTATTCGCTATTGGCTGCGATTGTGGAGCCGACTGTGGAGTAATTACCTCTTCCACTTCGTTCTCGCCTGCCTGTACTGGTTCTTCTCCTGAAATTTTCTCAGGCTCTGATACTGGTGTTGACTCTGGCGTTGACTCTGGCATTGGCTCTGGCGTTGGCTCTGGTTCCGGACTTGGCTCTGGCGTCGGCTCTGGCGTTGGCTTTGGTTCCGGACTTGGCTCTGGCGTTGGCTCTGGTTCCGGACTTGGCTCTGGCGTCGGCTTTGGTTCCGGACTTGGCTCTGGCGTTGGTTCTGGTTCCGGACTTGGCTCTGGCGTTGGCTCTGGTTCCGGATCATCATTTATAATCTGTTTACTTATTACAATTACTTTATTAATTGTCCCATCATTTTTAACATCAAAATACTGATCACTGACTGGTTCATACCCATCGACACACATAGTCTGAACAATTTTATATCGACCTTCTGGCAATCCTTTTATAGTAATTCCTTTTGCATCAAATTTTGGCGTTTTCACTGCTAAATCTACTCGTATAGCATCATAAGAACGCCCTAGCCTGCATCCCCCACCAACTGATTGTCTATTTTTTGTTTTTTCATAGTAATTATCATAAAAATCATAACTATATGTCTTCTTTGAAATGTATATTTCTGCATCTCCATTTTCATCAATTGCTGGAACTTGTAATAATGAACCACTTATAATACAAAAATCACAATTGGCAAACGATGTTTTATCTGCAGACAGATAAGTTAAACCTCTTGGCAATACATCTACTCCCAAAAGATTCTTATAAGAATTAGGTAATATCATTAATCCCTCATCTGTAAATTTATTTGGAAATACTGTCGCCAAATGAATTTTTATTTTAAAATATTCTATACTTTTATCAGATACTACTATTGGTGAGGCTCCAGCATATGCTAGTCCATTTTGCACTCCAAAACCAGTTTTATATTCTCCTACATTAGCGGAATATAATACAGGAACATCTGATTTACTATATCTTGGACTATACTTATAGCTCTCACCAAGCCCAAAGCATATGCCCTTGGAATTTTGTGATTTATGTAATATACCTACTTTTTTGGCTGGAATAGTAATTGCTGTCGGCATGTAATCATAGTAATCAACCCTGAGAGTACCTTCTTTTTCAAAGCCCAAAGATATATTATTAGATTTTATAGCCGATAATGGCTCCTCATTAATACAAAGATCATACTTGCTTGTATCAGTATATCTTGCCAATTTAACCCCCTGAATTCTTTTACCTAAAATACTTTCATAATCAAGATTATAATCTACTATACTAGTCTTTTTTATATGCTCTAAACTATCATCATAATCCAAACCCTGTACATATCCAGAGCGCCAACTCACAAGCTTTTTATCGCTACTATCATATAATTCAAAGTTTGAACCAATAACCTGTTTTCCATTCTGATCATTAACCTGAATATTAACTAATGTATCCTTCAGCTTTAATTCAACTACATCACCTGTAGCCGCCTCAATATTTGCTGGCATACTGCATATAACCATAACACTTGCAAGCGTTAATACAATTCCCTTTTTCATCATTTCTATCATCTTCATAATCTTTTGTACCCCTATGCTCTTACCATATCTGCCTAAAACATAAAGCAGAATAATCTATTATTTCGGAATTATAATAACAACACTATACGAAAGTGTAAATAGGCTTTTATGTCTATCTGGTATACAATTAATACTCCTACATTATATATTTTCGTAACTATTCAGCACCTTCATAGTTACGAAGCGCAAGTGCATTAAAATCAGCTACGCTGATGGGCACTTGCTCCAATAAACTATACTCTTTTTTACGAAATATGCGGGTCCGCATATTTCTGCACTGAACAGTTACATATTTTCTTTAAATTGCTTGTAGATAAGATTGTCATTTTTTCTTCCTTTTCATATTCTTAAATTACAATTATTTGCTATGAATATACCTTAACAAATAAATCTTACAATCTTATTACAGTCGAAATTACATTTTTATGTCGCAGCAAATACTATTTCTATTAACAGCACACATAAAAAGAGTGGTAGATTTCTCAACCACTCTAAAATATATTTATATACTATTTTGTCACTTTAATTTCCTATCAGCACTTTCTTCCCTTCGAATGCAAAACCATATTTGCGTATGCGCTCCTGCGGAACTCCACGGGATATCAACTGCGCGGCATACTGCTTTTCTTCTATCTGCGCAAGTGCTGACTGTACTGTAGATTTCAGGTTCTCTTCGTCATCCCCGTCGTACACTTTGAATTCCAAAATTATTGCGTCATCCTCCTGAGTCTTTTGGGCTCAAGCATTACATCATATCTACCGAATCCACTTTCCCGGTTCGAGGTGATTATATATTTATCCTGTAAGTCTACTATTAATCCGAGTACAAATCCATGATAGAATCGCTCTGGCTGATCGTAGGATGATTTTTTTCCTGTGTCGAAATAGCTAAAAGTACTTAGTGATACTCTGTTCATGTAGGCATTCATTGCCTTTATGTCGTTCTGAAGCATCGCTTTGATGAATTCGTTGTAATCTTCTTCTGCCTCTGTAAACCAACTGCGTATCATCCCTTCAAACATGCACTCTACCTCATAGTTTGTAAGTGCAAGCTCATACATCTGCTTCTGACCTTTTTGCAGGCGTTCCATACGGTCATAGGAAAGTACCTTCAAGTATCCGCTTGCCAAAAGAAGACTCCAGACTGCCTTTTCGCTGCCGTCTAGCTGGTTATATACTATCTGCTCATCGATAGGGGTACGTATCACTTCTCCACGCAATAAATTTTCAAATTTCTCCTTAAGCCCACGATTCCCTTCTCTGAGAAGTTTTCCTACCAGACTGTTTGAGCTGGTGTTTGCCCAATAGGTCGTAAAATATCTTTTATCCAAATAATTCAGTATCGACCATGGATTGTAGATATCCTTTTGACTTCCGAAGATAAATCCATCATACCAGCATTTTACATCTTCTTTTTCTGAATCTAGTCCACATTCCTCAAGTGCCCCAAAAACCTCTTCTTCCGTAAAACCAAAAGAAGTTGCATATTTATTAGAAGTTGTTGTTACCACTTCCAGATTATTTAAATCAGAAAAAATTGACTCTTTACTTACTCTGGTGATTCCTGTCATAAGTCCGCGCTCAAGCCAGGAATTTGTTTTAAAAGTGGAATTAAACATGCTTCTGGTAAACGCCACCAAATCATCCCAATATCCGTCCACATAGGCTTCCTGCATAGGTGTATCATATTCATCCAAAAGAACAATAACCTTCTTTCCATAATACAGATACAAAAATTTGCACAGATAATGAATAGCCATCGTAGCAACTACATCGTCCATATCTGGAGATACTCTTTGAAAGAAGTCTCTATCCCCTTGTTGCAATTTCTGACTATCCAGCAAAAAAGAATATTTTGCATACAATTCTGCAATCGTTTGGCAGATTTTTTTTCGAGTAGTTTGAAAATCCCTCTCTTTTATATTTGCAAACGACATATTTATGACAGGGTATGTTCCTTGAAGTTCTCTGTATTTCACGTTTTCCCAAATGGAAAGATTCTCAAACAAATCGCTTCGTTTGGCATAATCTACAGAAAAAAACTGCTCCAGCATGCTCATATTAAGAGTCTTTCCAAATCGGCGTGGTCGATTAATTAGAGTAACATCATCTCCGCTTTCCCACCACTCTCTAATGAAATCTGTCTTATCTACATAGAAGTAATTGTTTTTTATTATTTTCTCAAAGTCCTGTATTCCAATTGCGACAGTTCTTGCCATGATGCACCTCCAAATATGTGCCATAGTTATGCCTTTAGTATATCGGATTCTATGATGTATTACAATTAAATAACTCTAGAAATCCAACCTCATTAAAAGAATTAACACAAACGGAACTATAAGAAGAATTGTTGAAAAAATATATACTTCCACAGTTTTCTCTCTTTTTGCTGATATTGCAAGAACAATACCTGTCATGCCCATGTACAATATAATATGAATTACAATCTCAAGCAGCATTAAAAGAATAAGCGGCACACCATATCCATTATACCCCAGCATACACTTTGCTGAATAAAACATCTCCACTATTGGATACTTACTGTTTATCATTATCAATCTGAATATCCAGCTATATGTGCTAATTACAAATGCACAAATAAAACATATGAGCCATTTGATTTTTATAATATTTCCTTTTCCAACATATGTGGTGCCAAGCAGCATCCAGGACTTCTTTTCCCCTTCCATTGAAAGAACACTTCCAAAGGCTAAAATAATTGTAATTGCAGCAATAAGAAGCTCCTGCACAAGTCTGTCCAAGCCACCGTTCATACCGAACAGCTGCCTGTACCCGGTATCATACAAAAACGGAACATTCTCCTTCTTTGCCCTGTCGTAATGGACTAATACTTTTTCAAACTGCGGATAAAGGCTGACTATCATCTCATATTTACTCTTCATGCCATCCGCCTTGAATTCACTGATTTTCCCTTCTGCCTCGAGTGCTTCTATTTTTGCAATTTGTTCAAAGGCATCATCATATCTTTTCTGTTCTGTCTCGATTCTCTTTGCCTTCTGCTCATCTAGTGGTCCTTCCAATTCAAGCATTATATTCTGATAATAGATTTCTCCCACAGGTAATTTATAATCCGTATTATACTGAATGTATCCCATGGAAATTAGAAATATTATCACTACCAAAAACGCTTTATTCATTACAAATATCTTGTACATTTCCTGATTAAATAATGTTCTTCCCAAAGGCTTTATCTGAAGAACTTTGCCCTTATGGGATTCGAGATTTGCTTCAAAAAAATACAGAAATACTATAATGCTTGCAACCAGCAATACTACTGCAAGAATTATATTAGAAAGAAGACATATCCACATTCCAGAAACCGGGCTGCCAAACATATTAACATTAATGTAACGTCCATATAACTTACCTCCCTGAAAAAGGCCAAAAAATGGTATATATTTTAACACTGCTAAAGCAGAATGAATATCTATAAGTTCATAGCACCCCACTCCTGCTGCAATAAATGTTGTCGCAGCAAGCCATGGTACCCACACCATCTTTGCAATAAGTGCAAAAAACAGAACTACTAATCCTATTAAAAATGATGCAAATATTTTTGAAAATGAAACTGCTGCCATCATTTCTAATAGATTCCATCTCAGACTGCTCTCCATAAATGCAGCAACAGACTGAATCGGCATTGTCAAATCTATAAAGCCTGCATTCACGCCATACCAGATATATTGAACTAGATATAACATTACCGCCGTAATAATCACATGAATTGTTAAAGACATAAGCTTTACAGCAATATTGTACCCTCTTCCCCTTTTGGTAGCTCTAGTAACAGCAAAAAGTCCAGTCTCCTTTTCCTCCCATACAAGCTGCATTGAAAAATAGACAACTAACAAGATTATAAAAATATCTGTCACTGAAAATTTGAAAGCTTCTTCTATTCCTTTTGCAGAGAAATATCTGGTTTTAATATTATCCATGCCCTTATGGTCTTTTGCACTTTTTTCGATATTTTTCTCTGAAAATGAATCGGATTTTTCATGGGATTCAAAGATGGAAATCTGACTAAGCTTATACTGGCTGGTGCTTACTTCTTCTATGTAATCTGCATATCCATATACTTTCTCAACCTCCTCACAGGCACCATATATCAAGGCGGACTCATCTTCCAGATTGTCAGTATATTTGAGATAATCTCCTGATGTATACAATTCAAGATACTCGTTATAATAGTCCATATTTTTTTCAAGCACCTTTTCCTGATATGCTTTTCCAAGCTCGGTGTCCTGAGATAAATAAATCTGGGATTTCTCCTCAAAAAGCATTGCATCCATTAGTTCCTTTTCCTTGGTCAGATACTTTACTTTCTCCTGCTCACTCATCGTGGCAAGCTCCTCATTAAGCTTACGGTGTCCTGACAACGGTACATCATTCTCGCTGTATATATCGCTGTACCACAGGATAAATATCTGCAGAACAATTACCGTAAATACCATCAGAAGATATGCTTTCTTTTTCCAGATACGCTCTAGTTCCATTAAAATCATGCATTTTCCTCCAATTCCTGCTTTGTAAATATTTTTATATATACCTTCTCAAGCTTATCGGTTGCATATTTCTGACAAAGCTTATCAGTGCTGTCCATCTCAACTATTTTTCCCTGTTTCATAATGAGCACATCGTCGGCAATAGACTCCACATCCGATACAATATGGGTTGCAATAAGCACTATTTTTCCTTTGGAAATAGCATGTATATACTCTCTGATTCTGACTCGCTCGTTTGGGTCGAGCCCCACTGTCGGTTCATCAAATATAAGAAGCTTTGGATTTCCAAGTAAAGCCTGCGCCACAAGAAGTCTCTGTTTCATCCCGCCAGAGTAGGCATTTATTCTATTGTCAAGAACATCTGACAGGTTCACACTATCTGCCACCCTTTTTATCTCTTTATCCATTTGCTTTTTAGGTATATCCTTAAGCACCGCCATATATTGCAAAAAGCGATACCCTGTAAAAGCTTCATACAAGCCCTGTTGCTGGGGTGCATATCCGATAAGACTTCTATATTCTGCCCCCATTGCTCCTATTTCTTTTTCCTTTCCATCTTTGTCTTTCCACTTAATCTGTCCGTCTTCTGCTTTCAGATTACAGGTAATCAATTTCATAAGCGTAGACTTACCAGCTCCGTTTGGACCCAGTAATGCGTGAACTCCATCTCCTAATTCAAGCGACACATTATCAAGTGCCAGTTTTTCCTGTTTTCTGTTTTTATAAATTTTCGTCAAATTATTTATAACTAACATCTCGTCCCCCTATTAATCTATTCCATCTGAACACATTTTTACCGGCCTATAATCAGTTTTTCCGTCATATATATCAGCTTTCCTTATGATGCCATATGTATTACTTATTTCATCATATTGATTTTCATAAATTTCTGACTTCTTGTATTCACCTTCACATACAGCGATTATGATATCCTTGTTAAATACGCATAATTCTGCCATCAGGTCAGTTCCCTTAATCTTTATATCTGCTCTTGTCATGTCATTTGTCTTAGGATCCCAGAAATACATTTCATCCGATTTGCCCTCCGGCCAGCAATAAATTCTGTCTCCAAGATTTTCCACAAACGAATATGGCCTGTTATCTTTCATTACAATCTCGGATGTCTCTAATGTATCTATATCAACACACTTAACTGTCGGCGTTCCATCATAGATATACATTTTTCCATCAATTACCATACAATCATTGAGCTCCTTATTTGGGAGAGCGCAAATCTCGGTCTCCTTGCCAGTTTTAATATCAAACAATATGTATGCCTCCGAAGTCTCATCCATCAGATCTCTCCACTCTTCAAAATCCATATTTGAAGTATTATCATCATTGTAACCATCAGGATATAAAGTTTTTTGACATACCAGATAATCCTTATAGGTTCCATCTACAGAAAGGTTCTGTGGGAAATCAACCAGCTCTGTAAGCTTTTTACTCTCCACATCAAGGCTTACCAATTTTCTGTCCACTCCTGAAAAATGAATTGTACCATCCTCATTTTTTTCCTCCTTGATATTCTTTTCACAGAAAACAAGCTGACCATTCCACTCAAATACATTCTCATCGATTGTTACATCCTCAGGGAAATCAAATATACGCTCTCTGTCGGTTCCATCCAGATTCATCTGATATAAACATGCCCCCTGACTCACACTGCTAAAAGCATCGGAATCACCCATTACAGTAACTGTGGCACCAGAATCATCATAGGTATTAAAAACATACAGCTTATTCCCATATATAAAAAGTGAAGGGGAGAAAAGAGAATCATCCTGAATAATTCCCATACAGTCGGTTGAATCATGCTCGCAGCTTGCGTCACTACACAATACAATTTCCTGGGCACTTGCGTAATCCACATAGTAAATAGCATATCCCCTACTGCCATCCGGCAATTCCTTGTAGCTGATTCTATACATTCCCTCATCAGTAGATACCATATTGCTGTGCTTGGAATTCATCGATAGAATCTTTGTCTCAGACGGTTCTTCTGCTACTGAACTGACTTTTGTCTCTGTAGAATACTCAGATTTTTTACTAGCATTACTAGTATTTCTAGTATTTGAAGCTCCATTTCCACCACAACCACTAACCATCACTGCAGCAACAGTGCATGCTCCAATTATTCTTATTATTTTTTCTCTTAACATAAAAAGCCTCCTTATCAAATTTACTTGATAAGAAGACTTTAATGTTTAAAGGTCAAATTATAGTCAAAACTATATAAGATTTTTAAATTTAATTTTTGTTCTCGCTCCTTTGTTTTTCCTGTTAGAAATCTCTATACTTCCCTGATGCTTTTTGCAGATAATCCTGCATATGGTCATACCCATTCCCATGTGTCCATTTTTCTGATCAGTTGTATAGAAAAATAAATCAGGATTCTTGAGTAGCTTGTCAGGATAACCTGGTCCATCATCTGTAATGTCAAATTGTAACTCGTTGTTGTCGTGCTGTGAAACTTTTATTTCTATTCTTGTCTTTGCATATCTGCATCCATTTTTTACAATATTCTCGAGCACCCTGGAAATAGCGTTGACATCAAGCTTCCATTTTTCATTGCCAATATCATCCTTTACAAACACAATGTCTATCCCACTGTTCTCCGCCAGGATTTTCATGTCCTTCTCCCAGTTCTCGATACAGACTGCAATATCCTCATCGTGTGGTTCAAGCTCCATATCCCCTAGATGATTAATCATGCTGACTGACTTAACATACTCCTCCATCCTGTCAGTAGTAAGCGAAAGCGTCCTAATCTCATCCCGGAAATTCTCCGAGGAAAAATCTTCGTCATCTAAGCTTCCTTCCATCATCTCAAGATATCCCTTCATTATAGCAATAGGATTTCTAAGGTCATGGGCAACCGATGACTGAAGCCGCCGTCTTTCTTCTATCATCTCCAGCATTTCTTTATTGTTTTTTGCCAATGCTTCTCTCATTTGTTCAAATGAATCACATAACCTGCCGAGCTCATTCTTGCAATCAGATGATATCTCAAAATCAAGATTATTGTTAGATATTTTCTCTGTTGCCTCAGATAAAACTGCTATTGGCTTTTTAATCTGTCTTCTGTAAAAAATAAAACAGCTAATAATTACTCCGATTAATGAATACAGTACAGGAAGTATATATTGCAAATAGCCCAGTATTGTGTAGGTTTTCTGTTCCTGCCTGCTTAGTTTTGCAAAACCATTCTGTATCTTCGATACTGTAAATGATGTGCCTGTCTGAACCTTTGACGGATTCATCACTATGATATCCAACACTTCACTCCCGGCATCTACTTCAAGCTTGGGCTCATCAGTTGCTGTGTCCTGAACTTTATATGTAAATTCTAAATCATTTTCCCTGTTATATTTCTTGCTTCCGTCCGCACTAGCCAAGTCCAGCCTGTATGTCTTGGTGTCACTTTTTCCATCTGCAAAGGTTGACGTCACATCAATAAAAAGCTCCGTATCGCTTGGCAATATACTTCGCCGCCAATATGTTATTGCCAGCACACTTACAAGTGCCATAAGAGCAATAATGGCTACCGTTATTAACATATGTCTCTGAAATTGTATATTCAAATATTTCTTTTTCATATTAACCTTTAAAACGATATCCCATTCCCCAGATTGTCTCTATGTATTCTTTTCCTGTTCTGTCCGTCAGCTTCTTTCTGATTTTCCTGATATGCTCTTTGATAACAGTGCTGTCACCTGATGCACCATATCCCCAGACAGCCTCATAAATGCGCTCCCTGTCGAATACATGCCCTTTATTTATGGCAAGGTATTTTAGAAGTTCAAACTCTGTCTTTGAAAAACTGATTTCTTCTCCTTCATATTCCACCTTCTGCTCGGTCAGATTGATAATCAATCCCCCTGCAGTAATCACCGTTTTCTTTCCTGCCTGTCTCTGCTCTCTCCTCAAGTGAGCCTCTACTCTGGCAGACAATTCCTTCAAACTAAAGGGCTTAGTGATATAATCATCCCCGCCGGCAATCAGTCCACTAATCTTGTCAGCCTCTTCCACTCTGGCTGTAAGAAAAAGAATCGGGCAATTGACGTGTTCTCTGATAGTCCTGCAAAATTCTATTCCATCCATATCAGGCATATTAATATCCAGAAGAATAATATCCGGATTATTCATAATACCAGACATAGCCTCCTGATAATTATTTGCAGTCCATGCCAGAAATCCCTGTTTTTTAAAATGACCAGCTAAAAGGGCTGTCATACTTTCTTCATCATCTATAATCAAAATATTGTACTTCATAATTGTTATTATACAAAAGGAAGTCAAAAATTTGTCAAATTAGTTGCTTTTTTCATGACGTTCTCCTTTTCTCCAGCACATGCTCAAGCTTCTTAAAATCACAGCATCGCCTTGTCAGATTTTTCATTTTATCTGGTGTTTCTGTAACAATCTTATACAGCTTCTCAGCTTTTATTGTAATCACATCAAAATTATCATTACACCAATCAAGCTGATCATTCAAAAGGGACTTATATGCCCGTTCCTTTGCACTATCACAATTCTTCACTCTCATATCTATCGGCAACAATACGGAATCGTCAACCGGAAGCATATTATTGAAGTTCAGACAGCCTATCAGCTTATTTTTCTTGTCAAACATTCTGGAAAAATCCCTATCATTCTTCATTGTCTGATGCTTTGGTTTCGGTGATGTCAAAGGAATACAATATTTTTTCTGATTACAAATTACAACAATTCCCACAAAAGGACGGCTTTCTTTACCTACCTGTGGAGAAACTGACATAACCTTATCATCTGCCCTAGCTAAATCTCTAACGTACTTCATATCATTATGATACAAATGCAATCTTTGCTTTTCATAAAAACTCCTCTATGTATAAAATGAAAGGCTGCGAAAATATCGCAGCCATTACATTCACAATTCCCACTCACAGTAGGGACCACTGCTTTTACCACTCCCATTCACAGTAGGGACCACTGCTTTTACCACTCCCACTTACGGTAGGGACCACACGCTTTTTACGAAAGCAAATGCTTTCATAACGGAGCCGATGCTCGTAATTATTTTATACAAAATTTCAAGGAATATGTCAAGATATTTAAATTTATCAAGATTTTAATTATTTTTTTACTTATATTGTATACGTGTTTTCTGTATAGATAAATACATCTCCCAAAGTGGAACAACCTACTCAGCATAATATATTTTCTCACCTATTTTTATACCCACTACATCATCCGTATCAATCGGACTTGATAAATAATATGCCGAGCATTTCTCATTTTCAAAAGTAGGATAGAAATAAGCTCTTTTTTCTCCCTTAAGAATAACACATGCATTTTCTTTATTCCATATGTGCTTCTTTGAATCATATGCAGCTTGTTCTATCAGGTCAAAAGCATCTGGTTCAGTATATATTCCTAATGATGTTATTCTATATTCAATTACATCCACATCAACACTTACATAACTGCTATCTGATGTAACTTTAAACTTTAACGTATATTTAGCAGTATCTATTACATTTCCATATGATATGGCACGACCATCTGCACCAATTTCCCCATGCGAAAAAATAATATCCTGCAATGTTATCGTGGACTCATTGATTGTCGGATCCGTGGTAAATTCTAATGCATAATAATATTCCCCATTCGAACGAATCAAAATCAGTTTGAGGAACAATTTCATTTCGCCTTTTATTTTTTCTCACCCTGTTTTTCCACAAATTAATTGCAATACCCATAAGATAACTTTTTATGTTGCCACTGCAATCCAGATTGTGGCTT
>JAXELM010000162.1:0-3873 GCA_034100525.1 Agathobacter sp.
AAATAGGAATTTTTATTATCCCATCTCTTCTAAAATCTTCACTGCAGAAGCTACCATTTTAGGACAGACTTCTGTAAAACAATTATGCTCCATCGCATACTGAACGCCTTCAGCAGTTGATATATCACAACCCAAAAGGTCATTGCATATATAAGAGCCATTTTCCTTCTCAAACTTTTCTAAAAATTCAACCGCTTTCTGATTTGCTCTTGTTCTACTATCTAAGTCATCTTTTTGGCACTGTCCATATTTCAATCCAAGTACAAGTAATGCACCTGAACAAGCTCCACACACTTCCCCTTTTCTCATTCCACTATTAAGGCAATATGCTATTTTCAACGCTTGCTCTTCTGTAAGTCCAAGCTCTTCAGCATATGCTGCAAGCACAGATTGCGAACAATGAAATTTATCCTTAAAATATGATAATGCTTTTTCTTCATGTGTCATTTATTCATCACCTCTTAGCTCTAGAAATATGAATTTGTTCGACAGTGTCGAACAAATCATTTTTATTCTTCTATCAACGGAATATTTATTAATTCCTGCAATTTTTTCTGTAGAACTTCTTTATCAGGTAACTGAAGTTTATATTCCGCCACCATCATTGGCGACATAGTTCTACTCATAGAATACTCAACTACTTCATCATTTTTAGTAGCACAAAGCAATAAACCTACACTTGGATTTTCATTTTCTTTCTTAACCTGTCTATCTAATGCTTCTAGGTAAAAATCCAATTTCGATACATATTCAGGCTTAAATTTCCCTACTTTTAATTCAATTGCAACCAAGCATTGTAAGCCTCTATGATAGAATAATAAATCTATCCTAAAGTCATCTCCACCCACCTGAACTCGGTATTCTTCATCGATAAAAGTAAAATCTTTTCCAAGTTCCAGAATAAAATCTTTCATATTCTTTAATAGTGATTTTCGTAAATCATTCTCATGGAATTCATTTGGCAAATCAAGAAATTCCATAACATACGAATCAAGAAATGGATTTTCTCCCAAACTCTTTACTTTTTCAGGAAGCAAAGTATCCTTAGACAACATATATCTTTCAAAATAGCCACTATCTAATTGGCGCTGAAGCTGACGTTTTGAATAATTTTCCTTTATAGAAAGTCTAATATAAAATTCTCTTTCCTCATCACTTTTACACCCTGACATTATAAGTAAATGATTCGTCCAACTTATTTGTGTCACCAGTGGTGTCACAATTTCATTTTTATAATAAGTTTCATAAAACTGCTTCATCCTATATAATCCACGACGATTGAATCCTTTAATACCTGGAAACTCATTCTGAATTTCTTCTGCGATAGAATCAATAAATGAATCTCCAAAAGATGCCTTTTCTGACTCAAGATGTAAGTATTCGCCTACTTGCCAATACATACTTATTAATTCTTCGTTTACACGTCGCAAGGCATTTTCTCTAGCTGTATTAATAATATTTATTACATTATTCGCTGTACTAATTTCATTTTTTGACATAACCACTTTCCTTTCTAATTTGTGTCACCACTGGTGACACAAATTATTCTATCCAATATATTTCTTATGCGCACTCTTAACATTACTCTGCTTTACCTGAGCATATCTAAGTGTCGTATCAATCTTTTCGTGTCCTAGCAATCTCTGAACCTGCTCAATCGGCATGCCTTTGTCTATCGCCGCAGTTGCCATTGTACGTCTAAATTTATGAGGATGCACATGTCCGACATCAGATGCAATCCCCATCTTTCTAAGCATAATCTCCACACCACTTGCCTGCAACCTTTTATAAGGATATTTCAAAGATACAAACAAAGCAGGATTCTTATCAACTCTTTTATTCAGATACTTTTTTAGATGAATCTTAGTCCTTGCATCAAAATAAACAATTCGTTCTTTATCGCCTTTGCCAAGAACTACACATTCTCTCTCGTTAAAATCAATATCACTTCGATCCAGATTGACCAATTCTCCTACACGCATTCCTGTAGAATAAAGAATATCTATAATTGCAAGATTACGTAGTTCTTTACAGTCATCTCTTAATTTTTCCAAATCTTCATCTGCATATATATCTTTTACAGATATTGTTGTTTTAATCTTGTGTATTCTTCTAAAAGGACTCTTATATATGTAATTCTCATCTTCAAGCCAGGTAAAGAAGCTTGAAAGATTTCTTCTTATATTATCAATTGTAACTTTACTGACTTCTTTCTCGGTATAATATCGAGATAGATAATCTCTTAAATCTTCAGTAGTAATTGCTCGGATATTCTTGCCAATATCCTCAAACATCTTTTCAATGGTGAATTGATAATAATTCAGTGTCCCATCTGAGCGACCTTCTAATCTCTTTGCAGAAATGAATTTTTCAAGCAACTCGGCATTATCCTCTTCATAATCATTGCCATTCTCCTGCTTAAGTTGCACCTCTTCCAAGATTCGCTCTAATCGAAGCGTCTGTCCATTATCTAAAAACGGACTCATTTTCTGCATTACATAGTTTCTAATTTCTTGATTCATGGTTAATACCTCCAGTAATTTTTGAAGATATTATAACCATAAATATCACAAACACTTTATCACTTCACCTCGTGAGCAGTCGCACCGAAAATTGGAATTTATTTCTCTTCTTTGATAACAACAATTTCACAGTCATCACATCTTTCAGCATTTGCCTTACTATGAACAAATAACTTTGATGTTATTCTTTGTGGCTTTTTGTTTTCTTCTATCCACAAAACCTCTCTGTCACTTTGAACAATACCTATAATCATTTCTTTTCCACACATTGGACATTTCATATCATCTTTACCTCATTAACATATGAATCGGAATTACGCTGGTCTTGCCAAATAATATCCCTGGAACAAATCAGCTCCAAGTCCAACTAGATACTCAAACTCTTCTTTAGTCTCAGCACCTTCAGCAACCACAAGTTTTCCCATGACATGCATTCTATCTATAATATCTTTGCAGTTAACCTGCTTCTGTGGATCTGAATCAATGCCCGACAATAATGATCTATCAATCTTTACTATACTTGGTTCCATTATCTTAACCATATCTAAGTCATTGAATCCAACGCCATAATCGTCTAGTGCAATTTCATTATCTCCCAGCGCAGCTACATCTCTTTTCTTCAAAGACTTTTTCAAATCAAAACGCGGATATTCCAATGATTCTATGATTAGTGCATTTCTATCTTTTCCAAAATACTCCCTATAAGTCTCAGCTTCTTCTATCGAAAAAACCTCACAAGGGAAAGAATTCACGGACAATTTTTCTTTGTATCCACGCATAAAATAAGCCTGTGTTGCACCCCAAAATGTTGCCACTTCAAGTATGTGCAATTCATCACGCTTAGTATATTCATCAATCAACTCCAATACTGTTCTACCCTCTGGACGCATCAATGCCTCATGCGCATATATAGTCTTCCCATCTGGATAAAATATTGGCTGAAAGACATAATTAATCTTCAACTCAGATAATGCTTTTATTATCTTTTTATCAAGCGGTAACTCTTCAAAATAAATCATATTACAATCCCCACTCTGGAAATAATCAAAAATGCATCTGTGAAATTCATTGATAGAATCCGCACAGATGCATGTAATATAGCTATATGAAACTCTATATACTTAATTTATCTCTGTTCTCCCGTATAAAAATCCCTCAATGAAAATATCAGCAAATACACATTCATTATATCAGCACACTATATTTTCATAAAGAAAAATCTGCTTTAAATTTCAAATTCCTCATCGTCCGTGTCATCAAGCATTTTGCAATTTGTGACAATGTATTCGTTTATCTTATCTGTATCACACAAAACCACTCCGCACACCTTGTACCTTGAATCTGCCTTCTT
>JAXELM010000194.1:0-10120 GCA_034100525.1 Agathobacter sp.
TATTTTGACGAATCAATATATCAGATGTTGTGCGGTTATAGAAAAATAATTTATGTGCCAAAAGAGTGGGAGAACAAAAGAGTACTTGTAACATTTGAAGGTGTTGCCCATTCTGCAGAAGTATATGCAAACGGAAAAATGATAGGTGAGCACCATTGCGGTTATACTGCATTTACAGTTGAACTAACTGAATATCTGAATTATGGAGAAGAAAATGTTATTACTGTAAAAGTTGATAGCAGGGAAAATCAAAATATTCCACCATTTGGTTTTGTTATTGATTATATGACTTTTGGTGGTATATACAGAGATGTATATATGGAGATAAAAGATAAAGAATATATAGATGACGTGTTTGTCACTACAGAATTTGAAAAAGATGCAGAGCTTAGAGAAGTTGCGTCTGAGGCAAAACTTATTACGAATATAACACTTAATATGCAAAATGATGCAAACTCAGCATTTTTTATAAGAAGTTACTTGTGTAAAGATAAAAAGAGAATTTTGCTTGGAGATAAACCAGTTGATAACAAGCAGATGACTTTTACAAAACCGATAAAAAATATTAATCTGTGGAATATAGATAATCCTGAATTATATGTATTGGAGTATGAATTGTATAAAGATTCAGAGATAATAGATACATATTCTATGAAATATGGCTTTAGAGAATGCAAATTTGAAAATTATGGTTTCTATCTTAACAGGAAAAAAATAAAAATTAGAGGACTTAACAGACATCAGAGTTATCCGTATGTGGGATATGCAATGCCGAAATCAATGCAAAGAAATGATGCGGATATATTGAAAAATGAATTAGGTTGTAATGCAGTAAGAACATCTCACTATCCGCAGTCGCATTATTTTATAGACAGATGTGATGAATTGGGGTTACTTGTGTTTATGGAAATACCAGGGTGGCAGCATATCGGTGATGACGAGTGGAAAAATCAAGCGGTGAAAAATGTAGAAGATATGATAGTTCAATACAGAAATCATCCATCAATTATTCTATGGGGAGTTAGAATAAATGAGTCTATGGATGATGATGATTTTTATCGTCGAACCAATGAGGCAGCTCATAATTTAGATGAAAGCAGATGTACAGGAGGAGTTAGAGCCAATAAGAAGAGTCATTTGCTTGAAGATGTTTACACATATAATGATTTTGTTCATTCTGGATTAAATAAAGGATGTGAACCTAAGAAAAAAATTACATCGGATATGTCGAAACCGTATTTGATTAGTGAATATAATGGTCATATGTTTCCAACAAAATCTTTCGACTGTGAGGAACATAGAAGAGAACATGCAATCCGACATGCAAACGTTCTAAATGCGGTTGCAGGAGAACGAGATATATTAGGCAGCTTTGGTTGGTGCATGTTTGATTACAATACGCACAAAGAGTTCGGAAGTGGTGACAGAATTTGTTATCACGGAGTTTTGGACATGTTTAGAAATCCAAAACTTGCAGCAAGTGTGTATGCATGCGAGCAGGAAGAAAAACCGGTGTTAGAAATCAGCTCGTCAATGGATATTGGTGAGCACCCTGCATGTAATAGAGGATTTACCTATATTTTCTCAAATGCAGATAGTGTTAAGATGTACAAAAATGATAATTTCATAAAAGAATATAAGCCCAAAGATTCAACGTATAAGAATTTAAAGCATGGACCGATTGTTATAGATGATTTTATCGGTGACCAGTTATTAATTAATGAGAATTTCACCAAGAAACAGGCAAAGTTAATATCGGACGCACTTAATTATTCTGCAATACATGGATATGCTAATATGCCTGTGAAGATAACTTGGAAAATACTTAGAGCTATAATTATGTATAGGATGAAACCATCTGATGCAGTAGAATTATATAATAAATATGTAGGAGACTGGGGCGGTTCATCTACTGTATATAAATTTGAGGCTATAAAAGATAATAAAGTTATAAAAACGATTGTAAAGATGCCGTCAGAAAAGCTTCATCTTGAAATTGAGTTATCAAATGAATATCTAGTTGAGGAAGAAAGCTATGATGTGGCCGCTTTGCGTATTAAAGTATTAGATCAGAATGATAATCTAATGCATTTTTACAGTGATGCATTGGATGTAAATATATCTGGTCCGATTGAACTTATCGGTCCTAAAAATATCGTAGTACGAGGTGGAATGACTGGAACATATATTAAAACAATTGGAGAGGCTGGAGAAGCTGATATTACCATTGGAAATAGTCAGATAGGATATGAGACAATAAAGGTTTCTGTCGATATTTCTAGTGATTTCGGAGGAATGATTTATGAAGCTTAGTGTGAAACAAAAATGCGCATTTGGTTTTGGTGCATTTGGAAAAGATATAGTATATATGCTTATAGCTACATATTTGTTGAATTATTATAATGTAGTACTTGGCATGGATTCAGCATTTATAGGTGTTGTCATGATGGCTGCACGTGTCTTTGATGCGTTTAACGATCCACTTATGGGAATAATAGTTGCAAAAACAAAGACAAAAATGGGAAAATTCAGACCATGGATTCTTGCTGGAACTGTATTAAATTCCGTTACAATCTATGCATTATTTGCAGCACCTGCTACAGATAATCCGAATGCACCAATGATGAAAGCATGGCTAATTGTGTTTTATTTTGCATGGGGAATAACTTATACATTAATGGATATTCCTTTTTGGTCTATGATACCGGCAATTACAGAGCCTGGCAAAGATAGAGAGGAATTGACTTCACTTGCGCGAACATGTGCCGGAATAGGGGATGCTTTACCTACTGTTCTTACAATGACTATTGTTCCGATTTTAGGAGCTGGTTCAGCCGCAATGAATATGCGAATAGGATATAAATGGTGGGCATTAATAATCGCAATTGTATTCGTTGTTTCTGAGATTGTGTGTGTAATAACAGTCCCTGAAAGACCTGTTGATTTAGAGATGAAAACACCTAAGATTAGTCAAATGTTTAAATCTTTATTTAATAATGACCAGGCACTTGTTGTTGTCGGCTCGATAATTTTGGTATATGCATCGCTTAATATTTGTGGTAATTTGGTATTATATTTCTTTCAATTTGACGTGGGAAATGCAGGAGCGTATTCAACATTTGCAGCGGTGGCATTTGGCGCACAGGTAATTACGATGATGATTATTCCATTACTTCGCAAATTTTTCAGCAAGCATCAGCTGTTTATGTCAGGATTTATTATCCAGATAATTGGATTTATTGTAATCCTAATAATGGCATATACCGGGATGTATACGGCAGAAAAATGGTATGTGTTGTGTGTGCCTGGCATTTTGATTTATGCTGGTTATGGTATATTAAATGTAATAATGACCATATTTTTATCAGACACAGTAGATTATGGAGAGATGAAAAATAATACCAGAGATGAATCAGTTATTTTTTCAATGCAGACATTTACTGTTAAACTTGCTTCAGGTTTTGCTGTTTTGCTAGCTGGATTTGTAATTAAATGGATTCATCTGGATACAAGGGTTGGGGCAATTAATACAAACCAGGCGTTGCAGGGGCTTAGACTCTGGATGACGATACCATCAGTTAGTTTGTTAATTCTAGGTATAATTTTATATAAAATACGTTACAATTTAGATGATACTAGGATGAAAGAAATAAGAAAACAAATTCGAAATAAATAATACTATCATACATAAGGAGAAGAATATGATAAGGCAGTTGGGAAAAGCATTTGTACTTGACACAGAAAATACAACTTACTGTTTTAGAATAATTGAAACAGGACATTTAGAACATTTATATTACGGGGAAAGATTGTATATCGAATCAGAATCAGATATTGATGTACTCGTAGAAAAACATTCTTTTGCTCCGGGTAATACAAATGTATATGATAACGAACATGCTAATTTTTCACTTGAAGACATGAGACTGGAATTGTCTACATATGGTAAAGGAGATATTCGTGAGCCGTTTGTAATAATAAAACATGCAGATGGTAGCATTACATCTGATTTCTTATATCTTTCCTGCGAGATAAAAGAAGGAAAGACATCACTTCAAACGCTTCCTTCGACATATGAAGATGATGGCAGAATTGATGAATTAATAGTCAGACTTATTGATATACACAATTCAACAGCTCTTGAACTGCAGTATTGTGTTTTTGAAAATAGAGATGTTATTACCAGAGCTTCGAAGGTTATTAACAACAGTTCAGATAAAATAATTATTGATAAAATTATGAGTACACAGCTCGATTTCGAGACACATGATTACGTTTTTTCGACATTTAACGGTAGCTGGGCTCGTGAGATGTATAAAAACGATGTTGAGATAAAAGCTGGCAAAATAACTAATTCATCATACACGGGTAGTTCATCAAATAGAGCAAATCCATTTGTGATGTTGTCAAAAAGGGATACCAACGAGGACAATGGTATATGCTATGGGTTTAATTTAGTATATAGTGGAAATCATTATGAAACAGTCGAAGTAAATGGTTATGGTAAGATGCGTTTTGTCTCAGGAATTAATCCGGAAAGCTTTGAATACACACTAAGTCCGGGAGAAGAATTCGAAGCACCTGAAGCTGTTATGACTTTTTCAGAGAATGGATTTAATGGGATGAGTCAGAGGATGCATACATTTGTCAGAGAATGTGTTGTGCGTGGTTCGTGGAAGAAAAAAATTCGTCCGGTTTTATTAAATAGCTGGGAGGCTGCATATTTTGATATTAATGAGAGTAAGCTTCTTAAACTTGCTAAAGCAGGAAAAGATGTTGGAATAGAGCTTTTTGTTATGGATGATGGCTGGTTTGGACAGCGGAATGATGATAAGAGTTCCTTGGGTGACTGGAAGGTAAATACGAAGAAGCTTCCAAATGGTGTTGATGGTTTATGCAAAAAAATAAATGAGCTGGGGCTTGAGTTTGGAATCTGGGTTGAACCGGAAATGGTCAACGTAAATAGTGAATTATATAGAAATCATCCTGAGTGGGTTATGCAAATTCCACAGAAACCTCATACAGAGGGAAGAAATCAAAGAATTCTGGATTTAGCTAATCCGGCGGTTGTTGACTATATGATTGAGCAGATGGCAGAGTTATTTTCATCTGCAAATATTGCATATGTTAAGTGGGATATGAATAGAATATTCTCAGATTATTACTCACAGTATCTTCCAAATGACAGGCAGGGAGAAACTGCACACAGATATATTCTTGGATTATATCGGATGATGAAGACTTTGACAGAAGGTTTTCCGGATATATTATTTGAAGGATGTTCATCTGGGGGAAATAGATTTGATTTAGGTATATTATCATTTTTCCCTCAAATATGGGCTAGTGATGACACAGACGCATTATACAGAGTAAAGGGACAGACAGGATACAGCTATGGTTATCCGATGTCGACAGTTACAGCGCACGTTTCATCATGTCCAAATCATCAGACACTTAGAACAACACCTCTTGAGACAAGATTTAATGTGGCTGCATTTGGAATATGCGGATATGAGTGTAATCTTTGTGATATGAAAAAAGAGGAACTTGAAGAGATTAAAACGCAGATAGAACTGTACAAACGATGGAGAGATGTGCTTCAGTTTGGAACTTTTTACAGAGGTCGGAATGATAACATACATGAATGGACGTGTGTAACAGAGGATAAAAAATCTGCAGTTGGAATGATTATGCAGGAAAAGGTTGAACCTAACATGGTGTTCGAACAATATTGTCCAAAAGGGTTGGAAAAAAGAAAAATATATAAATTCTCAAATCGTAATTTGAGATATAATGTGAAAAATTTTGGAGATTTAGTAAACACTGCGTCACCTATTCATGTTAAGCAGGATTCATTGGTGCACAATCTAATTGCAAAATTTGTAAAAATGCCAGGAGAAACAGAGGAATATACTGCTAGTGGTTCCGTTCTTATGGCAGGGGTTAAATTGCATCAGGCATTCGGCGGTACGGGATATAACGACGAGACGAGATATTTTCAGGATTTTGCTTCAAGAATATACTTTATGGAGGAAGATTCACCACAGGAGGTATAACAGAATATAATGAAGAGAAAGAAATCATATGCTGTGATAACGGGCGCAAGTTCAGGAATTGGAAGAGAATTTTCAAAGAGAATGGCTGCGGAGGGATATAATTTAGTACTTGTAGCCCGGCGTGTAAATATACTCAATGAGCTAAAAGATGAACTGGAGAAGATTGGTATAAATGTACGTATAGTAAAAGCTGATTTGTCAGATATAGAAGGCTGTAACAAGCTTCTTCAATCGATAAATAAGTTACCGGTGCATGTATTTATAAATAATGCCGGATTTGGTGATTGCGGATATTTTATGGAGCAGAATGTAGATAAAGAAATGTCAATGATAGATGTAAATATTAAAGCAATGCATTATCTGACAAAGCATATATTAAAATATATGGATAAATATAATACTGGATATATTCTGAATGTTGCAAGCTCAGCCGGTCTTTTTCCGGCAGGACCATATATGTCTACATATTATGCGACTAAAGCATATGTCACCAGCTTCACAAGGGGAATTGCATCGGAGCTTAAGGATAAAGGAAGCAAAATATATGTAGGATGTCTTTGCCCGGGACCGGTTGACACAGAGTTTAATGACGTTGCAAATGTTGAGTTTGCATTAAAAGGAATCTCGACATCATACTGTGTTGATTATGCAGTTAGAAAAATGAAAAAGAGACAGGTGGTTATTATTCCAACTCTTAAAATGAAGATGGCGATTTGTTTAGGACGATTCATACCTCAGGATATATGTATAAAATTTACAGCACATCAGCAGAAAAAGAAGATAAGTATTTAATAAAATTTAAAAAGTTGTTGACAGATAAAATTCAATACAGTAAAATTAAACAAAATTAAAACAGTAAAATCATTGATCGAAAGTAGTACATTATATGATTTCTTTCAGAGAGTCTGTGGCTGGTGTGAACAGATAGAATAGTTTAATGGAATGGATTCGTTAGATTCGAAGTGAAATTTAGTAGCGGAGACGTTTCCCCACGTTATAGGGGTGAGATATCGAAGAGTGTATACATTCTTCTGTATCATAGAGATTGCATAATTGGTGGCAGATTTCCGATTAGGAAATTTGCCTTTTTTTTATATAAAAATAAAACACCTGTTTTGTGCAATGAAGAAGGGTGGCACCACGTTAATTCGTCCCTGGCAGGAGATAATCCTGTCAGGGATTTTTTTATTCTTTGTAATTTGAAAAATAATGAAAGGTCAGGGTTATTAAATGAAGAGAAGATTAAGAGTGTATAAAAAAACAGTCAGTATCGTAAATGAGACTGCTACAGGCATGTATGAGAATCTGGTTGGTAACAATAGAGGATTTTTGCTCGAAAGTTATGATAAAAACTATGATAGATTTACTTTTTTTGGTGAAAATCCAGAAGAGATTATATCTTCAGAAGGAAATTCACTTGTTATTCAAAAAAATGATGGAACAAAGGAAATAAGAGAAGGCAATCCATTAGAACTTTTAAAAGAATATTACAGTGAGTTTGATATTGTAAAAGACAATGATGAGTTATCTTTTTCTGGTGGATTGGTTGGTAATCTGGGATATGATTTCGTAAGATATGTAGAAAATTTACCTGATGACAATCCGGATGAGATTGGAATAGATACAATTCAGATGATGCTGATGACCAGGTTTATTATGGTAGACCATGTGGCAGAAACATTGACAGGTATTGTGCTTGGTGAAGATTCTGAGGAGGGTAGAGAAAAATCAATACAGGAAGCGACCGAACTGGTAAATCGTGCGAGGACAGATGCTTCGAAAAAAGAATATAAAGATTTCGTTCATGATGGTGTGATTGTTAATCAATCAGACACACTTGAACAATATAGTCAAAAAGTAGAAAAGATTAAAGAGTATATCAGAGAAGGTCATATTTTCCAGACAGTGCTTTCGCAGAGATGGACTATTGAGACTAGACAGACAGGTTTTGAATTGTATAAAGAGCTTAGAGAATTAAATCCGTCACCTTATCTGTATTATTTTAACTTCGGTGAATTTGAAGTAATTGGCAGTTCGCCGGAGATGATAGTAAAGCAACAGGGAAACAGAGTATATACATGTCCGATTGCCGGAACAAGACCAAGAGGTGCAGATGCAGAAGAGGATGCGCTGCTTAAGGATGAATTATTGCAGGATGAGAAAGAAAGAGCAGAACATGTTATGCTTGTTGACCTTGCAAGAAATGACATGGGCAGAATATCAGAGTTTGGAACTGTAAAAGTGACACAGTTTATGGAGGTCCAGAATTATTCGCATGTTATGCATATCGTGTCCATGGTTGAAGGAAGAAAGAAAGGTGAGTTTCATCCACTTGATCTTGTATCATCCTTTTTACCGGCAGGAACACTTAGCGGTGCGCCAAAGATTCGTGCAATGGAGATAATTGATGAGTTAGAAAGCGTAAGAAGAGGCTTATATGGCGGTGCAACAGGATATATTGATTTTTCCGGAGATATGGATTTTTGTATCACTATCAGAACGATGATTAAAAAGGGCGACAGAGTATATCTTCAGGCAGGGGCTGGAATTGTTGCAGACTCGGTACCTGAGAATGAATATAAAGAATGCTGCAACAAAGTAATGGCACTTGCAAAAACACTTGTAGAGGAGGAAAACCTATGATTTTATTAATAGATAATTACGACTCGTTTACATACAACTTATATCAGTATATAGGTATTTTCAATGACAATATAAAAGTGGTAAGAAATGACAAAATAACAATAGAAGAGATAAAGGAACTAGACCCGGAGAGAATTGTCTTATCTCCAGGACCGAAGAATCCGAAAGAGGCAGGTATCTGCATGGATGTTGTAAAAGAATTTGTCGACAAAAAGCCGATTCTTGGAATTTGCCTTGGACACCAGTGCATAGGTGAGGCGCTAGGTGCAACAGTTACTTATGCTAAATCACTTTTTCATGGAAAGCAGTCTGTCATTACACATGATAAGTCGAGTGTATTTAGCGGAATAGATTCTCCAATAAAAGTGGCAAGATATCATTCGCTTGCTGTATTGGAAGATAATCTTCCGAAAGAACTAAAAATACTTGCCAGGACTGATGATGGTGAAATAATGGCAATCAGACACAGAGATTATCCGGTAGTAGGATTGCAGTTTCATCCGGAATCAATATATACAGAGCATGGCAAAAGAATAATTGAGAATTTTGTAAATGGAATAATGTAAACAGAGGAAAGATTATGATTCTAGACCAGATAGTAGAAGATAAAAAAATTAGATTGAAAGAACATAAGCAGCTTGTAAGTGAGTCTGATATGAGAAGACTTGCAGAAGAAAAAAACACAAGAAATCTAAATTGTTTTTATGACAATTTGAGAAAAGACGGACTTTCAATTATAGGAGAGTTCAAAAAAGCATCACCAAGCCTTGGAAAAATAGAAAGCAAAATTAATCTGATGGATAGAATAGAAGAATATAATTTGTCAGTTGATGCAATTTCATGTCTTACGGAAGAAGATCACTTTAATGGAAATGTAGAGTATCTGAAACAGATAAGGCAGAAATCACAGCTTCCTATCCTGCGAAAGGACTTCATGATAGATGACTATCAGTTTTATGAAGCAAAGGTAATTGGTGCAGATGCAGTATTATTAATCACAGCAATATTAGATGATGTGCAGATGCATGATTTTTATCAGCTTGCAAGAGAACTTGAGCTTGATGTGCTTGTTGAAACACATGACGAGTATGAAATAGAGAGAGCACTTAAAATCGAGCCGCGAATAATCGGAGTTAACAACAGAAATCTTAAGGATTTTTCAATATCACTTGAAAATACAAAGAAACTTAAAAAATGTGTTCCAGACGATAAAGTATATATTGCTGAAAGTGGAATTATGGGTGATGGTGATGTAGAATTTCTTGCGCAAGCCGGGGTAGATGGTTTTCTTATAGGAAGAGCATTTATGGAGTCTGAAAATCCAAGAGAACTTGCTGATAAGTGGAAAATGATATTTAATTTAGCAAAATAGATGGAGGCGCATAATAGCAATGGAAGTAAAAATATGCGGTCTGACACAG
>JAXELM010000201.1:0-2925 GCA_034100525.1 Agathobacter sp.
TCAACCTTTGCTGATTCAACAAAATCAAATCGTGAAAGATGATCAGCAAAACGGTCACTCAGATAATCTTTATAAAGCTTTTGTTTATCAGCCTCAGTTCTTGAAAAGCTTCCATCTACTACATTGTCGATAGAATATGCCTGCGACGGAATATTATTTTGTCCAAGTAACATCTCAGCTGTGACCTGATCCGACTGTTCAACCTCAAATATCAAATCATTATCTACACGATAATTAATACTGGAATCACTGTCTAACAAATCACGTACTGTAGCAGCCTGCGCAGCATCCTCACATTTAATCAGTACTACATATGTCGGTTGTGATATCAAAAAATACAGTAAACCTAATGAAAAAAGAACAACCGCCACTATACTAATAAGCAAAATTCTTTGTCTGTTATTAAATTTTTTCCACCAATCGACTATTTTGTTAAGTATAGCCTGTAATTGCTCTGGCATATATCTTCACCTCATTAACGACTTGCATTAAACCTGCATCTGCATCAATTCTTTGTATGCATCAATAAGTTTATCTCTAACTGCAACCGTATATTGCAATGCTACAGAAGCCTTAGTTTCTGCAATAAGCAAATCATGTGTATTATCTGATTGTCCTAACGCAAACTGAATCTCAGCTTCTTCAGCTTTATTCTGCAAAGTATTTGTCTCTTCCACCGAATTCATAATTGCGGAAAGAACATCATCAAAACTATCATACTGTTTATCCTGCGTAATGGAATTATCTTTATATAGCTGACTATAATTTTCTAAACTAATTCCATCAATCATATTTACTTCCATAATAAACCACCCTTAAAATTATTGTCCAATCTGTAGTCCTGTCTGCGCCATACTCTTTGATGCATCAAAAGCAGTCGCATTCGCCTCGTATGACCTCGTAGCGTCAATCAGATTTGTCATCTCTGTAACTGTATTTACATTAGGATATGAGACGTATCCATTTTCATCCGCATCAGGATTTGAAGGATCATATTCCATTGTAAACTCTGTTGAATAATCCTCTGTCACCTTGCTGACTTTAACACCATTACCAACTGCCATATTCTTTGACTCAGAATAATACTGGCTAAATGGTGTTACATCCTTCTCAGTAAATGTAACTATCTTACGTCTGTACGGAGTCCCGTTTGCAGTCGATGTAGTATTAACATTAGCTATATTCTCAGCAATAATATCTGTTCTAAATCGCTGTGCAGTCATACCTGATGCACTAATATTAAATGATTGAAAAAGACCCATAATAATTCTCCTACTTTATAACATCTCTCATACGCTGAAATTCAGATGTAATCCCCTGTGTCAAAGCCTGATATTTAATCTGCTCAGACGCAAGCTCAACCTGTTCAGTATCTATATCCACATTGTTACCATCCAGACGATATGAGTAATTAGCATAATCTGTATATACTTCTGGATTTAAATGCTCCATATGAAGTGACTTCACCTTTTCATCTAATGATATATGCTTACATCTGCCAAGCTCTTCACTTAACACAGATTCAAAATCCAAATCCTGTCTCTTATATCCAGGAGTGTCTGAATTAGCAATATTATTCGTAATTAAACTTTCCCTTGTCCAGCTGGCATCTGCCGCTTTATCAAGTACATTGATATAATCAAATGCTGATGAATTAATCATAAAAACACCTCCATTTAGCACGCAAAATCACTCTATCATATTTATTATAATTTATATCTCAAAAAAAACAAGTAATTTTGTCAAATTTTACATTATATTGTGTTATTTTGTCAAATTAAATACTATATAGTGTCAGTATAAGTTGCACTATTTTTCTTTCCCACCAGCGCAAAAAAAGGACTCATTTCAAGTCCTTTTAAATCGTCCAATCCTGTATTATCTAATATTTTTTCTTTTAATATTCTGCAATTCGTCAAACACAACATCATTGACAATCTTTATGTATGTACCTTTCATGCCCGACGATCTTGATTCGATTACACCAGCACTTTCGAATTTACGAAGCGCATTTACTATCACTGATCTTGTAATCCCAACTTTGTCAGCTATTCTGCTTGCAACTAATATTCCTTCATTGCCATCTAATTCATCAAATATATGAATAATAGCCTCAAGCTCTGAAAAAGAAAGTGTACTAATCGCTGATTTTACAATCTGAACCTTACGCTCCTCCTCTGCATTCTCCTCATTTACAGAACGCATCATCTCGAGTCCAACTACTGTAGTTCCATATTCAGTCAAAATTATATCATCAATATTGTATTCTCTGTCACATCTATACTCAAACAATGTTCCGAGTCTCTCTCCTGCAATATCAATAGGTGTAATTATCGCCCTGCTGTTTCTTGACTCTTCTCCGAACCCAAGTGTCTCAAGATTAACATTTTCTTTTGTTGATAGAATACCAAGTAACCGCTCATTGAGCTCGTTATCAATATATCCTCCTACTTCATCAACTATTAATTCATGAATTTCTTCAACACCCTTACATACACTAGAACCAAGTACTTTTCCCTTTTTACTTATAACAAGAATATTAGACTCCAAAATTCCTGTTAAAACATCACAAATATCATTAAACACAACTTTTGATGAACTGTTATTGTGTAATAATTTGTTTATTTTTCGTGTTTTATCAAGCAGCTGAACGCTCATGCCCGACTAACCTCCTCTTATCCGTCTTTAATCCAAGACATTTTATCACATTTTATCTGACAATTCAATTGAATAAGAATAATTGTATATATTTTATGCATTACTTTCCTTTGCATCAGTTACATAACCACACTGTGTATCTGCACATGCAATCTTGTTACCTTTTACAATCATATATCCGCCACATCTAGGACATTTCTGCTTAACAGGTCTGCCCCAGCTCATGAAATCGCATTCCGGATTATCTATACAGCCATAATACTTTCT
>JAXELM010000244.1:0-3271 GCA_034100525.1 Agathobacter sp.
AAAGCTTTTCCCCTGAAAGCATGATGCGGTTGTCAAACTCCTGAACGAGCGATGTGATTTCCTGCATATGAGAAGTTCCGTAAGTGCTACAGCAAAATACACCGCCTGGTTTTAAAACTCTAAGTACTTCGCTGCATACCTTCTCAATATCATCACAATAAAAAAGAACATGATTTGCAAAAATCAAATCAAAGCTGTTATTGCTGAAAGGAAGTTTATGACAGTCACAGGCGATGAATGAAAATCGTGAATCTGTTGTTCCGATATTTCTACGGACATCTCGAATCATTCCTTCAGAGATGTCCGTAAGTGTAATGTGTATATCAGGAAACTCTGAAAGTCTGCCCAGATTTTCTGTCCAAAGAGCACCGTCCCCACAGCCAATCTCCAGAATGTCTTTACTTGAACTGTTCATGCACAAATCAAAAAGCCACGGAAACCAGCCGGTTTTGTTTACAGAATAGTCTCTGTGAAGGCGTATTCTGGCAGAAATATTGCTGGAATTTTGATACTGGCTTTTTAAGCTTTTTTCCATGCTGGTAAGGTGGATAAGGTCAAGCATCTGACTCCAGTCAACCTCTTTGTTAGCGTCAAGCATATTTACAGTATCGTCTATCGCATCCTCCACCAGATGCATCTGCTCAATTCTGTCCTGAATCAGCTTCTTTTGCTGCAATAGCGAGTTCTTAATGAACTGTGAATCAGGGTCAGTGACAAGCATTTCCTTGATATCATCTAAAGAAAAACCGAGATATTTGAGCAGTAAAATCTGCTGCAACAGAGCAAAATCAGCATCTGTATAGTAGCGGCTTCCGTGCTCGTCAACGAAAGATGGTTTTAATATATTCTGTTTATCATAATATCTGATGGTTCTGACTGTAACTCTTGCCATTTTGGCAAATTCACCGGAAGAATAAAATCCATTTTTTTTCATGATGAAATCCTTTTTTTATAATTATATAAAATTATATCAAAGTTGTGGCATGCTGGCAATTTTATTCAAAAATATTGAAATTAAAAGCAGCCTATGATAAGATGGGATTTGTACGTTATGGCAAAAGTTACCTTATTTATTGCCAGAAAAAATAAGAAAAGAGATTGATAGAATGAAGAACACACCGACAAAGAAGGATATAAAAGCAGCACTTTCGAAGAGAGAAAGTAAGCTGTGGAAGATTATTTCATATGCGTTAGTAGGAATTCAGGCAGTGCTCAGTATTGCTGCACTTATTACAATAGTGATGCTTGATATGTTGCCGGGCAATTATTTGTTTGCAGTAGTTATTATCATACTGATGTTGTTGCTACTTGCTTTTTTGCTTATGGTATTATCGTCTAAGCAGAGAAAGAAAAAGAAGAAATCATTGAAGATTAAAAGGACTGTAGGAGCGGCTATTTCATGTTCTACAAGTATCATTTGTCTTTTTGTAGTACTTATTCTTTCAAAGCTGATTTCTACAATGTCAGGAATCACAGAAGACAAGATTGTAATAGAGACTACAGCTGTATATGTACTTGCAGACAACAGTGCTGAGACAATTGAGGATGCGAAAAACTATACATTTGGTTATACACAGGCATTCGATTATGAGAATACCAAGAAGGCTTTTGAAAATATAAAGAGTGAAGTCGGCATGGATGTAGTAAACCATGAATATGAGACCGTTATGGATATGGTTGCTGGCCTTTACAGTGGAGAATCAGGAGCAATCATTTTAAACGAGGCATATGAAGATATTCTTTCTGATTCGAAGGAATATGAGAACTTTGTGAAAGAGACAAAGGTTATTTATGAGAGTAAGACCAAGGTAGTAGTTGAACAGGATGACAAGTCGGATAAAGATATTACAAAAGATCCATTTGTAGTATATATAAGCGGTTCTGATACAAGAAGTTCAACACTTTCAAAGAGCAGAAGTGATGTAAATATACTTGGAGTTGTAAATCCAAAGACTAAACAGGTGTTACTGCTTAGTACACCGCGAGATTATTATGTAGATATCTCAATAGCACCGGGATCAATGGACAAGCTTACACACTGTGGAATCTATGGAATACAGTGTTCTATGGATACACTTGGTAACTTATACAATTGTGATGTGAATTACTATGCGCAGGTTAATTTTAACGGATTTGAGACACTGGTAGATGCAGTAGGAGGAATAACGGTAGATGTAGATAAGTCCTTTACTTCTACATGGTACAGTTCTCCAACTGGACAGACATACTCTTTTGCAAAGGGAGAAAATCAGTTAAACGGAGCAAAAGCATTAGTATTTGCAAGAGAAAGACATGCGTTTTCAGATGGTGACTTGTCAAGAGGACGTCATCAGATGGCAGTTATTAAGGGACTTATCAAGAAGATGACAAGTGGAGCAATACTTACAAATTATGGCGATATTCTTGACAGCCTTGAGGGAATGTGTGCTACAGACGTTTCATCAAACGATATGTCAGAGTTTGTTAAGATGCAGCTTTCAGAAGGTGGAGAGTGGAATATCAAATCATTCTCTGTATCTGGAGGAAACAGTAAGAATTATACATATTCTAATCCAAAGCAAAGATCCTATGTTATGACACAGGATCCGGAGCAGGTTGCAAAGGCACAGAGTCTTATTCAAAAAGTATTTAACGGTGATATACTCACTGATGCAGATGTTGAGTAAGGAGGCAATTTTGAAGAAGAAAGTTATAGCATTATTTATTGCAACAATCATATTAACAGATAGTGGAGTCTCGGTTTATGCCGAGACTCCTTGTGCTAGTACAATTACTCAGGAAGATTCTGGCAGTGAAGTGGGATATACAGCACCTGAACTGGAAGAAACAGATTTTTCATTTGGAATAGGTCAGGTAAAACAGCTTATAATTCCACAACTTCCGTATAGTTTTGCAGATCCGGTTACAGGTCAGATAATAACTGAATACATTCAGCCTACAGTAAATTATTCCGTATCGGATGCGACAGTAGCGTCTGTAGGAAATGATGGGATTGTAACAGGACTTGCCCCGGGAATGACAACAGTTACGATTGAGTACAGTTATGTCAAGGATGATATGTATATATGTGGTGCGATAGTAGACATCAATGTATATGTAACAGACGCAATGCTTTCAAATGATAATTACAAGATAAATCTAAGATATGGTACAAATGAATATGTGACGATAGAGGGAATGAATGACCTCAGTACCGTGGAGGTGATTCCTTCAAGCAAATACCTCCAAATTCAGCAGGAAGGTCACGATTTCTATTTTTATCCTAAGAAGG
>JAXELM010000272.1:0-5951 GCA_034100525.1 Agathobacter sp.
GAAGCATCACGCAGATGGTGTATTTACTAATCCCATAAAGAGAACATCATTTGAATTTAATGAGGCTGACGGAACAATACCGGCAGATATATTGAGAATAGATTCCAGATTTGTAAGCCTTCTTAAATGGCTTGGTGAGAATCACATAAAGGTCAGACTTTCAGGTAAGAATACAGAAGACGGATATAATGTATACAAGATAAGAGAGATGGCATATGGCGGAGGAAATAAGCTTTCCGCAGAAGATGGTTTCCTTCAGTTTATGATAGATAGACTTCTGGATAGTTCTGCACCAGAAGAGATTAATGAAGACGATGATGACAGGGATGATGAAGAGCATGGAGATGGCATGATACTTACAAGTATTCAGAGTATCACAGACTTTTTAAACTGTGCAGGTCGTACACTTCCTGACAATATCCGTCTTTGGGCAAGAAGGAACCTTGCAGTCGCCAAGTCAAGCGAAGTGACGCAGGAAGAACGAAGACATGCACAGAGAGCGCTTTCAATCATGCTCAATATTCAGTGGAAAAATAATTATTTTGAATCTATAGATCCGGTTGAAGCCAGAAAAATTCTCGATGAAGAATTATACGGACTGGAGACTGTTAAGCAAAGAATTATTGAAACAATTATTCAGATTAACAGAACACATACACTTCCGGCATATGGATTATTATTATGTGGTCCGGCAGGAATTGGTAAATCTCAAGTCGCGTATGCAGTTGCTAGAATTCTTAAGTTACCTTGGACAACTCTTGATATGAGTTCTATAAACGATCCGGAACAGCTTACAGGAAGCTCAAGAATATATTCTAATGCCAAGCCGGGAATAATCATGGAAGCATTTTCAATGGCGGGAGCATCCAATCTAATATTTATCATCAATGAGCTGGACAAGGCAGCAGCTGGAAAGGGTAACGGAAATCCAGCAGATGTACTTTTGACACTGCTTGATAATATAGGATTTACTGACAACTATATCGAATGTATGATTCCAACTGTCGGAGTATATCCGATAGCAACTGCCAACGATAAGAGCCAGATAAGTGCGCCACTTATGTCACGATTTGCAGTGATTGACATACCGGATTATACTTTTGAGGAAAAGAAAGTTATTTTTACCAAATTCTCATTGCCGAAAGTATTAAAGCGTATGGGAATGAAGGAAAATGAATGCGAGATAACAGACAAAGGTCTCGATGCACTTATTGAGATGTACTCTGTGACAACAGGTGTGCGAGATATAGAGCAGGCGGCAGAGAGACTTGCAGCCAACGCATTGTATCAGATTGAAGTAAGCCACGTGGACAAAGTGGTATTTGACGAAGAGATGGTTAGAGGTTTGAAATAGTTAAAAAATCCATATATAAATCAGGAGGCGTAAATGTCTAAGCATAAAAAGAAAACAACCACTTCATTCCAGCCGATGGGATGGTATTATATGTGTAAAAATGATATAACAGTAGATGAAATTCATGACGCAATAAGCGAGATAGCTGATAAAGAGGGCTATCAGCTTGAAGTGTGGAAAGAAGCCGGAGTAGTTGAGGTTGAAATCGAAGAGAAAAAATCAATGGATATTGAGCAGTGCGAGTTGGATTTAGGAGATGAATTCAGCAACGATTACCTTCAGGCATACGGCGTAAAGACACTATTTTATATAGCATTTGCACCAGATATTTATGATAAGTGCGAGCCCCTTTTAAAGAGACTTGTATCAAATCCAGGCGGAAAAATATGCGCTGATACAGAGGATTTTACACCGGAAATAGGACTGTAAAAGCAGAGACAAGGGAGCGAATATGGGACAGAAGATATTAGCATTTGAGATTAAGAGGGATAAAAGAGAAAAATTACAGAAGATATGTGATGATTTAGGTATTACACTTATGTATATTTCATCGGAATACTATGAACAGCAATTAGGTGCACTGGCAGCAATTAAGGGCTTTAAGAAAAAGCCGATAAAGAGTAAGGAATTGCCATTTATATCCGAGATGATAGTATTATCAGGATTAAATTCACAGGAACTGGATAATTTTCTTAAGGCGTACAAAAAGAGTGGCATGTCTCAAATACCACTTCGCGCTGTACTCACGCCTGATAATGTATTCTGGACACCAAAGCAACTTTATAAAGAATTGATGAAAGAACATCTATTCCACAGAAACCCGAGAAGATAATAGGGTTTCTTTTTTTTATGCTTGCTGATTATTACAATCCAAAGATTGTATCAGTGAGACAGGGGTACAAGCAGATGGCTGTTAGAAGTGTTGAAATTTTATTTAACATGATTGACTTGAATAAAGCAGCGACTCATGAACTCATCCCATTTACGATTACAGAGGGTGAGAGTATTAAGAAGCTAGTTTAAATCTCCATTTCATAATAAAGTAGAGGAATTTCAAAATATATGAGATTTCTTTACTTTTTTTGTTTTTTTCGCAAAAGGGCTAGAAAAAAAGTACTAGTACAGTATAATTATCTTAGTTGGAGTACAATCTCCAACTAAGATATCAGGCTTGGGGGGCGAATATATGATTAATGGGGCATATACGATTTTGTTTGTGTTATCATTTATTATGCTGGTAATTTTGATTTCACAGTTTGGGGCGAGAATCTCAATCAATTACATCATGCTTTTTTGTTGTGTGTTGATTGCAAACTTTGGATATATGCAGTTATCTGATTCCAATACACTAAGGATGGCAATCATTGCAAATCAGACAGTATATCTCGGTGGCTGCTTTGCACCATACTATTTCTTGATGTGCATAGCAGATTTGTGTAAAGAAAAAATACATAAATTTTTTAAGGCATTTTTGTCTATATTTGCAGTAGCTGTACTGCTTTTTGTTTCATCAGTTGGCAGTACTACGTTGTATTACAAAAATATTTCGCTTATCAGTGTAAATGGTGTAAGCATACTGGATAAAGAATATGGTCCAATGCATACACTTTATCCGGCGTATCTTTTTATTGTTTGTATTGCGGCACTGGTTATTATTTTGAAGACTATGAAAGCTAAAAGAGATGTTTCATATATTACCAGTGTATCGTTGCTGCTTGCAATGATGATTATGCTGACAGTTTATGTAGTGCAAAAGTCTATGCATCTGAAAATAGAAATGCTTCCATGGGCATATGTGGTATCAGAAATAATTATTCTGATTTTGGTTAGAAGGATAAGTCTGTTCAATGTTATGGCGATTTCTGCAGACTCCATGAGAGATAATAACGAATATGGATTTTTGATATTTGATTCAAAAGGCAGATTTTTAGGCTCTGATAATGCGGCGAAATACTGGTTTTCTGAATTAGGTGGGCTTCAAATTGATGCAGTCGTGAATGAAGAGAATACAGATTTTCTGGTGCAAATAGGTAAATGGACACGTGATGAGGATGAGAATGAAATAGTCTATTTTGAGCGTGACAATTGTATTATAGAGGCAAAGCATGAAATAATCAGGGAGCGAAAAACAAATAAAATACATTGTGTATACCTCAGAGATGACACCAGGCATCAGAAGTATACGCGTCTTGTTGAGCAGTATAATGAGAATCTTGAGAGAGATGTCAATGCTAAAACTGAGAAAATCAGGAAGATTCAAAATGATATTATTAGTAGTATGGCAAGTATTGTTGAAAACAGAGATAACAATACAGGAGGTCATATTGCAAGAACAAGTGATGTAGTAAGAATTTTTGTTAATCATCTTCAGGAAAAACAAATATTTAAAGAGCTGACACCAGAAATTGCTAATTGTATTATTACGGCGGCACCTTTGCATGACTTTGGGAAAATAGCGATTCCGGATAGTGTTTTAAACAAGCCGGGCAAGTTCACTGACGAAGAGTATGAAATAATGAAAAAGCATTCAGCAAAAGGAGCTGAGATTGTTGAGAGAATTCTGATGAATTCTGATGATATTACATTTAAGACTATAGCTGCAAATATCGCGCATTATCACCATGAAAAATGGGATGGAAGAGGTTATCCGGAAGGTCTTTCTGGGACAGACATTCCGTTTGAAGCGAGGGTGATGGCACTTGCGGATGTATTTGATGCGTTAGTCAGCAAACGAGTATACAAGGAAAGATTCGATTACAATAAAGCATTTAGTATTATCGAAGAGTCCGGCGGCTCTCACTTTGACCCGGATTTGTGTAAGGAATTTCTGGAGTGCAGGGTGCAGTTAGAGGCGCTTTATGACAACTATGATGATTAAATTGTGTAATAATTTGAGTTGCATTGTATGAAATCAGAACCTTGTCGCTTGGTCAGAGAATGAGAGCAGACCTTGGAGCTGCACTTTTACATAATCCGAAGGTTCTCTATCTTGACAAAGAGAGCAAGACGGTGACTGTTACATTTGACAAGCACAAGGTACAGGTGCCACAGATTATGAATGCAGTTATGGAGGTTTGAAAATGAAAAAGCAATTAAAGATATACATGCCATTTGCCCTTAATGAATTAAAAAGGCAGATGGCGTATTTTGCAAAATATCCAACAGAGATTTATGCAAGATTTATCCGATTCATCATTACATGGATTATACCGTTTGCATTTGTAGCATATCTTCCGGCAAGCTATTTCCTTGGTGTACGAGGAACATTTGGATTAAACGAAGGTGTTGGAATAATTGGAATCGAGTGTATTATCGCAGCAGTATTCTGGATAGTTGCATACGCTGTTTTCAACAGAGAAACTAAGAAATTACTATTCCATTAAAGTTTGCGGATAACTCCGCATCCGATCTTTGTGCCCGAATCACCAGCTGGCTGAGATGTAAAATCGTCGCGCTGGCTGTGAATGATGAGGGATTTATCAATAATATCTGACAGTGACAAACGACCATCATAAAAAGTCATCCAGGCGTATCCTTCGTAGGACAAAAGCAAAGGGAGGTCGCCGAGATGATTTGGATGTGGTCGTTTTTGGGGATTATAATGCATACCTGTTTTATCAAAATTATCAGTGCAGTCACCAAATTCATGGATATGCATACCGAAGAAACCAGATGAATCGGGTAGATTTTGGTCGGGTAGATTAAGTACTTCTACCTGAATATATATGCCTGACATCGCAGCAGGATAGAACAGTGCCATGCCTGTCAGATTAGGATTGTCACTATTTCCATGAATCTCTGCGACTGCGACAGGGGATTTCCAGATTCTTTTCATATTTTGCCCTTTTTTGTTTATGATATGATGGGCGGAGAAAAGGGTGAATTAAAGACCACGTATACGCCATATACTGTGACAGGAATTGAATTATCTTATATGTGTGAAATTATTGACGAAGAGAATGGTATCTATACAGAGACTCCGGCATGGCTGTTTATCACAACAAATGAAACCAGTGGTAAAGAAACACGCATTTATGTGAATGTCGTGACAGGAGAGATTAGGACAAGAGTTATGTAAGAAGGAAAAATGAGAAAAGTAAGAAATGTTTTTTGGGTTGAATTCCATATATTTTTCTTTATCTTTTAGATCGAATGATTAATTCGATTTCGTATGAAGCTTTGGAGGATAATCTTCTAAAACGCTGGTTTGTACAGTCATTTGGAGTTGGAGAAGGGAAAGACGATGGTGATTGCAAGTCATAATACAGAGGATGTTGCGATTCTGTGTGACTGCGTTTTTGAGATGGAGCACGGAGTGATAATCGAGTGCAGGTAATGAATGACATATGAAGGAAATACAAGAAAAGCTACGAAATAATTTTACTTTTATTTTACATAACCATGATTTTTGATTTTACAATAGCCCGGTATATTTAATCTGTAACAGTGAAATAGCACTTGACAGATTAAATACTAATGAGGTGACAAATGAGAAAATTATGGAATATATCAAAAAACGTAAATTTAGTCCTCACACTCAATACAATAGCATGGGCAATAATTGGATTTATACTATGGTGCGTGGTCAGATTAGTAG
>JAXELM010000232.1:0-2175 GCA_034100525.1 Agathobacter sp.
ATGAGCGACAGCGTCACTTATAGACAACCCTGTCGAATTATTTAGAGCCTCTTAATGCGAGGACATAAACGCACAAAATGTATTAACATACCCTCAAATCATATATACCTAAAACGGTCCATGCACACAAATAGTATCAACTCATGTCTTCGAGAACCTATGAAGCGGTTGCCCCCCCGCCTCGACAAACAACAATTTGAAAATTTAGCGCTGTACTTTGTTGGCAGCTGCAATGAATCCATGGAAAAGTGGATGCGGTCTGTTTGGTCTTGATTTGAACTCAGGATGAGCCTGTGTTGCAATAAACCAAGGATGGTCAGGAATCTCAATCATCTCAACGATTCTTCCATCAGGAGATGTTCCGCAAAGCTTGAGTCCCTTGTCCACAAGAAGATCCCTGTACTCATTGTTTACCTCATATCTGTGACGATGACGTTCTGCAATCTCAGAAGTTCCATATTCTTCATATGCCTTAGAAGTCTTGTCAAGTACACATGGATATGAACCAAGTCTAAGAGTTCCACCTAGATCCTCAGTATCTGTATGGTCTGGAAGCAGAGCGATTACAGGGTGCACTGTGTTAGGGTTTAGCTCTATACTGTGAGCATCATTAAGTCCTGCTACATTGCGGGCAAATTCAATAATTGCAACCTGCATTCCAAGGCAGAGTCCAAGATAAGGAATCTGATGAGTACGGGCATATTTAGCAGCAGAAATCATTCCTTCGACACCTCTGTCACCGAAACCGCCAGGTACGATAATTCCTTGCATCTGGCCGAGAATTTCGTCGGCATTATCGTCGTTTAACTGTTCAGAATCAACCCATTGTATATCGACTGTAGTATGCTCTGGAATTCCACCATGTTTGAGTGCTTCTACAACTGAAATATAGGCATCATGGAGGGCAGTGTATTTTCCAACCAATGCGATTTTGACATTTTTATCAGGATGGCGAAGGTCATCAACCATCTGTTTCCAATCTGTAAGGTCTGGTTCCGGACAGTCAATATGGAGACATTCGCAGGCTACTTTTGCAAGGTTTTCTGCTTCCATTGCAAGTGGAGCTTCATACAAATATTCAACATCAAGATTCTGTAATACATGCGAGTTTGGCACATTACAGAAAAGCGCAATTTTGTCTCTGATTCCCTGGTCTACCTCGTGTTCACTTCGACAGACAATGATATCTGGCTGGATACCCATTCCCTGCAATTCTTTTACACTTTGCTGAGTTGGTTTTGTCTTCAACTCGCCAGAGGCTTTGAGATAAGGGATGAGTGTAACGTGGCATAAAATAGCATTCTCATGTCCAACCTCCTGCTGGAATTGTCTGATTGCCTCAAGGAATGGCTGGCTTTCGATATCTCCGACAGTGCCGCCAACTTCGATAATGGCAATGTGCATATCACTTGAAGTATAGTTGCGGTAAAAACGGCTCTTTATCTCATTTGTGATGTGTGGAATTACCTGTACAGTTCCTCCGCCGTAGTCACCGCGTCTTTCTTTTTGCAGTACTGACCAGTATACTTTTCCTGTTGTAACATTAGAATTTTTTGTAAGGCTTTCATCTATGAATCGTTCATAATGACCGAGGTCAAGATCTGTCTCAGCCCCATCATCTGTTACGAATACTTCACCATGCTGAATAGGGTTCATCGTTCCAGGGTCAATATTAATATAAGGGTCGAATTTCTGCATTGTCACCTTGTATCCTCTTGCCTTTAATAATCTTCCAAGCGAAGCAGCTGTTATTCCTTTTCCGAGCCCGGATACGACTCCGCCTGTTACAAATACATACTTTACATCCATGATAATCCTCCTAATTGATTAAAAATTATTATAATGTTTTATTTTTTGTGGCATCAAAAAAGGGCAAAAGTCCCCATAGGGGGCGCCTTTGCCCTAAAATAGCTTAATTATTTATGATATAGTGCCTGATTCTGATAAACAGGCTCACATGTAAGATTTACACCAAGTCTTCTGAAGATGTTTACATCTACCTGTGACAAAATAACACTTGAGTGAACATCAAGTCCTTTAAGATTATGGAGCTGGTCAACAGCGCGCTTGGCATCATCATTGGTTGAAGCACTGATTGAAAGTGCTATGAGAACTTCATCTGTATGAAGACGAGGGTTCTTATTGCCGAGATGATTAATTTTAAGATCCTGTATT
>JAXELM010000104.1:0-29512 GCA_034100525.1 Agathobacter sp.
TAGCCATTGAACACTTGCTGTTCAGTGGCGTAAGAACATGATTCGTAATGAGCAGGTCTCATTTTGCATAGCAAAATCTTCAAATAGACCTGCGAAGTAGCAGTTTACAGCAGGCTGTAAACTGCTATAAATTGCCATGGACGGCAATTTCAGCGAATATGAGCCAGGACGGCGAATATGAGCGACAGCGTCACTTATAGATATCCTTGACGAATTATTTAGAGTCTCTTAACGCGAGGACATAAACGCACAAAATATATTACTATCCCCCTCAAATCATATATACAACTACAATAGTCCCTTCGCCCATAGTGCCTCAACTCATGTCCTCGAAACCCTATGACGCGGTTGCCTCTCCCCTCGATAAATTGAATTTATATATTGAGATATGCTTTGAGTGCATCCAATTGCGCAATCATATCATTTCTTCCAAGCTCGTATAACTCCCCTAGCTTTTCCATATCAGATTCAATTCTTGTTACCTTTACAGGCTGCGACGGATAAATCACAAATATACGACCTGCCGCCTCTAATGCTTCGATATCCTCACACTGCTTATTATAATCTTCCTCACTCCTGTCAAGTACCTTAGAAAATTCATCATACATGTGATAATATTTGAGTGCCAAGTGCTTTTCATTTTCTGGCTTTCTATAACCTTCTTCTCTTGTACGTACAACCACTATCTTCTCATAACCTTCATCAATCGCCCATCTAAAAGGAATCTTGCAGCTACAACCACCATCCAGGCATGGTCTGTTTTCTACAATAACAGGACGAGATACATATGGCATTGATGCTGAAGCTCTAACTGCCTGGAATATATCATCACATTTTCCTTTTTCAAAATATTCTGTCCGACCATTTTTACAGTTTGTTGCTGTCACTACCAGTCGCTGTTCCTCTCGATAAAAGCGTTCTGAATCAAATGGAATTTCCTCATTCATTCCCTCAAACAGAAAATTAAATCCAATAATTCCCTGATTATTCATAAAGGCTGTTGTTCCCACAAATCTCTTGTCATGTCGATGTCCAAGACTTGCACGGGCAGATCTTCCATACTGACCTGCCACATAATTGACTCCATTAAGCGCTCCTGCTGAGGTTCCAATGGTACACTGCATGTTTATGTCATTTTCCAATAATACGTCCAGTACTCCCTCTGAATATATTCCTCGAAACGCCCCGCCTTCGAGAACGAGGCATCCATTTATTACAGATTCATTTGATTGTCCTATCTTTATCTCTTCCAATTTCGAATATGTCTTCATATCTATCCCTACTCATCATTTTCAACTAATTCATAATTATCTCATGTAAAATTCGGATTATCTAATTCTCCAAACCACTAAAATATTAACAGCTACGTCCACCTGCGTCATCTGCTGCTTTAAGTGCATCTGTTGAAATTCCAAGAATGCCTTCTGCACGTTTTACTTCCTCATCTGTAGGTGTCTTAACACCATCAAGAGGATAATCTATCCCCAGATTCTCCCATTTAAAAAGTCCAAGTGTATGATACGGAAGAATCTCTGCTCTTGATACTGTCTTAAGCTCATTGATGAATCCCTTAAGTGCCGTAAGTCCTGCTTCATCATCTGTAATCCCTGGAACTAACACATGACGAATCCACATTTCCTTACCATGGTCAGATAAGTATCTCGCCAACTCAAGAATATTCTTATTCGTATGACCTGTCAAAGCTTTATGCTTTTCCTCGTCCATCTCTTTAATATCTAATAAAAATAAATCTGTGACTTCCATAAGCTTATCGAATTTCTCAAGATAATCCGGTTTCATGCAAAATGGATTACCACTTGTGTCAATTGTTGTGTGAACACCCTTTTCCTTTGCAAGCTTGAAAAACTCCGTCACAAACTCCATCTGCAGTAATGCCTCTCCACCACTTACTGTTATTCCACCATCTTGTCCCCAGTAATTCTTGTATCTATATACTTTTTTAAATAAATCCTCCGGTGTCCACTCCTCTCCGGCACTACATGTCCATGTTTCCGGATTGTGACAGTATTTACAGCGCATATTACAGCCCTGTAAAAACACACAGAAACGAACTCCAGGTCCATCTACAAGTGCAAACGATTCAAACGAATGTACTCTACCTTTCATATCGCTCATCTTATCTCCTCTTCAAGATATAATACTAGTTATTCTATATCAGAACAAAATTATGCCACAGACAATGTAAACTGTAAACATTTACCCGCCCGTGGCATTTTATTTATCTTTATCTTAAGCTCACATACAACTTAAAGCCAAATCTGCATTTATTCTAACCGAACATACATCAGTTATACAAATATATTAAAGATGTGCATGACATGTTCTTGAAATAACATCCATCTGTTGCTCTCTTGTTAAATCGATAAACTTAACAGCGTATCCAGATACACGAATTGTGAAGTTAGCGTACTCCTCTTTCTCTGGATGCTCCATAGCGTCTTTGAGTTTCTCAATACCAAATACATTTACATTGAGGTGATGAGCACCCTGGTCGAAATATCCGTCCATAGCCTGAACAAGATTCTTCTTCTGCTCTTCCTCTGTGTGTCCAAGTGCATCTGGGTTGATTGTCTGAGTATTTGAAATACCATCAAGAGCCCACTCATAAGGAATCTTAGCAACTGAGTTGAGTGAAGCAAGAAGACCATTCTGCTCTGCACCGTAAGCCGGGTTAGCTCCTGGTGAAAGTGGCTCACCTGCTTTACGTCCATTAGGCATAGCTCCTGTAGCCTTACCGTATACTACGTTTGAAGTAATTGTAAGGATAGAAGTTGTTGGCTCTGAACGACGGTATGTGTGATGCTTCTTGATTTTCTCAAGGAATGTCTTAAGAAGCCATACACCGATTTCATCAGCTCTGTCATCATCATTACCATACTTAGGGAAATCTCCCTCTACCTCATAATCTACAGCAAGCCCCTCCTCATCACGAATCACTTTTACTTTTGCATACTTGATAGCAGAAAGTGAATCGATAACATGTGAGAATCCGGCGATTCCTGTTGCAAATGTACGACGTACGTCTGTATCAATAAGAGCAAGCTGAGCTGCTTCATAGTAATATTTATCATGCATGTACTGAATAGCGTTGAGTGTATTTACATAAACATCTGCTAACCAATCCATCATTGCATCATACTTCTCCATAACCTCATCATAATCAAGGTACTCAGAAGTAATTGGCTGGAATTTTGGTCCAACCTGAACTTTATTCTTCTCGTCAACACCACCATTGATAGCATAAAGAAGACACTTAGCAAGGTTTGCTCTTGCTCCGAAGAACTGCATCTCTTTTCCTGTCTGTGTAGCAGATACACAACAGCAGATTGCGTAATCATCACCCCATACAGGCTTCATAACATCATCATTCTCATACTGAACTGAAGATGTCTTAATAGAAATAGCTGCAGAGTACTTCTTGAAGTTCTCTGGAAGAGCTGATGAATATAATACTGTAATATTTGGCTCTGGAGCAGGTCCCATGTTCTCAAGTGTATGAAGCACACGGTAATCTGTCTTTGTAACCATAGAACGACCATCTACGCCGATACCGGCAAGGTCGATTGTTGCCCAAACAGGGTCTCCCGAGAATAACTGGTTGTAAGATTCACAACGAGCAAATTTAACCATTCTGAACTTAAGAATCATGTGGTCGATAAGCTCCTGTGCCTCAGACTCTGTAATAAGCCCTTTCTTAAGGTCTCTTTCAATATAGATATCAAGGAATGTACAAACACGTCCAATTGACATAGCAGCACCATTCTGTGTCTTGATTGCTGCAAGGTATCCAAAGTATGTCCACTGTACGGCTTCCTGTGCGTTCTTAGCTGGCTGTGAAATATCTATACCATATAATGCAGCCATCTCCTTCATTCCTTTAAGTGCGTTAATCTGCTCTGTAAGCTCTTCTCTCTGACGGATAACTTCACCCTTCATTGAACCAGAACCACATACTAACTTATCCTGCTCTTTCCAGGCAATAAGCTGATCAATACCATAAAGAGCAACTCTACGGTAATCGCCAACGATACGTCCACGTCCGTAAGTATCTGGAAGACCTGTAATAATCTTGTTCTTTCTAACGGCTCTCATCTCTGGTGTATATACATCAAATACCGCCTGATTATGTGTTTTATGATAAACTGTGAAGATCTTGTGAAGCTCAGGATTTGGAGTATAACCATACTCTGTAAGAGCCTTCTCTGCCATCTGAATTCCACCATAAGGCATAAATGCTCTCTTAAGCGGCTTATCAGTCTGAAGTCCAACAATCTTCTCTAATGACTTAAGTTCTGGATCAATGTATCCAGCCGGATGTGACGTAAGTGAAGAAACGATATCTGTATCCATATCGAGTACACCACCCTTAGCACGCTCCTCTTTCTGTAACTTCTGTACTGCATCCCAGAGCTTGTTAGTAGCATCTGTTGGTCCTTCTAAGAAGCTTTCGTCTCCATCATATGGAGTGTAGTTCTTCTGAATGAAATCACGAACATTGATTTCTTCTTTCCAAAGTCTTCCCTCGAAACCTTCCCACTGATCAAAATTAATCATGTCGATCTCCTCTCTTAAAATCCATATAAATTAGTTTTGGCTACCATGTGTTAGATTAATCAAACTTTATCTAACCTCTCATAGGATACATGAATGCTATTTTTTTGTCAATATGTTTTATATATGTTTGAGAAAAAACATATATACACAAAAATCCCGTGTACTATACATACACGGGATAAAATAATTAAACTAAATCACTTAAACTATTTAATACTTCTTCCTCATTAAATGGTTTTGTAATAAATAGTTTTGCACCTATTTTAAGAGCCTCCATGAGTCGCTCTTTCTGTCCTGCTGCTGTAATCATCGCAACCTTCGCATTCGCATCTAACTCTATTATCTGACGAAGTGCTTCCACACCATCCATAACTGGCATAGTCACATCAAGTGTCACAATATCAGGAGAAAGTTCTTTGTACATATCAAGACCTTCCTGACCATTAGTTGCCTCTCCTATTACATTAAAGCCATTGTTGTTAAGAAGCTCAATAAGAACTTTTCTTATAAGAGCTGAATCATCAACTACAAGCACACTGGCTTTGCTTCCGGTATTATCTGCTTTGATTTCTGACTTCTTAACCTTTATTTCATGTACCTTTGTACCTTCTGAAAAATCAGCTTCTGTAGAAATAATAAGGTCAATTTTTGCCCCCTCGATATATACCGGCATAATATATGCAGTTCCTGAAATTGCCTGATTTAAGAATACTCCAGGCGGTTTCATATCAATAAATGTACCTTTCTCACTTAAAGCTGAAGCAAAAAGACCATTATTCAAGTTTGTAAATTCACAAACCGCATCATATATTTCGTCACTTCCTGCAATCGTAACACCTTTTGCATACTTCTTCGCAAGCTTTGTGATTCCATCTAATTCATCAGATGTACCAAATCCCAGATATACTTTCTTGTCTCCAACTGCCCACTGACCTGCAAGCATGCTATACGAATAATCTGTTACCTTTTTCATTCTTCCAAAATAAAAATCTGAAGTAACAAAACGGATTAAATTACGCATAACAAGACTCGCCAAATCAGGGATATCTGTATCTCTGACTATTGCATATAAAGAAATAATCTTGTCAATATCATCTTTCTTAAGAGCATCTAGTTCCTCGTCCGTAAATCCCTGAGCTTTCTTGAACTCTTCGAGATTTGCCTCAATGTCATTCATAGCGATTCCCGCTTTATCTGTAAGCAACTGATAGAATTTCATAGCAGAATCGCCCTGTTTCTTGATAATATCAGATATCTGGGCGTCTGTTAAATACCCCATCTCAATTGCTATATCGCCAAATCGTCTGTCCTGCTGTGTCTGTGCATGGTTTATCTCTTCAGCCTGAGCTTCATTGATTAAACCGTCAGCCACTGCAATAGTTCCCATCTTAACCCTTGTATCCTGTAACTCTTTCTGAAAAGAAACCTTCTGTTCTTCTGTGATAACAGCCTTCTCTACAAGAAAGTTTCCAAATAACTGTATAAACATTTTTGCCCTCCAATCACTACCTTGCAATTCAGTACTATTGTACTATTTGTGCGATTAAATTTCAACCCATTCAAAAAAAAATAATAAATTAAAATATTAAACTAAATGTCCCCATTTACAGCTTAAATCTGTAGCCTACTCCCCATATTGTATTGTGTATGCTTCGCATACGCAATGCAAGCGTCCATTCTAGTACGCCTTGGGCGTGGGACGCTTGCTATGACTATCTATACTCTTTCGTACGGTTCAAACTGCTAGAGTTTGAACCTGTAGCCTACTCCCCATATTGTTTCAATATACTGCGGCTTTGCTGTGTTAAGTTCTATTTTTTCGCGAATCTTTTTAATATGCACTGTCACTGTGGCAATATCTCCGATTGACTCCATATCCCATATTTCCCGGAATAGTTCCTCCTTAGTAAAAACATGATTTGGATTCTCAGCCAGAAATGTAAGAAGGTCGAATTCTTTTGTTGTAAACTGCTTCTCCTCCCCATTTACCCAGACTCTTCTTGCCGTCTTATCGATTTTGATTCCTCTTATTTCAACCATATCATTCTCGGCAACTGTACTTCCAATCAGACGGTCATATCTCGCAAGATGCGCTTTTACACGCGCCACAAGCTCGCTAGGTGAAAATGGTTTTGTGACATAATCATCAGCACCAAGTCCGAGTCCTCTTATTTTGTCTATATCATCCTTCTTAGCTGAAACCATAAGGATTGGTGTATTCTTGTGTTCTCTTATCTGCTTACAGATTTCGAATCCGTCTATTCCTGGAAGCATCAGATCCAATATGAAAAGGTCAAACTCTTCTGCGAGAGCCCGCGCAAGTCCGCTTGTACCATCGTTCTCAATCTCTACATCAAATCCGCTGAGTTCAAGATAATCCTTCTCCAAATCAGCAATTGCCACTTCATCCTCAACTATCAATATTCTACTCATTTACAATCTGCTCCTTTACTTCTTCAATATATTTACGGATTACGAAATACATAATTGTTCCCGTTCCTTCTCTGCTGGTAGCCCATATCTTACCGCCATGGTCTTCCACAATTTTCTTAACAATTGACAATCCGATTCCACTTCCACCTGTTGCGGAATTTCTAGAGGCATCACCTCTGTAGAATCTGTCAAAAATATATGGTATATCCTTCTGCGCAATTCCTTTACCATTATCTTCTATCTCAATTTGAATAAAATCACCTACATCTTTTATCCGGATATTTATGAAGCCATTCTGCCGGTTCATGTATTTCACAGAATTGCCCACTATATTGTTAATCACTCTTCTAAGCTGCTCTGGATCTGCAATAATCACGGTATTCTCATCTGCATAATTGTAATATGCAAGGCCGATTCCCTTTGACTCCAAATCCAACCCAATTTCTTCCACGCAATCAGAAAAATAATCAGTTACATTTATTTTGGCAAAATTATATGGAATCCTGTTTGTGTCAATTTTCGAATACAGAGTCAGCTCATTTATGAGGGTATCCATCTCGTTTGCCTTATTGTATATCGTTCTGACATATTTATCTACTTTCTCCGGGGTGTTTGCCACACCATCTAATATACCTTCTGAATATCCCTTCACCGCAGTAATCGGTGTCTTTAAGTCATGAGCAATATTGCTGATTAATACCCTGTTTTCTCTCTCGCTGTTTATCTTCTCCGTGGCATTGTTCTTCAGGCGAATCCTCATCTGTTCAAAAGTATTTACAAGCTCTCCTATCTCATCATCGCCGGATGCGTGCAGTTCAAAATCAAGATTCCCCTCCTTAATATTCTCTGCCGCCACCTGAAGCTGCTTTATCGGAGTGATAAGACTTCTGTATATCCAGCCAATCATAAGCAATGCTGTAAAAATCAAAATAATAACAATTGCAACTATTACTTCCGTTATGAGACGCTTAACTTCCGGAACTACATCCTCAGTAGCCGTAACCAAAAATACAGTTCCCGGTACCTCATCCTCGAAATGAAAATCGATTCTTTTTACAAGCACACGATTATCACTATCCAGATACGTCGCAATATTGTCTCCGTCATCCATTGTTCCAAACAGTGGGAGTGATTCTATCACCTCGTCATTCGAGCTTCCACCATTGAAAATCACCTCATTATTCTTCTTAACTACTACATATGAAAATTCCTTCTCAAGCTCTCCATTAAGACTCCTAAGAAAGGTCTCATCCTCGAGCTTTCCTGGCTCTTTTCTTGAATAACCCATCAGCTTTTTAAAATTCTCCTCCGTCATACGGTTAAGAAGCTGTATTGAACTATTAAGTGAGTACGCATCCGCATCCTCTATTCCATATGTCTGTTCTATCGACTTCTTCTGTATTTGTTGAAAACCGACAAGCGTGCAGCAGGCGAGAATAATCGGTATAAAAATAACTATACAAAATGATATTACCAGCTTTGATTTTATCTTCATATATTTTTCCTCACAAAAATAACCATAGAACAAAACGTCCTATGGTCATTATATCACTAAAACTTATTTTCCCAATTTATTTTATCTAAAATATTATAAAGTTTTAATAAAATTAAAGATATTTCTTAAGTACATCCACCTTATCAGTGTTCTCCCATGGAAGATTAAGGTCTGTACGTCCGAAATGTCCATATGCTGCTGTCGCACGGTAAATTGGTCTTCTAAGATCAAGCATCTTTATAATTCCTGCTGGTCTTAAGTCGAAATTCTCTCTTACAATATCAACAAGCTTTGTATCAGAAATCTTACCTGTTCCAAATGTATCTACCATTACAGATGTTGGCTCTGCAACACCGATTGCGTATGAAAGCTGGATTTCACACTTATCAGCAAGACCTGCTGCTACGATATTCTTTGCTACATAACGAGCTGCATATGCTGCTGAACGGTCTACTTTTGTGCAGTCCTTTCCAGAGAAAGCTCCGCCGCCGTGACGAGCATATCCACCGTATGTATCAACGATAATCTTACGTCCTGTAAGACCTGCATCTCCGTGTGGTCCACCAATTACGAATCTTCCTGTTGGATTGATAAAGAACTTAGTCTCATCATCAATCATGTCTGCCGGAAGAACTGGATCAAATACATACTTCTTAATATCATCATGAATCTGCTCCTGAGTAACATCTTCATCATGCTGTGTTGATAAGACTACTGCCTCAAGTCTCTTTGGCTTTCCTGCCTCATCGTATTCTACAGAAACCTGTGTCTTTCCATCTGGTCTAAGATACTTAAGTGTTCCATTTTTACGTACTTCTGTAAGCTTAAATGCAAGCTTATGAGCAAGTGCGATTGGATATGGCATAAGCTCTTCTGTCTCATTTGTAGCATATCCAAACATCATTCCCTGATCTCCGGCACCTGTGTCAAGATCGTCCTTGATATTTCCTGCTTTTGCCTCTAGTGCCCTGTCTACACCCATGGCAATGTCTGCTGACTGCTGGTCAAGAGCAACCATAACTGCACATGAATTGCCATCTAGTCCCTTCTTTCCATCATCATATCCGATTTCAAGAACTGTCTTACGAACAATTGCAGGTATATCAAGCTGTGCCTTTGTTGTAATCTCTCCTGTAACTAATACGAAACCTGTACAGCTTGCTGTCTCACAAGCCACACGGCTCATTGGATCCTGCTCCATGCAGGCATCTAAAATCGCATCTGACACTGCGTCGCAGACCTTGTCAGGATGACCTTCTGTAACTGATTCTGATGTAAATAATAATTTCTCCATCTTTGCTCTCCTTCTCTAAATGTGTTATGTCTTGTCGTCAAAAAAGTCCGCTTAAAAACAAGCGGACTCAACTATCTGATAATTAAATCCTCTTATTGTTCGATTTACTCGCTCAGGTAGGCACCTTCCTTACGGGGTTGCCGTGACTTCACAGATCCTATGTATCTCCATCACTCTGAATAAGAGAAATAACCAATATGAAATTCTAACTATCGTATGCATAATACTACGATTTATATTGCTTGTCAACATGTATTTTATTGACTTCCACACGTTAAAATATTATACTTGTTTTAGACTATATATGGGAGGCTTATATGCGTAAATTTAACCCCAGAGAACTTGAACCGGGCATGATTACTGCCACACAGGTTAAAACTCCTATAGGACAGGTTCTTTGTCCTGAAGGAACAGAGATAACACGACAGTTAATAAACAGAATGAAATTATACAGAGTCGAGGAGGTTCTTGTAGAAGGCGAGGATACTTCAGAAGCAGCAACACCTGATGTTGCGCCTGTAGTTGAAGAACCTAAACCAGTTCCAAAGACTCACGCAGAACAGAGCAAGACACATTCTCAAAAAGTTGCAGCTTCTGATGAATTCAGAGATTTTCAGATTAAATACTTCGTTGCTATTGATAAATTAAAAGAATGCTTTGCTGCTGCCACACAGCGTGGTCAGAAAATAGATTCTGCATCGCTTCTTGCAAGCGTATCAGATTTGTTTAAATCCCGCAATACAATTGTTGAGCTTTTTGATATGCTTTTCAACATGCGCATTGTTGAAGATGCAGTTTATTCACATAGTCTAAACGTCGGTCTTGTATCACGAATGATAGGTCGCTGGCTTAAGCTTGATTCACACGATCTTGACACGCTTACACTTGCAGGTCTTCTTCACGATATCGGAAAAGTGATGATTCCAGAAGAGATTCTGACAAAACCAGACAAGCTTACCGACGAGGAATTTGCACTTATCAAGAAGCATCCTAAATTCGGCTATGATATCCTGAAGAATCAGCCACTTGATCCACATGTCAAAAAGGCTGCACTGATGCATCATGAGAGATGCGACGGAACCGGATATCCCTCTGGTCTTGATGAGGATTTAATTGATGAGTATGCCATGATAGTTGGAATTGCAGATGTATATGATGCTATGACAACTGCCAGATCGTATCGGGCTCCATTATGTCCGTTCCAGGTTATCAGCAATTTCGAAAAAGATGGCTATGCTAAGTACAATACCAAGTATATTCTTATTTTCCTCAAGCAGATTGCTGCTACATATCAGAACAACAGAGTTATCTTAAGTGATGGAAGAGGTTGTAATATTGTAATGCTAAATTCTAATTCACTGTCTAAGCCAATGGTTCAGCTGGATGATGGAACAATAATCGATCTCGCCACTCAGAAAGATTTATATATCAAAGCAGTTATGTAACCTAAAGGAGCTTCGCACTTAGTGCGAAGCTCTTTTATATTTATATAAATCTATGATACTTTCAGTATGAATTTCTGCAACTCTTTTTCACTGCTGACTTTCTCAATCTCAGCCCCGATACCTCTCAGCTTAATCTCGAGAGTCTCATATCCACGCTGAATATAATATATATCGTCCACAACAGTAATTCCCTCACCTGCAAGACCAGCTATAACAAGTGCAGCACCTGCTCTAAGGTCTGGTGCATTAACTCTCGCACCTGTATACTTGCTGACTCCTGATATAATTGCAATGTTACCCTCTACTTTGATGTTAGCTCCCATTCTGGTAAGCTCGTCAACATACTTAAAACGGTTTTCAAAAATACTCTCTGTTACAGTACTTGTTCCATCTGCAATTGCAAGAAGAACCGCCATCTGTGGCTGCATATCAGTAGGGAATCCCGGATAAGGCAAAGTAGTAACCTGAGTACTCTTAAGGTTTCCATCAGAGATAACTCTTACTGCATCGTCATACTCTTCAACCTTGCAACCTACTTCAATAAGCTTTGCGGTTGTCGCCTCAAGATGCTTTGGTATAACGTTCTTCACCAATACATTGCCACCAGTAGCTGCTACTGCAAACATAAAAGTTCCAGCTTCAATCTGGTCTGGAATAACAGAATACTCTGTCTTGTGAAGCTTCTCAACACCAACTATTCTAATTACATCTGTACCAGCACCACGGATATTTGCTCCCATGCTGTTAAGGAAGTTCGCTACGTCAACGACGTGTGGCTCTTTTGCCGCATTCTCAACTACCGTCTTGCCATCAGCCATAGCTGCTGCCATCATAATATTGATTGTTGCACCAACTGATACTTTGTCAAGGTAGATATGTGTACCAACAAGCTTCTCAGCTTCTGCACTTACTATTCCATGAGCAATATCCACTGTAGCTCCCATAGAACGGAATCCCTTGATATGAAGGTCAATTGGACGGCTTCCAATGTCACAACCACCAGGAAGTGCAACTGCTGCACGCTTATATTTTCCGAGCAAAGCTCCAATCAGATAATATGAAGCTCTAATTTTTCTGATAAATTCATTATCAACATTTACATCCTTGATATATGAACCATTTATCTTTACCTTATGCACATCGACACGCTCAACCTTTGCACCAATCTCCTCAATTGCCTGAATAAGAACATTGATATCACGTACATTCGGCAAATTATCTATTGTTACAGTCTCGTCTGTCATAATCGCTGCTGCCAGAATCGCAAGTGCTGCGTTCTTAGCTCCGCCAACTTCAACTTCACCATATAAGGGATTGCCACCTTTAACCACGTACTGTTCCATATCTCACCTCAATAAATCAGGAGTAACATCTCCTCCTAATATACTATTCGTTTTTTTCTGTTATGTTATTCACAATTTGCAGATTTTCTATTAACTTTTCGACCGTACCTTCAACATCCAGCCCCTCTTCGGAAATACTGATGTCAGCATACTTCTCATATAATGGTGTACGCTCTTCAAAAAGAGCTTTTAAATCCTGCCCTTCCTTTAATACTACACCTCTACCCCTTATATCTGCAAGTCGTTTTTCTAAATCTGCAAAAGGAACATGCAAATATATAACTGTTCCTATGGATTTAAGATGCTCCATAGCCTCTTTTCCATATACCACACTTCCTCCTGTGGCTATGATTGTTCGGGATGCCTCTATGGATGCATTAACACGATTTTCTATTTCTATGAAACCTTCCGTCCCCACATCATCAATTATCTCACGTAGCAATCGCTGTTCTCTCTGCTGTATTACAAGGTCTGCATCAAGAAACTGATATCCAATCACCTTTGCGAGAATAACGCCGACAGTACTTTTACCTACTCCCGGCATTCCAATCAAAATTATATTGTCTTTGTTGTTATCCTTCATTACTGTGCTTCTGTTGTATCAACTGACTCTGTTCCTGCTGACTCTGTTCCTGCTGACTGAGTCTCATCAACAGTCTCTGAACCTGTTGTTTCTGTAGTTTCTGTCTCCTCTGTAGCATTTGGATCCTGCTGTGTAAAATGGTTTTTGAAAACAATTTTCTCCATGAGCTTATCTTTTACTTTCCAGCCATCATCCTTCTGCCATGCCTCAAGAACCTCATTGTATTTGTCATCCTGACGGCTCTCAATAATAGATTCTTTGTTTTGCTCTGTGGCCTCTTTGTCTGTATCTGTATCTATACGAAGCACGTACATAGCAGAATCTGTTTTGACAAGCTCTGAAGTCTCGCCCTCTTTTAAATCATCAAGTGCCTTCTTCACATCTTCCTCTAATGACTCATCATCAGCATCATATGTGCCTGTAGTCACTTCATATCCGAAATCCTTAGCTGCAGTATCAAGATCCTCTCCTGTTTTAACAGCCTTTGCAAAATCCTCAGCATTTTTCTCAATATCAGCCTTCTGTTCATCTGTATACTCTGTATATGCACCTGAATCATCAGTTGTTCCAGTAGTATCAATCTTGACCTGAGAGTATCCTCTCATATTGGCTTCTTCATCAGATACATTCGTATCTGCATCCTTGATTATCTCGGCACGCATCTTGCTTGAAATAGTCATAAGTGTAAGCATTTCCTCAACTATCTCTTCAGTTGCACCCATCTCGTCAAGTGCATCCTTTGAGTTATCTGACATGAACTTCTCTGTAGCCTCTTTGATTGCAGCTTTCTCTTCGTCAGTAACTTCAACACCGTATTCCTTCATATTCTCTTTCTTGCTAAGAGTATATAATTCATGCACCTGCTCGATAACAGAATCCTTTACCTGCTCCTGCATGGTTGAACCTGTTCCAAACAAATCAGAACTCCATACCTCATCGCCTGCATAGCTTGTGTACATATCATCTGAATATGCCTGCTGATAACGACACATAAAATTAACTAAACCAAGTGAAACCTCTCTACCATCGCTGAATTTAGCAACAGTTGCATCTTTATTTATTCCGCATCCTGTAAGCATTGAAACAGCCATAATGCCTGCCAACAGAACCGATGTAATTCTTCTAAACTTCATCTCATCCTCCTAATTTGCTATCTTTACGCATAGCAACGCTAATCTATTATAGTGCTTTTTACGAAAACTATCAAGAATTTTCTTTCAAAATCTCCATATGTTCAAGCAAATCTGTGAGAATCTCCAATATATCAGCATTTTTTATCCTTGAATTTCCCTTTATTTTGAAAACAAAATACGGATTATTTTCGTCCATATTAAAGCTTAGCAGTGGCGAATACACACCAATAAGCTCCGGTATCTTAAGCGGATCAATCACAGCCCTTTCAAACATCACAAGCTTTAGCTCATCATTCTTTTGTATTATATCCTTTATAAAAAGCGAATGCGCCTTGGCTTTAATCTGTGCAATCCTAAGAAGATTCTGTACAGACTTCGGAGGCTCTCCGAATCTGTCTATGAGTTCCTCAAGCATTTCTTCGCTCTCATCGACAGTCTCTATACCGGCAATCCTCTTATATATATCAAGCTTCTGATATTCATTAGCGATATAAGTGGCAGGTATAAATGCATCCGTGCTTATATCTACAGACGTATTAAATTTATCCTCGACAGCCTGACCACCTTTAGCCTCACTTACCGCCTCGTGCAGCATCTTGCAGTAAAGGTCATAACCTATCGCCTGCATATGTCCGCTCTGTTCTGCCCCCAGCAGATTTCCCGCTCCTCTGATTTCAAGGTCTCTCATCGCAATCTTAAATCCACTTCCCAGCTCTGAGTATTCCTTGATAGCAGCAAGTCTTTTTTCTGCTATTTCTTTGAGCATCTTGTTTCTTCGGTACATCAAAAACGCATATGCGGTTCTGTTGGAACGGCCAACTCTTCCTCTAAGCTGGTACAACTGCGACAATCCCATATTATCCGCATCATGAATTATCATTGTATTAACATTAGAGATATCCAGTCCGGTCTCTATAATCGTTGTAGAAACAAGGACATCAATCTCGCCATTTATAAAGCTGTACATTATTTTTTCCAGCTCAGTTTCCTTCATCTGACCATGTGCAAAGGCTACATTCGCATCAGGCACCAATGTCTGTATTTTTGTCGTAATCTCATCTATATCCTTCACACGATTGTAGACATAATACACCTGTCCGTCACGTGCAAGCTCACGATTAATCGCTTCTCTTACAAGCTCATCGTTGTACTCCATGACATAAGTCTGGATTGGAAGTCTGTCCATCGGCGGCTCTTCAAGCACACTCATATCCCTTATTCCAATAAGGCTCATATGGAGTGTTCTTGGAATAGGTGTTGCTGTAAGTGTCAGCACATCAATGTTCGTCTTTAGCTGTTTGATTTTCTCCTTGTGCGTAACACCAAAACGCTGCTCCTCATCTACCACAAGAAGCCCTAAATCCTTGTACTGTACGTCCTTTGAGAGAAGGCGATGTGTTCCAACTACGATATCCACCTGTCCCTTTTTTAATTTGTCTATGGTCTTTTTCTGTTCTGCACTTGTTCTAAATCTACATAGCAAATCTACATTTACCGGAAAGTCTTTCATTCTCTGTGAAAATGTATTATATATCTGCTGTGCAAGAATTGTAGTCGGTGCAAGATATGCCACCTGTTTTCCTTCCTGAACAGCTTTAAATGCTGCTCGTATAGCAATCTCTGTCTTTCCATATCCCACATCACCACAGATAAGACGATCCATTATTTTCGAACTCTCCATATCTCGTTTTGTGGCTTCAATTGCAAGTACCTGGTCCTCTGTCTCCTCAAACGGAAACAGCTCCTCAAACTCTCTTTGCCATACGGTGTCAGGACCATACACAAAGCCATTCTGCTGTTCTCTTGCCGCATACAGTTTTACTAAATCCTCTGCGATTTGTTTTACGGCTCCACGTACTTTTGTCTTTGTCCTGTTCCATTCCTGACCGCCAAGCTTATTGAGCTTTGGCTTCTTCGCATCTTTTCCTGCGAACTTCTGGATAAGCTCAAGCTGAGTGGCAAGGATATAGAGATTGGAGCCTCCTGAGTATTCAATCTTGATGTAGTCCTTTACCTTTCTATCTACCTCGATTTTCTCTATTCCGCGGTAGATTCCCAGTCCATGATTCTCATGAACTACATAATCTCCGATACTTAAGTCCGTGAAGCTTTGTATCTGCTCGCCCTCATACGTGCGCCGGCGTTTCTTCCTTTTCTTTTCAGCCCCGAATATATCTGTCTCAGTGATAACTGCAAACTGCAAAATCGGATACTCATAACCACGTCTTACTTTTCCATAGCAGACCATTATCTGTCCCGGCAGTAAATCATGGTCAAAATCCTCTGTATAAAAGCTGCTTAGACCTTCATTCATCAAATCATCTGAAAGTCGCTGTGCACGACTTCTTGAACCTGACAAAAGCACCACCTTATATCCATTTTTGCGGTATTTTTTCAAATCCTTTATCAAAAGCTCAAAGCTGTTATTATATGAATTCACGCTCTGAACATGTATCCCATATTTGTCCGTCTGGTGAAGACCGTTTGCTTTCGCATCGAGGGCTGCCACAGAAATACACGAGTACTTCGCCAGCTTTCCCATTATCTCCTTATGTGTAAACAGCTCGCTCATCTGCCCCGGTAGAATATATCCCATCGCAAGACGCTGTTTCATACATTCAGAAAACTCTGTCTCCGTCTGCTGTCCGCGGTCCACGCATCTGCTTAGCTCATCAAAAAATATAAATGTTTCCTCCGGGTCAAAATAATCCAGCAGGCCCATCTTCTCATCGCAAAAATATGACAGGAACGCATCCATTCCCGCACACATCGATAATTCACCCCATTCTTCAGCCCGCTCCGCAGCCATAGAAGAAACACGATACGCCTCTTCCGTCTTCATTTCTTTGCGGAGCTGCTCTGAGACTTTCGTCGCCTCTTTTTGCAGTTTCTCTATTCCTGCCTGTTTTTCAGCATCAGAAAGAACCAGCTCACAGGCTGGGTATATCACTATCTCATCTATATTTTCAATGGACTTCTGACTTTCACTGTCAAAAGAGCGAATCGTATCTATCTCATCTCCCCACATCTCGATTCTCGCCGGGTTCTCCTCTGTAAGTGGGAAAATATCCAAAATTCCACCTCGTAAGGCAAATTGTCCCATAGCCTCAACCTGGTACTCCTTCTCATATCCCATTCGAATAAGCTGTGCAACCACATCATCAAGCTCAATCGTATCGCCAGCCTTAAGCTTCATGACACTGCTCCACGTCTGACTTGCTGGTGCCATTGTATTCATCAGCGCATCAAAGGTTGTAATCACTGTAACCTCGTCCTTCTCATGAATCGTTTTCAGTGCACTGAGTCGTTCTGCTGTGAGCACATTTCCACGAATATCCGACTGGTAAAAAAGCACATCCTTCGCAGGATAATAAACCACATCAGGGTCAAAAAAGCGATAGTCCTCATAGAGTTCTTTCGCTTTTATTTCATTAAATGTAACTATGACCTTATTGCGCTTTTTCTCGCCAAAGGCATATATCATATGAGGTTTCTGAGCATCGATACATCCCGTAATTGATATCAGACCTTTTTGTTTTTCTGCAGTATCCGTCATCTCTGCAAAGCCTGTAAGCTCGCGAAGAGGTTCTACAAATGTCTTCAATTCCTACTCCTATTCCTATTCTTAATTACTGTTTTTTTGCATTAAAGTTATTCATCGCCTTATCGACATCGCCCTGCATCATAAGAACTGCTGCTGCCATCGCATCCTCTATTGCCTCATTCACCTTCTGCCTGTCCTCTTTATCAAAGCGCCCCATAACATAATCCGCAAGATCCCAGCCTGTCGGCTTTTCCCCCACTCCGACTTTTATTCTCATAAAGTTCTGGGTTCCTGTCATTGCAATTATGCTCTTTATTCCATTATGCCCACCGGCACTTCCCTTTTTGCGAATCCGTATGTTTCCAGGCGCAAGAGAAATATCGTCATATGCAATAATCATATCCTCTTCAGGGTCAAGCTTGTAAAAATTCATAACTTCCGCTACACTCTGTCCACTTAAATTCATATACGTAAGCGGCTTAACCAAAAGCACCCTCATGCCTTCAATAACACCCGAACCCACAAGAGCTTTATGCTTTTTTTCCTTTACACTTATATTATATTTATCTGCAAGCGCATCAATCACATCAAAACCGATATTGTGACGTGTCAATTCATATTTCTTATCCGGATTTCCAAGACCTACTATAACAAACATTTATGTCCCTCTTTTCCTTAATGTACACTCGAAATATTTATGCACATTATATTCTCATAGCATTATAGACGCATGATTATCGCTCGTCAAACTTAATTTATAAAGTCACTATTTTCACATAATTTCGTAATAAAATAAATACTGCTGCACAATTCCTGCAACGCCCTCGTATCTGTCAAAATCAAATCCATTCGGATAGTATTCCGCCAAAAACTGCTTTACATGGGTATCTATCGGAAAAGCATCCACATGATGGAGCCCAAAAAGGCAAATACAGTTCGCTACTTTCTTTCCAATTCCTTTTCTCGCAAGCAGGGATTCCATTGCCTCATCATAGTTCATTTTCTTAAGCTCATCTAACCAGGTCGGATTATTACTTGCAAATTCATATATCTCTTTCAGATATGTATTTCTATATCCAAATCCCATCGTGCGGTCATCAAACAGTGCCATATCAACTTCTCCCGGCAAAGGAAATCTGTACCCCGCATCACTGCCTTCACACAGATATCCCGAACGAATACATAGCTCGTCGACACTTTTACTTATTCTTTTTATATTATTATTCTGCGAAATAATAAAGCTTACTATTATTTCCCACAAGTCCTGCCTTAATATTCTTATTCCATTTCCTTTTTCATATGCATGCTTTAAATGCTCGTCATCCGACTCTGCAATTCTTCTTTTGATGTCCTCATAATCTGTATCCAAATCAAAATAACTTTTCCAGACTTCATTCCATTCTTTTTCATCGCATGACAAAGAAAACAATTGTCCCCTCTGTTCTATTTCCAAATATCTGCCGAATGCAACAATTGCATATTTGCTTGCATTTTCATCTTCAGTTTCTATTCTTTTCCATCTGAAGCACTGTCCACTATCTGCGATTTGCTCCAGATTCATATTCTGAATTTCTATCTCAAACATATACAATTACCACCTTACGCATTGATTATACTCTTACTTTTCCATCTTATATTTTGTCTGCAAGTCTAATTTAATTTCTTCATGTTGTTTACAAAACATGGAAGGTAATTTATCAATCTCAAAAAACTGTAATTCCAAAGTTTCATCATTATCAGCCTGAATCATGCCATTTATAATTTCCATCTCGTATACAATACATATACTATGCGCTAAATCACCATTTGGATATTCCATATTATCATCTGAATATATCCCAAACAAATTAGTAATTTTGACATTGAGTTTTGTTTCTTCTTTTATTTCTCTAATAGCAGCTTCTTCTGGAGTTTCATTAAGCTCAATAGCTCCACCAGGAAATCCCCACTTCTTAAAATCACTTCTTTTTTGAAGTATAATCTTTCCAGTCTTGTCATATACTATACCACCCGTAAAAATCAACATGACCTTTTCATGCCCTACTTTAGAACGTAACCATTTTATATAATTTTTCTCCATCCTCTTCTTTCCTCAATGCTTGTAGTTCTAAAAACTTATCTTCAACTAATCCTATTTCTTTTTGTAAATATAGGAACTTCAATATGTTACACCCTATTTTGTAGAGGTGTCAACTATGACTAATGTAAGACTTTCATCTTCTTTTAAATGTATTAACAGCCAACTAAATATAAGCAATACAAAAAGAGCCTCTGCATAACGCAAAGGCTCTAACCCACAAAAAGTATTTGGCAGGCGTCGCAGCTCCTGCATCTCTTTTAGCCACTAGGGCGCGTGGTTGCAACGAAATTTACCACCTCAAATACTTTTATGTATTTTTATTATGTGTATATATTATCAAAATTATTACTTTTTGTAAAGAATTGTTTTATTTCTCAAATAATTTTTCAGACGTCTTTCACTGATTGTCCATCCAGATATAACAGAATTAGCAAACTTTCCACCATTAGAATTTGTACATACTTTCACAACGATATAAAAATATGAATCTGCACTTCTTATAGCTTTTACAACTAATCCTGTATCAATATGGTTATCGTCTTTAAAAATATAATCTGGACTTGCTAGAATAGATTTTAACTCAATCAGTGTCTCATCATACGCTTCTGGATGATGATCTGCAATATGATCTAATTGCTTATCTGTTATAACAACTCTATCTGTATCAATCTGTGACGATATACAACTATAAATATTTACATCTAAAAACCCTAAGTCCAATATTTCTTCGTTCATTTACTCTCCAGTATCTCATATAAAATCCTAAAACTATTGTAAACGTAATATAATAACTTCTGTCTCCTTATTCTGTCTTATTTTCACTCCGTAGTATATTCTACACTATCATGGTCACATAGTGGTCACATGAAAAATTTTTCTGTTCTAAAACAATAAAAAATCACCGCCTAAGCGGTGATTTCTCTTATTCTGCATCTGCGAATTCTTCTTTGTATTTATCAAGAATGAGTGTCTGTAAACGTTCTCTTGTATCCGAATTGATAGGATGAGCAATATCACGATACTCTCCATCATTTGACTTTCTGCTTGGCATTGCAATAAACAATCCCTTCTCCCCTTCAATTACTTTGATATCGTGAACTACAAATTCCTCATCGATAGTAATTGATACAACAGCTTTCATCTTACCCTCTTTTTCAATTTTACGAATTCTAACGTCTGTTATCTGCATTTTTCTTCCCCCTGCTTTATTTCTTATAGTATATAACGTTCGTTTGTCTCTGAGACAATCTTTATGCCTTCTTCTCCACAATAATATGTATTCGGTCGTAAAGTGCCTCTGCTTTCAACAATACAGTTCTCAACATGCGTATTATCACCAATGTAGACATCATTTAAAATAATTGAATTCTTGATGACACAATTCTTTCCAATAAATGCCTGTTTAAATAATATCGAATTCTCCACTTTACTATTGATGATGCATCCGCTCGATACTAAGCTGTTACTTACATCAGAGCCTGCATTAAACTTCGCTGGTGGCAAATCATCCACTTTTGAGTATACACGTGGCTCCTCTCTGAAGAAATAGTCTCTTACCTGCGGATTTAGAAAATCCATGTTGGTTCTGTAATAATCATTCACATCAGCTATATTGCTCCAATATGAATTAAGCTTGTAGCCATATATCTTCTTAATATTCTTGTATCTGACTAATATGTCATTTACGAAATCAAATCTGCCCTCCTCTGCTGTTTTTTCTAGTAATTCTATTAGCTGACGTCTTCTCACAACATAGATTCCGGTCGATACGGTGTTGGATTGTGCCATAAGTGGTTTCTCCTCGAATTCAGTAATTCGAGCTTCTTCATTCATCCTTACCACACCGAATCTGCTCACATCGTCGTTTGGTCTCATATCCTTGCAAACCACTGTAATATCAGCTTTTTTCTGGATATGATAATCCAAAAGTTCATTGAAATCTATCTTGTATACGCAGTCGCCACTTGAAATGACGACATATGGCTCATGTCTTTTCTTGAGGAAATCAATATTCTGATAAATCGCATCAGCTGTTCCCCTGTACCAGTCACTATTTTGAGCTGTCACAGTCGGCGTAAATAAATATAAACCGCCCTGCTTTCTTCCAAAATTCCACCACTTCGAAGAACTAAGATGTTCATTGAGTGATCTCGAATTATACTGTGTAAGCACTGCAACAGTCTGAATATGTGAATTACTCATACTACTTAGCGCAAAATCTATACATCTATAGCTTCCCGCTACCGGCATTGCTGAAATAGCTCTCTTCTTTGCAAGCTCTCTCATTCTCGAACTATTGCCGCCGGCCAAAATAATACCTATCGCCTTCATTTCCTGTCACCTGCCTTAATTATTACTTCGCCTCCGGCCAATAATTTATCCGGATAATCCGATATCAGAGTCTCTCCCGAAATCGCTGTATTTTTGCCAATCTTGACATTCTCCGGTATTACCGAATCCTCACCGACAGTGACAAGTCCAAATGAATATATACTTTCGTTTAGCTTGTTAGGAACTTCCTCTCCAATTCCCATCACAACATTATCTCCAACCTTACAACCCTCAGCGATGATTGCCTTGTCAATAGTGACATTATCCCCTATCACCGTATCCTGCATGATTATCGAATCACGGATTACACTGCCTCTTCCGATTTTGACATTGGCCCCAATTACCGAATTGGCAACATATCCATATATGTCAGACGATTCGCCTATAATACTCTTTTCCACATGTCCTTCCGGCGCAATATAAAGCGGTTCAATAGTGTCGCTCTTGGTATAAATCTTCCAGTATTCTTCGTAAAGATTAAACTCCGGAATCAAATCAATAAGCTCCATATTTGCTTCCCAGTACGAACCTAATGTACCAACATCCTTCCAGTATCCATTAAATTCATATGCAAACATTCTGCTGTTTTTCTCAAAACAGTATGGAATAATATGCTTTCCAAAGTCACAGCTTTGCACATCCTGCATAGCTATAAGAGCCTCTTTTAATACCGACCATGTAAATATGTAAATTCCCATTGATGCGAGATTGCTTCTAGGCATCTCGGGTTTCTCCTCGAACTCTGTAATCTGCTTCTTTTCATCAGCTATTACAATACCAAATCGGCTCGCCTCCTCCATCGGAACCGGCATGGTAGCAATTGTAACATCCGCATTATTACTCTTATGAAAATCAAGCATCAGTTCATAATCCATCTTGTAAATATGATCCCCTGACAAAATCAGTACATATTCCGGATTATAGCTGTCAATGTAGCGCATATTCTGAAAAATAGCATTTGCTGTACCAGTATACCACTCACTATTATCGCTCTTCTCATAAGGAGGTAAAATTGTAACTCCACCATTATTTCTATCTAAGTCCCAAGGAATTCCTATTCCAATGTGTGAATTTAAACGCAAAGGCTGATACTGTGTCAACACACCTACTGTATCAATTCCTGAATTTATACAGTTACTAAGTGGAAAATCAATAATTCTGTATTTTCCGCCAAACGCAACCGCTGGTTTCGCCACATCTGATGTTAGAACTCCAAGTCTGCTGCCCTGACCGCCCGCTAAGAGCATGGCTATCATTTCTTTTTTAAGCACGTCATCACTCCTTGTCTGTTCTTAATTTTAAATATATCCGTTTAGATTTTATTCAAAACTTGTACATATATTTTATATGAATTATATCATATTGATATCTTTCCTACAACACAATAAACAATTTTTAATGCCATTTCGACTTTTTTTTGTAGAAAAATACAAATGTAAACATTCATAATCAATTTGCAAAACTTATATTTAGAGGTATAATCTATAGTAACTTGTAACTATTCAAAATCACTTGGAGTAGTGATTCCGAATAATTATTATAGTTTATTAAATTATAACAGGTGGGTACGATTTATGTATAAACTAAATTTCAATAATCCAATTCACGTTCATTTTATCGGAATTGGCGGTATCAGCATGAGTGGTCTTGCTGAAATTCTTCTTGATGAAGGATTTACTATCTCAGGTTCCGACAGCAAGGAATCTGATCTTACAAAGCACCTTGAAGCAAAAGGAATCTCCGTATTTTATGGTCAAAAAGCATCCAATATCATACCAGGCATTGACCTTGTAGTTTACACTGCTGCTATTCATGAAGACAATCCTGAATTTGCCCAAGCTAAAGCCCAGGGGCTTCCAATGCTCTCTCGTGCCGAGCTTTTAGGACAGATAATGGATAACTATGAACAGTCCATTGCAGTTGCCGGAACTCATGGAAAAACAACAACAACCTCCATGATTAGCCAGATTTTACTTGAGGCGAAGACTGATCCTACTATAACAGTAGGCGGTATCCTTGAGGCAATTAATGGAAATCTCCGTGTTGGCGAATCTGAAGTTTTTATCTCAGAAGCCTGTGAATACACTAACAGCTTTTTAAACTTCAGACCTAAATACAGCATTATACTAAATGTTGAGGCAGAGCATCTTGACTTTTTTAAAGACCTTGATGACATCCGCAAATCATTTCATAAGTTTGCTGCCAATACTCTGGCAGATGGTGCTACCATTATCAACGGTGAAATAGATAACTACACCGAAATTGTTGAAGGACTCCCACAGAGGATTATTACATATGGTCTTGATTCTTCTTATGAATATTATGCTGAAAATATTACATATGATGAGAAAGCCTGTGCAATTTTTTCAGTAATGCATGATGGTCAAAAAATAATGGATGTACATCTCAATGTTCCTGGAAAGCATAATGTCAGCAACTCCTTAGCTGCAATTGCTCTTTGTGATATCATGGACATTCCAAATGAGGCAGTTATTTCAGGACTTCTTAAATTTGGTGGTGCCAACAGACGTTTTCAGTACAAGGGCAAGATAGATGGCATTACAATTATTGACGACTATGCTCATCACCCAACTGAGATTAAGGCAACGCTTACAGCTGCTGCAAACTATCCTCACGAAAGACTCGTTCTGGTATTTCAGCCACATACTTACTCTAGAACAAAGGCTTTCCTTGATGATTTCGCAGAAGTACTCTCGATGGCAGATGTCGTAGTCCTTGCAGACATATACGCAGCACGAGAACAAAACACCTATGGTGTATCTTCAAAAGATATTCTTAATTTACTTAAGAAAAAAGGCACTGAAGCTTATTATTTACCATCTTTTGAAGAAATTGAGAAATTTTTACTAAAAAATTGTATAAACGGTGACTTGTTGATAACTATGGGGGCTGGAAACGTTGTTGAAATAGGCGAAGCCCTACTTGGCAGTTAACTTATCCACATTATCCACATGTAAAAGTGAATTATTTTACATTTTGCATGTGGATTTTTTGATATATATATCCAATATTGTTTCACACTCACAAGTTATTATATTTCGCGACCTTGCGTAATATTACTATTATTTTTACAATTTGTTTCACGCAACTTATCAACATTTTCCACCAGCTGTCAATGTGGTTAAATCCCTTTAAAATCAAGGCTTTCAGGCATTTTTTGTGCTTTATTTTTAAAAATTATTGTGCTATAATTTCATTCAGGTTAATTCGAAAGAGGGAATTTTTATGGCAAGCATTAGATTGTGCAGCGATTTCCCATACAGGGATATCAGTGTGCCTAGCAAATTTATAGATGAATATATGCCGGAGGCAAATGGTGAATTTGTAAAGATATATCTTTATCTTCTTCGTTCTTTGAGTTCTAGTTCTTCAGATTGCTCAATATCGAAGATTGCAGACAAATTTGACCATACTGAAAAGGATGTGGTTCGAGCTCTCAAATACTGGGAACGACAGAAGCTTCTGGCTATAGAATACAATCCCGATAAATCAATAGCAGGTATTCATGTAACTGACATTTATCATTTAGATGATGATTTTAGTTCAAACAAACCAGCTGTAGCGGCACAGGAATCTGGAAATAGCAGCAATACTGTAGAAGCTGCAACCATAGTTACTGAATCTCCTGCATCTGATTCAAGTACAGATTCTTCTTCTGTTGTAGCTGGATATGCTTCGAACATTACTCCGATACCAGCTCCTGCACCAACAAAAAAAGAATATACTCTTGATGACATAAAGAACTTCCGCAGGGATCCCGATGTATCTGAGCTCTTCTTTATTATAGAAACTTATTTAAAGCATACTCTCAGCAGCTCGGATATCAATATAATCCTTTACTGGTATGAGGAATTACATTTTCCTACAGACCTCATTGAGTATCTGGTCGAATACTGCATCAGCAAGGGACACTCAAGTACGCGTTATATGAACAAAGTAGCTATTTCCTGGTCTGAATCTGGTATTACTACTGTAGAGCAGGCAAAAGAGAATGCCTCTATACACAGCCAGGTGTACTACGCAGTTATGAAAGCGCTTGGTATTTCAGGCAGAAATCTTGTTGATACAGAGATGAATTACATCAAGAAATGGTCAAAGGAATTTGGTTTTGATACTCAGCTTATTTCTTTAGCGTGCCAACGTACTATTTCAGCTATTCACCAGCCGAGCTTTGAATATGTTGATTCCATTATGACCAGCTGGCATAACAATCAGGTACATACTACCGAAGATGTAGACAAGCTTGATGCAGCATACAACAAGACCAAGAAAGTCACTGTCAATACCACCGATAAACCTATTGGTACAAAGCGCAACAAGTTCAACAACTTTAATCAGCGTGAATACGATTATGATCAGTTAGAGAAAGTGCTTCTGACGACATCTGTACAATAACAGCTTAGGGGGATATTATGCCACTCAGTAACGCTCAATACGACGAAATAATGCGCGGATATGGCGAGCGTCAGATTCGCAACAGACATATATCAGCACAGAGAATCCAGTCCGCTTATGATCAGAAGCCACGTCTGAAGGATATAGATGCTTCTATCGCTTCTATATCTGTTAAACAGGCACAAAAGCTTCTTTCTGGCGATAAATCTGCTATTAATGAATTAAAAGAACAGATTAAATTCTTCCAGAACGAACGACAGGCAATTTTGGGCGAGATGGGGTATCCTGCTGATTTTTTTGAGCCGGTTTACACATGTCCTGATTGTAAGGATACCGGCTATATTAATGGTCAGAAATGCCATTGTTTTAAGCAGGCGATTATTGATACTGTCTATGCACAGTCAAATATTCGCAATATTCTATCTAGGGAAAACTTCTCAGTTTTATCCTATGATTATTATTCAGATGAAGCAGTAAATCCATCTACCGGACTTACAGCTCGACAAACCTTCATGAACGCAGTTGCAGAATGTCATCGTTTTATAGATGACTTTGATAATAAGCCAAAGAACATTTTCTTCTATGGTGATACAGGTGTTGGAAAGACATTTTTATCTAACTGCGTGGCAAAAGAGTTATTAGATAATGGAAGGTCCGTAATATACTTTACAGCTTTCCAATTATTTGATATATTAAGCAAAGGTGTTTTTGAAAAAGACGCTGATGCTATTGCAGCACATCAGAATATATTTGATTGTGATTTACTTATAATCGATGACCTGGGAACAGAATTAGCTAATTCTTTTACTACTTCCCAGCTATTTCTATGCGTAAACGAGAGAATACTTCGTCAAAAGTCTACTATTATTTCTACTAATCTCAGCATGAACCAAATGGTAGATGTTTATTCCGAGAGAACGTTGTCTCGTATATCAAGTAACTATTCAATTATCAAATTATTTGGTGATGATATCCGTATCAAGAAACGCCAGATGCATTAAATAAAACTATATGGAGGAGCAGAAATGCCAAACGACGAAAGAATTTTGGAAACAATGCCAACCGGAACTTTAGGAATTATAGCTACAGACAGCTGTATTGGTTTAGCCGAGAAAGTAGACAACTACCTCAAAGGCTGGAGAGAGCACCGCGAACACGAGCATCAGAACGATATTGCGTTCAAGGACTACTACAAAGATAGCTATCTTATTAAACCTTACACACCTCGTTTCGGTTCTGGAGAAGCAAAATGCGTAATCAATCAATCTGTTAGAGGTTATGATCTATACATCATGGTTGATGTGACAAATTACAGCCTTACATATAGTGTATGCGGTCACGAGAACCATATGTCGCCTGATGATCATTTTGCTGATCTCAAGCGTGTTATTGCCGCTGTAGGGGGAAAAGCAAGAAGAATCACTGTCATTCTTCCGTTCTTATATGAAAGTCGCCAGCACAGACGTACAGGACGCGAATCACTCGATTGTCCACTCGCTCTCAAAGAGCTTGTCGCTATCGGTGTTGACAATATCCTTACATTTGATGCACATGATCCTCGTGTTGTTAATGCTATTCCACTTAACGGTTTCGAGAATGTAATGCCATCATACCAGTTCATCAAAGGCATCCTCAAGAATGTTGATGATCTTACAATTGATGCAGATCATCTTATGATTATCAGCCCTGATGAAGGTGCTACAAACAGAGCTATTTATCTCGCTAACGTTCTTGGCGTTGATATGGGTATGTTCTATAAACGTCGTGATTACAGCCGTATTGAAAATGGACGTAATCCTATTGTCGCTCATGAGTTCCTCGGTTCTAATGTAGATGGTAAAGATGTTCTCATCATTGACGATATGATTTCATCTGGTGAGAGTATGATTGATACAGCCAGAGAGCTTAAAAAACGTAATGCAAACCGAATCTTCGTTGTATCTACATTTGGTCTCTTTACAAACGGTCTTGCAGCTTTTGATAAAGCTTATGAAGAGGGTCTTATTTACAGAGTCGTGACTACAAACCTCACATATCAGACACCTGAATTATTATCAAGAGATTATTATATAAGCTGTGATATGAGTAAATATATAGCTTACCTTATTGATACACTTAACCATGATTCTTCAATCAGCGATTTATTAAATCCGTATGACAGAATCAAGAATTATGTTCAGAAATATCAGGAAAAACAAAAGAACAAATAATATATATTTTCAAAAATGGTGCACATAACTGTGCACCATTTTTATACATAAATTTCTGTTTAGCTCGTGGGGGCGGGCAACCGCTTTGGGGTTATAGAAGACATTAGTCGAGTCACTCTGGGTGAAGGGGCTTTTGTAGTTGTATATATGATTTGAGGGGATAGTAATATATTTTGAGTGTTTATGTCCTCGTGTTAAGAGGCTCTAAATAATTCGCCAAGGATATCTATAAGTGACGCTGTCGCTCATATTCGCCGTCCTGGCTCATATTCGCTGAAATTGCCGTCCATGGCAATTTCCCAGCTTATTACATACGAATTATTAAGACCCTCTAAACACTGCGGATGCACTCACAAAATATATTACTATCCCCCTCAAATCATTTTTAAATCGCGAAAGTCCCTTCACCCAGAGTGCCTCGATTCATGTCTATTATAGGCTGAGAAGCGGTTGCCCTATTACAGAAGTTAAACGTTCTGGAAATTTCCCCAGTTGAATTTTGAAGAGTGTGACAAAATACCGCCACCTTCAGCATTATGAAGATTAAAAATTATCCATCATAGATGTTGTACATTTTTCAATCTATTACCATAATATCAAGACATAATAATGTCGAAGCAATCATTCAAT
>JAXELM010000179.1:0-8990 GCA_034100525.1 Agathobacter sp.
TCTGCCTCTATTACTTTCTCAACCCATATTTTTTTATATGGTTCATAATCACGACATGTTCTTGGAACACTAATTGGTTGGCCAAATACGATACGATTTTCCTCTCCTTCTACCGCCTGTTCCAAAAAAGCCGGTAAAACAGGTATTCCCAATGTTTTAGCCAGCCAAAAAGCTCCATTTTCTATATCTTCAGGATTTTCTTTATTAATATCAAAAATAGTACCCTGTGCGAATATCAGGAAATGTTTTGGCTGCTCGCCTTCTTTAAACCACTGTTTTGCTTTTTTTAGTGTTTCAACTGCTCCAAAAGCACTTGTTCGATCTACTGGCATTATTTTTTCAAATTCCAGAATAGGCAATAATTCTTTTGGAATAGACACACCATTAAAACAGTTTTCTTTTGCAAACACAAAAAGATTTGGATATTCTCTGGTTTCCGAATGCATGATTTCATAATAAAAACTCAAAATTAAAGGTGCATCCGAGTCTGTTAAGTGATTTGCTGCAATTATATATGGATTCTGTTGAAAATCTTCTGGTAAATTGTACCATTTAAAATTATACATTTCTAAAAGAAGCTTCTTTATTTCAATTCCTTTTTTCGTCAACGCTTCTTTATCATCAATAATAGCTAATATACTTCTAATATTCTCCTCATTGAATAGTGAACTAGCATTAAATAACTGCATATTCATCCTCCTCGTTCATGACATCTATTTTTCTAACTAATTTGTACAATATATTTATACTTTAATAATAGAATAAATGACAGCTATTATTCAATATCTTTTTCTAAAATTGCTTTCATTTTTTCTTTAATAATTCTTGTATTCTCCCCCGCCTGTATCGACAGTACTCCCTCTATTATCACTTCCATCTCCAAATATTCTGCCGCACTATTCTTTTCCAGTTTTCTTGCAATCGGTATACAAATCCAGTTTGCAATAATTGAACCATACAGAGTAGTAATCAGTGCGAGTGACATGCCTGCTCCTATCGCAGAGGAATCATTCCCCATTGTTTTCATCATATTTATCAGTCCAATTAAAGTACCTACCATTCCCCATGCTGGCGCATACGCTCCGAAGTCTTCCCAGAATTTCACCTGCTTTTTCTCGCGTTCACTTTTATGGGACAGCTCTGCCTCCAAAATATCCCTTATAAGTTCCGGGTCTGAACCATCAACTACCAGGCTTATCCCTTTGTTCAAAAAAGCTTGACTTATTGTATTTGCCTTTTCTTCTAACGCAAGCAGGCCTTCTTTTCTTGCGATATCAGACATTCCAAGTATACTCTGTATAATCTCGTCTACTGCTTTTCCTTTTTGGTTAAACGCGGCCCTGAATCCTTTTATTCCATATATAAAATCCTCAAATGAATCCGATGTAGTCATTACTGCAAACAGAGCACCTCCCACTGTCACTATAAAAGAAGGCACATGTAAGAAATTCACTATTGTCTGTATTCCTCCATTTGTTGCTATACCAAAAATAATTGCTGTAAAACACATCAAAAATCCTGTCAGTCCTGCTTTGTTTAATTTCATTCTTATCACCCCGATTTCACTTTATATTAATCATTCTAGTTTGGGGCTTTATCCAGCTCAATCCACACATCATGGAATCACTCTCAAAATAAAAGAATAGAGAGCATTCTTGCCCTCTATTCATCTATTCCTTTATTCTAGATTCAATTAAAACCAAAATCAGATATGCTACGACAGAATATAAAAAAGATAATATTCCAACAGCAAGATTGACTCCCATTACATCGCCAGACACATTTATTAGAATAACTATTATAGCCGCAAGTGAAATAATTGCACCAAGTGGAATTACTATCTTCCTTAATAAGGCTACAATATCTTTTTTCCCTCTCCTTCCTGAAACGAATACACACCCAACACTGGAAATCACCAGGAAAAAAACAGAAGGAAAGTCTATAAAATTAGAAAAATAATACTTATCCCCTGCCATACTTATATTTAACATAAGAAGGGAAGCTATTAGCAAAATAATTCCTATAACGAGCTGTACTTTGTCTGATTTTTTATTGTTCTGATTCTCCTGTAATAATGCCATAATGTTTTCCTCCGCTTTCATAGAATACTCATTCGGAGGCAACTTCTCACCTGATAAGAGTTCATTTACACTGACTCCAAGAAAATCACAAAGTGGCGTAAGATATGCCATATCCGGAAGACCATTTCCCGTCTCCCATCTCGATATTGTTTTATCACTCACCCCAATCTGCTCAGCAAGTTCTTTCTGTGTCATTCTTTTTTCTTTTCTCGCTGTCGAAATGAATTCTCCTACTTTTACCTGATCCATTTGTACCTCCTCTGTGTTTACGAAAGTTGCAACTTCATATTCAAATCATATAAAACTGCCTGATGAAAAGCCACCTCGCATCATGAGAATCAATTCTCATATAATGAGAATCCACTCTCCACCGCTCTATTTGTGCATATTTTTTATCTCTTTAATTATCTTACTCTCATAATACACAGCAATAACAAGAATGACACCAATCACTATAAAGCTATATACGCTTAATATCTCATAACCAATTGCATCACATACGCAAGGCACTAAAAGACCTGTCACAAATACGAACTTAATTAGTCTTATCATCCTAAGAGAGTATTTTCTGATTTTGCCAACGCAATATTCTGGTGCAATGTTATTAATTCGCTCCGGATAACAAGATAAAAGCGAAAGGCCGAGATAAACCAAAATCATCGCAAGGAGGTTCATTATGAATTTGTATGGTGTGATGTGATAATATAACCCATAGTAAATCTGTAAACCAATATATATAATTCCAAATATGATTTCTATTGCCTCTAGAAAAATAGCTGATACACTTAAATCTTCTCGTCTCATATATAAATCTCCTGTGCCCCTCCCCATTTATTTGCAAAATAGTAACTTATAATTAAGTAATATTGTACCACAATTATTTTCAAGTGTGCTATAATTATTACAACTTATATTAACATAGGAGATTAGAATATGACAATTTTTCCAAAAGACTATCAATCTGAGCTTAATCTTCACGACACTCAGATTGCAATTAAAACTGTAAAAGATTTCTTTCAGGGAATGCTTGCACAGAGACTTTCTCTTACACGAGTATCCGCTCCACTTTTTGTCGACCCTGATACAGGTTTAAATGACAACTTAAACGGATATGAAAGACCTGTTGCTTTTGGCATCAAGGAGCAGAATGAAAAAACTGCAGAGGTTGTTCACTCTCTCGCCAAATGGAAAAGATATGCCCTGCATAAGTATGGTTTTTCTGTAGGTGAAGGTATCTACACTGATATGAACGCCATCAGAAGAGACGAGGATACTGACAATATCCACTCTATTTTCGTAGACCAGTGGGATTGGGAAAAGGTCATCAGCAAAGAAGACCGTACTATCGATTTTCTTAAGGAAACTGTCCGCACTGTATACAAGTGCCTGCGCAAAACAGAACAGTACATGGCTATTCAGTACGATTACATTGACCTTATTCTTCCAAAAGAAATCACATTTGTAACTACCTCAGAGCTTATGGAGATGTATCCTGACAAGACTCCAAAGGAGAGAGAATACTTATTCACAAAAGAACATGGTTCTGCCTGCATTATGCAGATTGGTGATAAGCTTGCTGATGGAGAGCCACACGACGGACGCGCCCCTGACTATGATGACTGGGCACTCAATGCCGACATTCTTGTTTACTATCCTGTTCTCGATATTGCTCTTGAGCTTTCATCAATGGGTATCAGAGTTGATAAGGATGCACTTGTTTCCCAGCTTGAAAAAGCCGGATGCATGGAGCGTGCCAAGCTCCCATTCCAGAAAGCCATTATCGAGGAGGAGCTTCCATTTACTATCGGTGGTGGAATCGGTCAGTCCCGAATCTGTATGTTCTTCCTTAGAAAAGCACATATCGGTGAAGTTCAGAGCTCTTTGTGGCCTGAAGAAGTAGCTTCTGAATGTGCTGCAAACGGAATTCAATTATTATAGTTTATATTGAAATTTCAAGAGCCAGAGGCGAACAGCCCCTGGCTCTTTATTATTTTTTCCATTTATATAACTTATTTCCAGACTCTTTTAATTTAGATTTTGCTACTGCCTGTTTTTCTATATGAATAGCATTATCTTTTCCGGTTGAACAATATAATTTGTTATTCTTAACAGTGAATGTTCCTCCATACTGTGACCCTTTCTTGGATACTACATTAAATGCCTGTCTGCCTCCTTTTATAGTATTTCCACTAACAGTCACTTTTGCTTTGCGGACTGCCGAAGGAGCTTTACCCATCATGATAATGTTGAGTCCAACAGAGTATGCTTCTTTCGTTCTTGTACTGTTAGATGTGATTATATTATTTTTTACTGTTGAATTCAATGTATTAAACAGTGCGACTCCCTCTGCTGTTTCACCTGTTATTTTACAATTTTCTATTGTAATCTTGTCATGGAACTTTCCTAAATACTTATTTTCCTTGCTTGCATAGTTCGCGCAGACACCACGTCCTCCAGAGATTTCACAATCCTTGATGGTAATATTGCTACATGTCTGACCTTTTACAAGCTTTTCATTGCCAGTCTCATTCCACACTCCAGGTGCAGTTGTCTTGGTTGCAACATCAATCTGAAGTGCCTCCTCAACAGAATCTTTCCTTTTCTTTCCTTCTGCATACAGCTTACAGTTCTTTATCGTGACATTTTTACATGCGATTATCTCAATTCCATGACTCTCATAGTTAGTAACAATTTCCATATTGCTTAATTTAATGTCTTTTGCATGAGCAAACCTGATCATTGTATACTGGCCTGTATTGCTTTCGCTTATCCATTTTCCACCTGTAATGGATATATTCTTAAGTGCACCGTAATTATCTGCATCTACATTGTGTGATATAATTCCCCTTTTCACCTCACGCTGGATAATTGTTGCTCCCTCCGCGATTATGTTGGTATTATCTCCTATTCTAATCAAATACTGTAACTTTAATACCGTACCTGACGGAATTACAATTGTTTTCTCGTCATCTGTACTACACAGAATATTAAGCGCATTTGTTGTTGCATTTGAATTTTCATCTGCATCGCCTGCATATGGCTGATAGATTATTCTGCCATTCTCATCATATATTCCTATAACATTTCCCCTGTTATCATAAACTTCATCACCTGCGGCTGCATATACATCCATTCTACATACAATAACAAAAACAAAAATAAATACTGCTAAAATATATTTTCTCATAGTTTTCCCCCTATATAAATTCAATTTAAAGTTTATCTATCTCATCAAGCCAGATTCGACCGCATGCATCAGAAGGCATTCGAAGGTCGCCTCTTGGTGATACAGCTACAGTACCCACCTTAGGACCATCAGGAAGACATGAGCGCTTGAACTGTTGTGCAAAGAATCTTCGATAAAATGTCTTAAGCCATTTTAAAATGAACTCTTCATCATAAGTTTCTTCAAAAGCAAGCTTTGCCAACCTGTAGATTTTCCCCGGTGTGAAGCCCAGACGCAGCATATTATATAAAAAGAAATCATGCAATTCATAAGGTCCTACAAGGTCCTCTGTTTTCTGTGAAATCTTTCCATTTTCCGGTGGTAATAATTCTGGCGAAACCGGTGTATCAAGTACATCGAGAAGCGTCTTTTCCAAGAGATTATCTCCACATGTATCCGCATAATATTTTACCAGATGTCTTACCAGTGTCTTCGGAACTGATGCGTTAACTGCATACATCGACATATGGTCGCCATTGTACGTTGCCCATCCAAGTGCCAGCTCTGAGAGGTCACCTGTACCGATTACCATTCCGTTTTTCTTGTTTGCCAGGTCCATCAGTATCTGCGTACGCTCTCTTGCCTGCCCATTTTCATAAGTCACATCATGAACGGATGAATCCTGCCCGATATCCCCAAAATGCACATTAACCGCGTTTTTGATATCAACCTCTATAAATTCTGCGCCGAGACTTTTTATTAGATTAACAGCATTGTCATAAGTTCTGTCAGTTGTTCCAAATCCAGGCATAGTTACCGCTGCGATATTACTGTGATCCATGCCAAGCAGGTCAAAGGCTCTTACTGTAACAAGCAACGCCAAAGTAGAATCAAGGCCTCCTGAAATTCCAATCACTGCGCTCTTACAATTCGTGTGCTCAATTCTTTTCTTAAGTCCCATTGCCTGAATCATAAGGATTTCATCACATCGTCTATCCCTGTCAGCCTTATTGCTCGGAACGAATGGTGCCGGGTCGACATAACGGCTTAGTGTTGTAGTGCTTCTCTTTAAAGAAAATGGTATAAAATTGCCTTCCCCGATTTCAAAGGTTGTCATTCTGCGACGGTCTGCCTCTAGTCTTTCGACATCTATCTCTGAGTATATTATCTCATTTTCAAAACGCTTTGACTCTGCAAGCACCTGTCCATTTTCGGCAATCAAATTGTGTCCTGAATAAACTACGTCCTGTGTGGACTCTCCGTCGCCGGCTGATGCATATATATACCCGCATACAAGACGAGCCGACTGACCTGCGACAAGGTCTCTTCTATACAATGATTTGCCTGTTATCTCATCGGATGCAGACAAATTCACAATAAGTGTCGCTCCCTCCATCGCATGTGCTATACTCGGTGGATTTGGAACCCACAGGTCCTCGCATATTTCTACACCAATCTTAAGCTTTGGCACCTGATCACATGCAAACATCAAATCCGGATCAACCTGAACCATCTCATCCTTGATTTTGACTTCCGTACACAAATCCCTTCCTGACATGAAATGACGCTTCTCATAGAATTCGTTGTAATTTGGAAGATACTGCTTCGGAACTATTCCAAGAATATCGCCTCCCGATACTGCTGCGGCAACATTGTACAATTTTCCGTTTATTTCAAGCGGCAATCCTACGAAAAAAATACCATCAATATTCTGAGAACATTCCGATATCTTTACAAGCTCATCCAACGCAGAAGTAAGAAGCTTTTCCTGCAAAAATAAATCGCTGCAGGTATATCCTGTTATACAAAGTTCTGGAAAAACAACCACCTTTGCCCCTGCTTTCGCAGTCTTTTTCATAAGCTTTCTGATAAGCTCGCCATTATACGACGTATCAGCCACTTTTATCTTTGGCGTTACTGCTGCAACTTTTACAAAACCGTGTCTCACTTTCTCAACTCCTTTAATTCATCAACCTCGAATTTATATGCCGTATTACAGAACTGGCACTTAACCTCAATACTCTCACCATCGTTTATGATGTCATCCATATCTTTTTTGCTTATCGTCGCAAGTGCTCTACTGATTTTCTCCTTCGAGCAGTCACACTTGAAAGCTGTCTCCACAGTATCTGTTATTTCTATACCAAACTCTCCCAATATTTCTTCAAGAATCTGTTCCGGTGTCATACCTTTTTCAAGCATTTGGGTAACGGAATCAATCTCTGTAATTTTTTTCTCTAGTCTGTCAATTACATCATCAGGAGTAAATGGCATAAGCTGGATAATAAATCCACCAGCCTGCATTACTGAACCATCTTTATCCACAAGCACTCCAAGTCCTACTGCTGAAGGTATCTGCTCTGATGTTGCAAAGTAATATGTGAGGTCTTCTGCGATTTCTCCCGTCTGCAGCTGACACTGTCCTACGTATGGCTCTTTTAGTCCCATATCCTTGATTACACTTAAAATACCAAGGTCGAGTGCCCCTCCGACATTAAGCTTTCCCTGAGCATTCGGGGGTAAATCAACATCCGGATTCATGGCAAAGCCCTTTACATTTCCATGAGAATCAGCAGTAACGGTAAGCCCCTTCGCAGGACCGCTGCACTGTATCTGAAGAGTAAGTAAATCCTTATCCCCCTTCATCATAATTCCCATCATAGCACCACCTGATAGTAATCTTCCAAGTGCTGCCGTCATAATTGGTGATGTATTATGATGCGCTCTTGCTGCCTCCACCATCTCCTTTGATGTAATCGCAAATGCGCGGATGCTGCTATCTGCTGCTGTCGCGCGAACTATATAATCTGACATATCAATCTCCTATCCTATCTTTCTATGTATTTATTATTTACAGTAGCAATTACTGTCATTCTGTCACTCTCAGTTGCAAGACTGTTCATTGTATATCCTTCATATAATGTCTCTACCTTGAAACCGGCCTTTTCAAGCAAACTCATTATCACATCAGGGCTGTAGCTTCTCTGATAGTGTGTCTCCTCATACTTTCTGTATAATCTGCCATTGTCTGTATCCTCTGCAATAAAAAGGGTCAAATCATATTCATTAATCTGCTCCTCTTCATCGAAATAATTCTCCCAGATAAAGCTGCCCTCATCCCGGTTTTCTGCAAAAGTATTTTCTCCAAGTAATTCCATATACTTATATGGTGTGTTCATATCAAAAATAAATACCCCATCTTTCTCCAGATACTTTTTCACACCCGAAAACACCTCCATAAGCCCGTCCTCATCCAAGATATAATTCAGACAGTCACAGGTCGAGTACACAGCCTTTACAGCTCCATACAATTCCAGCTCCCGCATGTCCTGCATCAGATATAATATGCTTTCTGGTCCTATGCTGCACGCGATATCAAGCATCTCTATTGCATTATCAACACCTATCATATCATAACCCTTTTGGGCCATGCTTCTTGTGATTTTCCCAGTTCCACATCCAAGGTCTAAAATCGTGCCTTCCACGATTCCATGCTCTTTCAAACGAGCCTCTAAATAATCAGCCCACTCATCGTACGAGACATTGTCCATGAACATATCATAGACCTGGGCAAAACTTGTATATGCTTCCATTTTCAATCCCACTTTCCAATTATCTATATCATAGTAACAACTTTTTATTTCAAACGCAAGGTTGATTCTTTTTTTGCAAAGACGTATACTAAAAAAATGGAGGGAGAAAATGACCGAAAATTACGAACATTATATATCACGAAATATTAA
>JAXELM010000200.1:0-6535 GCA_034100525.1 Agathobacter sp.
GTTTACATGTGCCCTCCCTGTTACCAGCGAGGCGGTAGTCTCTTACACTGCCATTCCACCCTTACCACAAAAGTGGCGGTATATTTCTGTTGCACTTTCCTTAGAGTTTCCTCCACCGGCCGTTAACCGGCATCCTGCCCTGTGAAGCCCGGACTTTCCTCACCTGCGGTCTTTCGACACTTGCAGCCGCGATCTCCTGTCCTGCACGCATTTTAATATACCAACTGATACGTCAAATTTCAAGCATAAAAGCTTTTTTTGTAAAAAAAATATAAATTGTTTCTTAAAAGATAGTAGGTTTATTGACTGGGAATTGTATAAGGGAGTAAGATACAAAAAGCAAGTAAAACAAGGGTGAAAAGAGGACGACGATTAAATGAAAGAAAAATTTATCAAATTTATGTATGGAAGAAATGGTGTGGATGAATTAGCCAGGTTTGAATCTATTTTGATATGGATTCCCTTAGTGTTATCTATTTTTATCAGGAATCCTTTTATTCAGATGATATTGTCTTTTATGGCAGTTGCACTTATTGTACATCTTTATTTTAGAATTTTCTCAAAGAATACATCTAAGAGATATGAGGAGAATCAGAAGTTCAGAAACTGGCGTTATAATATGGCTATAAAGCGCAATAATCATAAGAAAAGAAGAGAGCAGCGTGCTATTTACAAATATTTCAAATGCCCGATGTGCAAACAGCAGGTCAGAGTGCCTAGAGGACATGGCAAGATTATTATCACATGTCCTAAATGTCGAGAGGAATTTGCCAGAAGGAGCTGATTGATGTTCGGATATATTAATGTAAATAAAAAAGAATTGTCTGATGAGAATAAGAACTGTTATAAAGCTTATTACTGTGGGTTGTGTCAGCAGCTTAGGAATGAAAGCGGAGCCAAAGGTCAGATGCTTTTAAATTATGATATGACATTTCTGGTTGTACTTCTTACAGGATTATACGAGCCTAAGGAGGAACAAAAGAGCTTTACATGTGCAGCACACCCAACCAAAAAACATGTGGCAAGAAAGAACGATATTACAGAGTATGCAGCCTGCATGAATATAGCACTCGCATATCATAATCTGATTGATGACTGGAAGGACAACAGGGACTACACCAAGAAGACTATTGCGATGATGATAAAGAAGGACTATGAAAGAATCGCAAAGATTTATCCAAGACAGATAAATGCTATAGAGTCTTATATGGACGAGCTTGCAGAGTGTGAGCAGAAGCATGAGAGAAATATTGATTATGTAGCAGGTCTTACGGGAGAGATGCTTGGAGAAATATTTGCATGGAAACAGGATGAGTGGTATAAAGAGTTAAAGACTTTAGGTTTTTATCTGGGAAAGTTCATATATCTGATGGATGCATATGAGGATATTAACAAGGATGAGAAGCGTGAATCATACAATCCATTTGTATATCTTCGCAAAGAAAATCCAAAGGATTTTGAGACATTGAGCAGACTTATGATGACAAGTATGATATCAGAGTGTGCCAAGTCATTTGAACGGTTACCGATATTGTTACATGCTGATATATTGCGCAATATATTATATTCAGGAGTTTGGACCAAATACGAGTATATCCAGTATAAAGAGAAAAAGAGGAATAAAAAATGACAGACCCATATCAGGTTTTAGGCGTAAGCAGGGATGCTTCGGATGACGACATTAAAAAAGCATACAGAGCACTGAGTAGAAAATATCACCCGGACGCCAATGTAAATAATCCAAATAAGGAGCTGGCGGAGGAACGATTTAAGCAGGTTCAGCAGGCTTATGACCAGATTATGAAGGCAAAGCAGCAGGGGACAGAGTATAATGATTATGCAGAGGGTCCATTTGGAGGCTTTGCAGGCAGATATTACTATTCAAATACTTCGAGGGATAGTAGTCAGGAATCGACCAAGCTTCAGGCAGCGGTTAACTATATAGCTAATCATTGTTACAAAGAAGCAATAAATGTTTTGGAGAGTATTCCATTTTCTGAGAGACAGGGAAAGTGGTATTTTTATAGTGCGATAGCTAATGAAGGCTGCGGCAATAGAGCCACAGCCTTAGAGCATATCCAAAGAGCCGTTACGCTTGAGCCTAGTAATGTTCAGTACAGACAATTCCAGCAGAACCTTCAGTATGGTGGTTCATGGTACACCAATATGGGCAGTTCATATGAAAGGCCATACTCAGGTGCAGGAAGCTTTTGTCTTAGTCTGCTATGCATGGAGATGTTCTGTGGATTCTGTTGTTGATAATAAAAAGTGATTAATCCTCAATTCCATCCCCATCTAAATCAAGACCGTGTGCCCCAATGTCCACAGTGTTGAGTGTGCGTCTCTTAAGACGGGCTACTTCAGACTGCTTGAGCAGGTATGATTTGATTTCTTTTGCATGCTTGATATGAACAAGTCTAAGCTCAGGATTTGTGACGTCACCTGTAAAGCAAACGATTGTTCCAAGCTTAAATATCTTCTCGAATAAAGATGTATTTAATTTTACATCCTGAACCTTGTACATATAGCAGTCGTCCTCGACAGTGTTAAATAATCCCTGATCAATAGTTACAAGACTAGGTGTAATTGTGTACTTAGTAAATGTAAAAGGTAATCCGAAAAAGAGCCAGCGTTTGCGTTCGGCAAAGATTACTTCGTCTTCGTTTTCAATAATTTCTGACATATTATTTCTCCTATTCTTAAGGTGATATTTAGTGTTTCACCTATTACAATAATAGTATCAAAAATTAATAAAAAAGCAATAGAGATAAACTCTTGAATTTGCTCGGTTAATATTATATGATAGTAAAAATGCATACAAATAGGAGGCAGATTATGCGTCATTTAATGAGTCCTCTGGATTTCTCAGTAGAGGAGTTAGACAAGCTACTTGATTTAGCTAATGACATTGAGGCACATCCAGATAAATATGCCCATTCATGTGATGGGAAAAAGCTCGCTACATGCTTTTACGAGCCAAGTACAAGAACAAGATTAAGCTTTGAGGCAGCTATGCTCAACCTCGGCGGTTCTGTTTTAGGTTTTCACAGTGCAGATTCTTCATCAGCTGCAAAAGGTGAAAGTGTTTCTGACACTATTCGTGTTATTTCATGTTATGCAGATATATGTGCTATGCGTCATCCAAAGGAAGGAGCAGCACTTGTTGCTTCATCTAAGTCCCGTATACCTGTTATCAATGCAGGGGATGGTGGACATCAGCATCCAACGCAGACACTCACAGATCTTCTTACAATACGTTCCCTCAAAGGAAGACTTGACAATATCACAATTGGTCTTTGTGGCGACCTCAAGTTTGGTCGTACAGTTCATTCGCTGATTAATGCCATGATCAGATACAAGAATGTGAAGTTTGTACTCATTTCACCAAATGAGTTGAGAATACCTGACTATGTAAGGGAAGATGTATTAGTGGCAAACGGAGTAGAATTTGAAGAGGTAGAACGTCTTGAAGATGCTATTTCGAAGTTAGATGTTTTGTATATGACCAGAGTTCAAAGAGAGCGTTTCTTCAATGAAGAAGACTATGTACGTTTGAAGGATTTTTATGTCCTTACAAAGAGCAAGCTTGACCTTGCAAAAGAGGATATGCTGGTGCTTCATCCACTTCCAAGAGTAAACGAAATTGCAGTAGAGGTAGATGATGATCCACGCGCTGCATATTTCAAACAGGCACAGTATGGTGTATATGTTCGAATGGCATTGATTCTTACATTATTAGGGTTAGATAAGTAGCAGGAGGAACAGAGATGCTAAACATAAGCGGAATTAACGAAGGATTCGTGTTAGACCATATTAAGGCAGGAATGAGCCTTCAGATATATCATGATTTAAATCTTGACAAGCTTGATTGTACAGTTGCTGTTATCAAGAATGCTAAGAGTAACAAAATGGGTAAGAAGGATATCATAAAGGTTGAATGTCCGATAGAAGCACTTGACCTTGATATATTAGGCTTTATAGATCACAATATCACTGTGAACGTGATAAAGGGCGATAAAATCGTTGAAAAGCGTGAATTGATGCTTCCAAAACAGATAAAGAATGTAATTCGCTGTAAGAATCCTAGATGTATCACATCGATAGAGCAGGAGCTTGAGCAGGTATTTATTCTGACTGATGAGGAGAAAGAGATTTATCGTTGCAAATATTGTGAAGAGAAATATAACTCTCTTTCATAATAAAATACTTGAAAATCGGATAGATGATAATGTCTATCCGATTTTTGCGTGAGTAAGAGGAAGGTATTATGTCAAAGTATGCCAATATAATAGTGGATATATCACACGAAAAACTGGATAAGACTTTTCAATACAGAGTACCTGATGAGCTTGAGGATGTTATTAAGATAGGTGTGGCTGTTGATGTTCCATTTGGAAACAGGCAGATAAGTGGATATGTTGTAGAGCTTACAGATGAAGCGGAATTTGACGTGAATAAAATCAAGCCGATTACTGGAATTAAAACGCAGAGCGTTGCCATAGAATCGCAGCTTATTGAATTAGCCGGATGGATAAAGGATAACTATGGATCGACAATGAATCAGGCTTTAAAGACTGTCATTCCAATCAAAAAACAAACAAAAGCTGTATGCCGAAGAACTCTTCATCTTGCCATTCCAGAAAAAGATGCAATACAGAAACTGGCTTTTTTTGAGGATAAACATCAGACAGCAAGGGCGAGACTGCTTAGAGAATTAATTAATTTAAAGGAGCTTGATTATTCAATAGTCACAGGAAAGCTAAATGTCTCATCAGCGGTCATAAAAGCATTGGTGCAGCAGGAAATAATCAGTGTTGAGAGTACGAATGATTACAGAAATCCGATATCGCATCTGGCACAGAAAGAATATACTATTTCACTAAATGAACAGCAGCAAAGTGTTGTAGATACAGTATGTCAGGAATACGAAGAAGGACAGCGGAATACATATCTGCTAAAGGGTGTAACGGGAAGTGGTAAGACAGAGGTATATATGGAGCTTATTTCATATATGATATCAAAGGGGAAACAGGCAATAGTTCTGATTCCGGAGATTGCACTTACGTATCAGACCGTTATGCGGTTTTATAACAGATTTGGAAATCGTGTGTCTATTATGAACTCAAGGCTCTCGGCGGGAGAGCGATATGACCAGTTTCAGAGAGCTAAAAACGGCGATATTGATATAATGATTGGACCGCGTTCTGCACTTTTTACGCCATTTTCAGACATTGGAATAATAATAATTGATGAGGAACACGAGAATTCATACAAAAGTGAGACAACACCACGATATCATGCGAGAGAAGTCGCTATAAAAAGAGCCAGTATGAATGATGCCTGCGTTGTACTAGGATCAGCGACCCCTTCTGTTGACAGCTATTATAGTGCTATGTGCGGACGATATAAGCTTTTGGAAATGAAAACAAGAGTCTCAGATAAAACGCTTCCCGAATGTGAGGTAATAGATTTAAGGGCAGAATTAAAGGCTGGTAACAGGTCGATACTAAGTGAGAGACTTCAGGAGCTTATGGAACAGCGACTTTTAAATAAGCAGCAGATAATGCTTTTTTTAAACAGAAGAGGTGTCAGCGGATTTATGTCGTGCAGAGAATGCGGATATGTGGTAAAATGTCCTCATTGCGATGTGTCTTTAAGTCAGCACAACAATGGAAAGATGATATGCCATTATTGTGGATATGAGATACCTACTCCTACAGTCTGTCCGAGCTGTGGTTCAAAATACATCAGTGGATTTAAGGCTGGTACACAGAAGATTGAAATGATGGTCCAAAGAAGATTTCCGAATGCGAGAATTCTTCGAATGGATTTTGATACTACCCGTACCAAAGATTCGTATGAGAAAATTTTATCAGCATTTGCAAATGGAGAGGCGGATATACTCATTGGAACCCAGATGATTGTAAAGGGGCATGATTTTCCAAATGTGACTCTTGTGGGTGTACTTGCAGCGGATATGTCTTTGCATGTGAATGATTTTCACGCGGCTGAGAGAACCTTCCAGTTGCTAACACAGGCAGCGGGAAGAGCAGGCAGAGGGCAGCTGCCGGGCAATGTTGTAATACAGACTTATGATCCGGATAATTATGCAATAGAGGCGGCAAGAGAGCAGGACTATGAGAAGTTTTATGAAAAGGAGATTGAGTACAGACAGATGATGTTTTATCCGCCTGTGTGGAATCTTTTGCTAATTATATGTTCTTCACCATCCTATGAAGAGGTTGATAAATGCAGTGAAGAAGTTGCAAATTGCCTTGGAAGCGTGATTACAAGGGAAATGAGAGTTCAGCTTGTAGGTCCGGCAGATGCGAGTATATCAAAAATTAATGATATTTTTAGAAAAGTTATTTATCTAAAGACACAAAAATATGATACACTTGTAGAATTAAAGAATATTGTGGAGAAGCACATCAGAGATAATTCTTTTTTCAGGAATGTATCTGTTCAATATGATTTTAACCCAATGAGCGGGTTTTAAAGGAGGATAACAAATGGCACTTAGAACAATTCGTGT
>JAXELM010000228.1:0-2327 GCA_034100525.1 Agathobacter sp.
ACCGTAGGCTTTATGGATGGACACTATCCAATAAGTTATCTTAATAACAGCACGATTGACGGTCTTTGCAGAAATGTAATGGAGAATTTCTCAAAGACAAGCGGACTGAAAATCAATTATATGCTTATAGATGATGCGGAGAGTGCGATAAAAGCATTAAATGATAAGAAAATCGATTTGCTTTGTTACAGCAGTCTGACTGAAGAACAGATAACAGAAAATAATTTCAGGACTACTGATGCTTACGTATATATTCCGATGGTAATTGTGGCAGATGAAAATGGGCACTCCAAGGGGATTAACAAAGTTGCAGTTGTGTCAGATATGTATACTGAGGCTGAAAAAGCATTTAGCAATGATGATATGAAATATCTTGTATATGACACACAGGAGAAATGCTTAGAGGCAGTAGATGAAGGTGATGCTGATGTTGCACTTTGTGACGGATATCTGTCAGAATATCTTATACGGCAGAATCAGCAATATAGTAATTTGGAAATACAAAGTGTGGTCAACAAGGATCATGATATTTCAATGGTATACAGCAGTCAGATGCCGGAGGAATTTGTCGGAATAGTAGATAAGACAATAACCACTATATCAGAAAAAGAAATAAGTGAATATGTAATGCAAAATAGCACGATTACATATATGAGCCTTAAACAGTTTATTCAGAATTACAGTTCATTGATTATAGGATTGCTGATTGCATTAATACTTGTGATAGTATTGGTCGGCGTCCATATGATAAATGACAACAAGAAAATCCAGAAGCTTATGTATAAGGATTTTAATATGGATATCTGGAATTTGAATTATCTGACATATCAGGCATCGCAGCATCTGCCGTCATATGGTAAGCCGAAGCGTGCTATTGCAACTATTAATATATCACAGTTTAAATTATTTAATACATTGTACGGCAAAGATGAAGGGCAAAAGCTGCTGGAGAACGTAGTAAATATGATATCCGAATATATTGAGGATAACAAAGAGATATATGCACGAGACCAGGGAGACCGCTTTGTTTTGTTCCTAAAATACGAGACAAGGGATGAATTCTTAGAACGGTTAAATGGTATTAAAAAAGATATGGAGGCGCGGATACACAAAGAGACCACCAACCATATGACAATAATAATTGGTGCATATTTGTTGCCTGATGATTCGAGGGAATTGCAGACTGCTATATCGAATGCTAACCTTGCCTTGGAAGCAGCACGTGAAGAAGCTTCCAATTCTATAGTTATTTACGATGATGAATTGGAGAAAAACTTAAAGGAAGAGCATATTAAGGAGCAGCTCCTGAATTCAGTAGATTTTGAAAAAGACTTTGTTGCTTTTTATCAGGCAAAGGTGGACATCCGTACAGAGCAGATTGTTGGAGCTGAAGCACTTGTAAGATTTAAAGATCCGACATGTGATGGAATGATAAGAGCACCATATTATTTTGTCCCATATTATGAGAAGACAGGAAAGATTACAGAGATAGATTTCTGCGTGCTTGAAAATGTTTGTCGAATGCTAAGGCGCAGATTGGATGAAGGCAAGAGAGTAGTAACGGTATCAGTTAATTTTTCAAGGCATCACTTTATGAAATCTGGTTTCTCAAACAGATTTGAGGCTGTGCTTGAGAAATATAATATACCAAAAGATTTAATAGAGGTTGAGATTACGGAGACTCTTGTTGTAGAAGAACTTCATCAGCAGGCAATAAAGGACACAATAGATGAATTGCAGGAAAAGGGTATACGGTTATCAATTGATGATTTTGGTTCAGGATACTCATCATTAGGTGTATTTGAGCAGATACCTGCATCTGTAATAAAGCTCGACCGTTCATTTTTACTCAATCAGGAAGACAGAGAAAGGCAGGTCGTTATCATGCGCGGTATAGTGCATATGGCGGTTGACCTTGAGGCACAGGTTGTGTGTGAAGGTGTCGAGAATGATGAAGATGTAGAGCTTATGAAAGAAATTGGTGCATTTATAGCACAGGGGTACAAATATTCCAAGCCTATTCCAGAGGAGGAATTTGAGGCAAAGCTTGATAAATAATATTTTTAAATAATGTTTGGAATGTTATGAGCTAAGGAGGAAAGAAAAATGACAGACGAACAAAGAAAAAGAGCAAATGGTACGGCGTATCTTATATTGGCAATAATACTTGCATATATGTGTTTATCACTTATACTTGCAGTAGTAATATCAGGCGGTGGAATGAAGGTAATGGTGCAGCTAATTATCTGTCTGGCGAGTCTGATTGTTGCAACGGTAGCCAAGTTTAAGGATGGTGCTTCAAAGAATACTACAATGATACTTATGGC
>JAXELM010000264.1:0-2604 GCA_034100525.1 Agathobacter sp.
ATAATCGGACGCATCCCTGCTGTCTTTGCTGCCCTTATTCCATTATATGAATCTTCAATGACATATGCGCTTTCGGGACAAACTCCCAGTAGCTCTGCTGCCTTTAGAAAAATATCTGGTGCCGGCTTGCTTTTTGCCACCTGGTCACCACCGACAATTACGTCGAAATACTTAATCAGCCCCGCATCCCTAATCTGCTGTTCAACCAGCGCAACGCTCGTAGACGAAGCTATTGCTATTAAAAAGCCTCTTTCCTTTAAATATGCCAGTATTTTCTCGACACCCGGCTTCATTGGAAGTCTTCCTCCGCTATATTTCGCTTGATAATCAGCTGCGCGTTCTTCCCGATATCTATCGTATGGAAAATCTTCCCCGTAGAAATCCAAATATATCTGTTTACATGTGGTAATATTTACACCGATACATTTTCTGTATACGATATCCAAATCTTTAAAACCATACTTCTCTGAAAGCTCTTTCCAGCCTTCATACACTATCCGTTCGGAGTCAAAAATAACTCCATCCATGTCAAAAATAACTGCTTCCATAATACAATAATTCCAAACATTGCAAATATCTCACCTAAATAATTAAATATTGTTTTATTCTCTTCCATTATTTAACACCCAATCTCTTTCTAATATGTTTCATCATTTTTCTTTACAGCGATCTGCATATCTAACATCCGCATCATAGAAATCATTTTCTCAATTTCCTGAGTGTGTCTCGGTGACTTGATTGTTACTTCTGTATTAAGATATTTATCATCAATATCTATCCTCATTTATTCCAATCCTTTTCTTTTATACAAAACCATGCCCCTTTTGTATCAATCTGCCCTGATTTTTTCAGCTTGCCAATTTCTGCTGACATAGCACTGCGTTCCACTCCCAGATAATCAGCCAGCCCCTGCCTGTCATATGGAATCACAAACTCCGTACTTTGGCCTTGTTTTGCTTGGTCCAGAAGATAGGCCATCAGCTTTTCCTTTGTTGATTTCTGCGACATATATCGAATCTTCTGTGACAATGCCAAGTTTTTCTTGGCCATACCCTGTATCAAATTCTTCATCAGCAAACTGTGAAAATGACAAGCATTAGAGCATGAGGTCAGAACACGTCTGCAATCCAAAAGAAGGACCTCACTGTCACTCATAGCAATTGCGCTTACAGGCATGGTTTCAAGTCCTGCAAAAGAAAATGCTTCAGCGAATAATTCTCCGGGCTGCAAAGCGGTTATTATGCTTCGGTTACCATAATAATCTTCCCTAATCACCTGCACTGTTCCAGAAAGAACTACACCTACATATTTTGCTGGGTCTCCTTCAAGAAATACCGGATTTCCTTTCGTAATCTTTACTGATTTACCATTCAGACATGCTATCATCGAATTCAAATCTGACTTCTCAATGCCATTAAATAACGAACATTGCGACAAACTTTCATAATATTTTTCCATCAAAAATCTCCCATGTTGGAATTCCAACAGACATATATTGCTCAGTATAATAAAATGAGCTCGTAACGTCAAGTTCAGCAAATAGGAGGATATACAATGATTCGAAAAATTATACAAATAGATGAAGAAAAATGTATCGGATGTGGAGCTTGCGCTTTAGCATGCCACGAGGGTGCTATAGGTATGGTAAATGGTAAAGCAAAGCTACTTAGGGATGACTATTGCGATGGTCTGGGAGATTGTCTTCCAGCTTGTCCAACAGAAGCAATATCTTTTGTCGAGCGAGAAGCGGCAGCCTATGATGAAGCGGCAGTTCTTGCTGCAAAATCAAAAAATGAACAGCCTTTACCTTGTGGATGTCCAGGTACTGCTGCCAAAAGTATAGAACGTTGCCAGACGATTTCTACAACAAACATACCTCAGCAATCACAACTTCTACAGTGGCCGGTTCAGATAAAACTTGTTCCTACGAATGCTACATGGTTTGATAATGCAAATCTATTGGTAGCAGCTGACTGTACAGCTTATGCCTATGCCAATTTTCATCAGGATTTTATCAAAGGCCATATTACATTGGTAGGATGTCCTAAACTGGATGCAGTAGATTATGCTATCAAATTGACTGAAATAATTAGTAATAACAATATTCGAAGTGTCACTGTGGTGCGTATGGAAGTTCCTTGCTGTGGAGGTATAGAACATGCCGTTAAAACAGCATTGCAAAGTAGTGGAAAATTTATTCCATGGAATGTAGTGACGCTTTCGACAGATGGGAGAATTTTATGATGAATAATATGTTTTGTTTTCAGTGCGAACAGACCGCAGGATGTGGCGGTTGCACAGGTAATATTGGTGTATGTGGCAAGAATGCTGATGTAGCTAAATTGCAGGATGAGCTTGTAGGCGCTTTGATTGGCCTTGCCAGAGCTTCCGATGGTCATCAAACAAGGTCATCTACTCACAAAGCAATGATTGAAGGTTTGTTTACAACCTTAACTAATGTAAATTTCAACGAGGAAACGATTCTGTCCCAGATTGAGACAGTCAGACGGGAAAGGGAAGCTCTTATTCCCGGATGTAGTGGTTGTGCATCGCCTTGTGGCAGAAACGATGAGTACGATATGACCAGACTATGGACGGATGATG
>JAXELM010000018.1:0-2478 GCA_034100525.1 Agathobacter sp.
GTTGGATAGCAGTATTCATTTTAAGCTTACCAGGGCAATAGTTGCGATGTTTAATAATGAATTGAATACAAGTGCACAGATGATATTTACAGTACATGATATTAACCTTATGGATTGCAAGAGAATGTTTCGAAAGGAGCAGATTTGGTTTGTTCATAAGGATGAAGAAGGTGTGTATGTATATTCACTTGCAGATTTTACAGCACAGCAGGGCGTACGAGATACGACAGATGTTATGGAAAAATATCGGAAAGGTGCGCTTGGAGCTTTGCCTGATCCTGAATTGATTAACTCATTGCTTAGTATTAAAAGTGGTGTAAAGGTGTGTAAGACGAATTGAGTATCTGGAAAACCAGATTTGTGAAGATGAGCAAAAAACAAACAAAAACATGCAATAAATTAGCATATTAAAGCAATAAATCTTGAAAATATACCCACTATATGGTACAATTTTCCCAGATATATTGAACGTGATATTAGATTGGAGAGTGTATTTATGGGTAGAAAAGATGTGTCAACGAGTGTGGCTCATAATCAGGGACTTAGCAGTAAAATCGGAAATACATTCATAGGGATATTACGAAAAGCTTTGATTATTGTGTGCGTTGAGTCGATTATCATAGCCGGAGTCTTAGCACTAATGTATATTGTGCAGGATAACCGTAGTTCTGTTAAAGAATATACTGCTGAGATTGATTCGGCAATGCAAAGTAAAGTGAGCATGCTTGAAGCTATTGCGGCAGGAATTAGTGGCGGCACAATACAGGAAAAAGCAGATGTACTAGCTTATGTAGATGCCATGGTGGGCATGGATGATCAGGTGTCGGCTGTCTACAGCTGTTATGATGAAAATATCACGATAATGAGCGGTGGATGGGAACCACCAGCAGATTTTATTGTTACAGAGCGTGATTGGTACAAGGCAGCGCAGGCAGATCCTGAGCATGTATATATTTCAGACCCATATGTTGATTTGCAGTCAGGCGGGATATGTATAACACTTGCCAAAGCTACATACAAGGATGGCAAAATAGCAGGTGTTGTCGGTATGGACATGTATATGGATAATCTGGTTTCACTAATTGAGAAGAGTTATACTTCAAGCAGCTATGTGTTTTTAACCACATCAGAAGGTACTGTTTTAGTTCATCCAAATGACCAGTATTCTTTGACCGCTGACAGCACACCTACCTTGAAGGACATTAATAGTGGAAGATATCAGCGTTTTATTAACAAAGAGATGAAGATAGCGATGTTTTTGGACTATAAAGGTGGTTTTAAGCTTGGAATAGGAAAGACATCTGAAGTGACCGGATGGAAGGTCATTGCTGTTAAACCGTTATATATGATTTTTCTGTTTTTTGCGCTTATTATTGGACTAAATCTGATTATTTACTTTGTTACATTGAACAGTACTAAATCGCGTGTTGAAAGTAGGATAAGCGTATTATTTAAACCTTTAGAGTCTATAAGTGGAAAGATGATAAGAGTTGCAGAAGGTGACTTGTCAGTTGTATTCGATGAGGAGAAGAATTCAACTGAGATTGAGAAGCTTACTGATTCTATAAACGAGACAATTTCAAGCCTTAAATTCTATATTGAAAGAATATCAGGCACTGTTAATGCGATTTCAGATAAGAATCTTGCTGTGACAGTCGATGGTGAATTTAAGGGAAGCTATGTACAAATTAAAGACGCACTGCAAAGTATTATAAATGACTTGAATGATTCGTTTGTGCAGATAAGAGAAGAGACACAGCAGGTACTGGAATTCGCTGATGAACTTGGCAAAACAACAGAAAATGTTGCAGAAAGTGCATCATTACAAAATGCGTCAGTTAATAATGTATCCAATGATATGGCACAGCTTACAGAGCAGACCAGAGAGATTACTGAGCGTGCAATGAGTGTCCGTGATAATGCAAGAACCACCAAAGAGCATCTGGAGATTGGAAATGGCGAGATGGACGAGCTGGTTAAAGCTATGGAGAGTATTGAGGATTGTTATAGTCAGATAGCTGATTTTGTAGGGGAGATTCAAAAGATTGCCTCTCAGACTAATTTACTTTCTTTAAATGCTTCAATTGAAGCTGCAAGAGCTGGAGAAGCAGGTAAGGGCTTTGCCGTTGTTGCAGATGAGATTAGTGAACTTGCAGAGTCAAGTGGTAAGGCAAGCCAGAATATTAGTAAGTTAATAAAAGAATCATTATCTGCCGTTGAAGCTGGAAAAGAATTAGTTACAGCAACATCTGAGACAATACTTCAGGGTATGAATGATTCGATTGAGTCAGAAGAACATATGGATGCGATTGTACAGTCTGTTGAGAATCAGCAAAAAGCAATTGAGGATGTTAATGAAAGACTAAAAGAGGTTGCAGAACTTGTAGAGAATAATGCGGCAAGTGCACAGGAGAATACGGCAATAAGTCAGAGCTTAAATGAGTGTGCGCAAAATCTAAAGAATATGGCTGATTCATT
>JAXELM010000122.1:0-14188 GCA_034100525.1 Agathobacter sp.
GAAAAATCAATTTCATTTAATCTCTCAACAATAAAATCTGCTTCTTCAGAAGATTCATAATATCTCATAATCTGATATGTCATTTGTGATTCGAATTCAACACTAAGTTCATCATTATTCAATATATATGGGAAAAACATCTTGTCCTTCTCATTAAAGGTAAGATAACTTTGTCTTGTCTGAAATACATTAACCAGATATGAGACCTCTGATGGTGCAAGCTCCATGCATTTTTCAATATACTTTTCTGGTTCCATAAGATTCTGGAGTCTATAAGAGACACTTCCGACATATCTTCTTCCGTTTTCATCTTCAAAAAGAATAACATAATCTTTTGAAAACAGCTGAAAATATGCTGCCTGATCTACTATCGGAACAATTTGCGGATTCTTTATCTGACGCTGATAAACAATCGCACGCACCATCTTCTCATCAAAAACAACAAGCTTATTTGTAAAAATAATTCGAGCCAGACAATGTGCAATTTCTTCATTTACAAGTCCTATATCAAGCATTTCTTTATAAATTACTGCGAGATTGTCGTCCATATGTCTCATTTCAACCTGAGCCATCGCAAACTTGCCCATTGTCTTTCTGTATTTCTGATATACTTCAGGATTAGTGTCTTTTCCAGCTATTATATTATTATAAAGCACTGCCATCTTCCTGTACGGCAGAGAACTCTCATATCGAAAATACATCTGTATTATCTTTGGAATTGAGATAATCTCTCTATCATCAAGCGATAACAAATATGCCTCATACAGACCTGTAATGCGAAGCTCAAGCTCAATGCCTTTTTCAAACCATGTATGATACTTCGCATCATATTGCTGGTTCTTAATAAGATAACTACAGATACTACCAATATATTCCAGCTTTGAGTCAACCTCATATGCCGAGCATAATATATCATATATTTTCTTATCAAACCCTTTGCTCATATCTATTATCTGGAATAATTGCATCACAATATCCTTAGTCAAAGCATGATGCTTTATCGCCCAGCGGATAATACGAATCTCAAACTTATCCAATTTTGATAATAAATACGGATCCTGCCAGATAAGATAAAATGCCTCTATATACAAATATGGAGAATTACAACCATTTAAAACCCAATATTCAATATCTTTTAACTTACGCGCATTATTATTAAAATACTGTTCCTGCAAAAACAGTAACACCCAAAACAGTAATGCCGAATCAGGGTTATCATAGAAAATCAATTCAATCTCATGAGTCATTCTATCAACATAAGAAGGCTCTCTTTCCATCAAAGTCATAAGATAAAGATAATATCCCCATATCGGCGACTTCGTATCATTACATTCTCTCTTAAACTCATCAAGAATCCATTCTGCTTCCTGTCTTTGTCTGTTAATGATAAATGCCTGAGCCTTCATAAGCACATACATTGGTTCATCAGGAACCAGCGCATGAAGGTGATTTAAAATATCTACAGTCTCATTTGACCATACACCTGTTACAATTCTTTTAAGTCTGTATGCCTGATACAGCTCCATTATTCCAGTCTTACACTCGTTTATCTGAGTTCGTGTAGATTCCATCACTTCTTCGATTTGTGGTTCGCAGGACGCTGTAATTGTAAGTGTAATCATCTGATAAGCACTCTTAATGTAAACCTTGCCAAAATTAAGTCCCGCATGCATCCTATCCGGATCTATAACATACTCTAACGGGTAAGTACTACCAATAAAATCATCTGTCACCAGTCTAGTCTGCGGCAACTCAATAAATTCTGAATCGGAAGAGATGTTTATTTCGATATATCCCCATCCGCTTTTCCTAATATTACAAGTCTCACTAATTGAGTCCGTAATATCATAATACACTGCCTCAGTTTTATCAGTTGTAATCTTGACAACTTCTTTCTTTTTTATTCCAACAAGAAATTCTTCAAGATTCTGATTAGATGGTTTAGACGAAACCATTCCACGATATATCATTAATTCCTTAACTTCATTTGAATTAATAACGTTGGTAAAATTCTTATGATAAAAAAGCTGAAATGCTTCATCCCAATTTTCTTTTGCAAGACACGCAAAATCATAAAGGTTATGAATTACTCCAATTGATGTAGTCGGATATCTTTTGGATATTATTGCACAAAAAGAAAGACTGTACTCACTTTGATTACAGACAATAATAAATGCCCCTTCGACCTTATCTCCCTCTACAAGACCTCTGCTATGAAATTGGTAACGAATCCGAATTTCCGCCCCTTCGAACTGAGGTGTTAGACATTCCATTCTAGGCTCTGTACAATATACTACACCACGTAATATCTCGTCATTATTAGTTGAAATTGTAAAACTACCACTTTCATCTTTATCTTCTGTAATTTGAAGATCTAAAAACTCCTCCGAAAAGGTTAAAATCGGCTTCGCGTACTCGAACTTGCCTCTGGCAATCTGCCTTATTCGTTTACGCACTATACTTACCTCTAAATCACCTGATTGGCATAAAAATATAGCCTCTTCAATTATAAACGATTTATATTACTCTTGCAACGCAAAAAAATGGAGCCGAAGCCCCATTCTTTGCGATTTATTTAGCTGATAAATACTTGTCAATGCCCTTTGCAGCAGCTTTTCCAGCTCCCATAGCAAGAATAACTGTTGCAGCTCCTGTAACTGCATCTCCACCTGCATAAACAGCTTCTTTAGAAGTTGCTCCTGTATCTTCTGTTGCAACAATGCATTTTCTCTTATTTATCTCAAGCCCCTTTGTTGTTGAAGAAATAAGTGGATTTGGAGATGTACCAAGTGACATAATAACTGTATCACATTCAATCTCATACTCTGAACCTTCAATTTCAACCGGACTTCTACGTCCTGAAGCATCAGGCTCACCAAGTTCCATTTTAACAAGCTTTATACCTTTTACCCATCCGTCCTCATCTACAAGGATTTCTGTTGGATTCTGAAGAAGATCAAAAATTATTCCCTCTTCTTTAGCATGATGTACTTCTTCCTTACGTGCCGGAAGCTCTTCCTCTCCACGACGGTATACAATATGTGTCTCAGCGCCTAATCTAAGAGCTGTTCTTGCCGCATCCATAGCAACATTACCACCACCGACAACAACTACTTTCTTTCCTCTTGTAATTGGTGTCTCATATTCATCCTTAAAAGCCTTCATAAGATTATTTCTTGTAAGGAACTCATTGGCAGAGAATACACCATTAGCCTGCTCTCCAGGGATTCCCATAAATCTTGGAAGTCCTGCTCCAGAACCGATAAATACAGCATCAAAGCCTTCCTGCTCCATAAGTTCGTCAATCTTAATCGACTTACCTATAACAACGTTAGTTTCAATTTTAACACCTAATGATTTAACATTCTCAACTTCTGCAGCCACAACCTTGTCCTTTGGAAGTCGGAATTCAGGAATACCATAACAAAGTACTCCACCAGCCATATGAAGGGCTTCAAAAATAGTTACATCATATCCAAGCTTTGCTAAATCTCCAGCACATGTAAGACCAGCAGGACCTGAACCAATTACAGCTACCTTCTTTCCGTTTTTCTTCTCAGCTGTCTTAGGCTTAATTCCATTCTCTCTAGCCCAGTCAGCAACAAATCTCTCTAATTTACCAATGGCAACAGGCTCACCCTTGATGCCACGGATACACTTTCCTTCGCACTGGCTTTCCTGAGGACATACACGTCCACATACTGCTGGAAGTGCTGATGACTCAGAAATAATCTGATATGCTGCTTCAAAATTACGATTCTTAACCTGCTCGATAAATGCAGGAATATTAATAGAAACAGGACATCCCTTCATACACTGTGCATTCTTACAATTGAGACAGCGTGAAGCTTCTGCTACTGCCTCTTCCTCATTATATCCATAACAAACTTCTTCGAAGTTAGTTGCTCTTACCTTTGGCTCCTGCTCACGAACAGGTACTCTTACTAAAACATCTACATCCATCAATTGTCACCTCCGCAATGTCCGCATCCACCATGATGTGTTGCGCCTTCTTCATATGCAAGCTTAGCTCTGCCTTCTTCTGTCTTGTATTGCTGCATTCTCTTAATAGCCTGATCAAAATCAACTAAATGTCCATCAAACTCCGGACCATCTACGCATGCAAACTTAACCTGACCATCTACTACCAGACGACAAGCTCCACACATTCCAGTTCCATCAACCATAATAGGATTCATTGATACGATAGTTGGAATACCAAGCTCCTTTGTAAGAATCGTAACAAACTTCATCATAATCATAGGTCCGATTGCTACACATGTATCATACACCTTGCCCTCATCAACAAGTGTCTGAAGCTGCTGACATCCATTTCCATGGAAGCCATATGAACCGTCATCTGTTGTAACATATAAATTAGCTGCAACAGATCTCATCTCATCCTCGTAAAAGAGTAAATCTTTATTTCTGTAACCAATAATAACGTCCGCATCGATTCCATGCTCCTTTAACCACTTAACCTGTGGATAAACTGGAGCAGTTCCCAAACCACCTGCTATAAAAACAATCTTCTTCTTCTTTGTCTCTTCAAGATTCTCCTCAAGACAAAGCTCTGAAGGACATCCGAGTGGTCCAACAAAATCCTCTAAAGAATCGCCCTCTTCGAGAGCCATCATTCTCTCTGTACCAGCACCAATTGTCTGCACTACAATTGTAACAGTCTCCTTCTCTCTGTCATAATCACAGATAGTAAGTGGAATTCTCTCTCCAATTTCATCTGTTTTTGCAATAATGAACTGTCCCGGAAGACATTCTTTTGCAACTCTTGGTGCTTTGATATCCATCAGCACAATGTTATCCTGCAATTTTTCTTTTCTAACTATTGGATACATATTTTCCTCCTAGTACACTTGTATAGCATTCTTATAAACTATACCAGTTATCTTAATTTTCTAAAGTTATGTAACTATCCAGTACTTCATAGTTACAAAGTTATTCTTTAAAAAAGAGCGCACACACGCTCTTTTATTTTAATAGAATGAAAAAAATTAATCAATATCTTTTTCCAATTCAGATATAAGTATATGTTATGAGAAGTATACCAGCTCGTCTTCCGGTTTTTCTGCCGACTCAATGCTTACCGGATATAAAACCGGTCCTTTTCCTTTATACTCTCTGGCAAATTCGACATGAATCTCAGCAGTTATATCTATCCATGATTTATGCGCAAGCTCTTCTTCCTTTTCGTATTTGCACTTAAATCCAATAAATGTAACGTCCTCAATACAGCATGTCATAGCAAAACGTCCCGGAACAATTATTCCTTTTTTTAGCTTATCAGGATTGTATACAAGAGCTCTGAACTTCACTTTTTTACCATCATATTTTTTGTAATTTTCCATTGCATCCATATACCATATAGCATAGTCTGCATCTGTAAGTTCAATCACATCCTGATTGATGTCAAAAGGTAATTCCTCCGGTCTCTCATCAATGGTACCGTCTTTTCTCTCATAAACAATCTGCGCTTTTCTGTTTATATTCTTTATTGTACGACGCAGATGACCTCTGTCTGTGTCATCATCAGTTCTGTTGAATATGACGACATCACTCGCGAAAACCTGCTCCTGCATCATTACACGCATATTATTCATATACAGATCAAATGTAGTAGAATCTATTGTTGCAAGCGACTGTACAATAACCCAGCCCGCAGGAAGTTTTGCCTCAAGAATCTTATCAATTCCCCATGTCCCATTATATTCAATAAATACCTGCTTGGGCAAATATTCTTGATTAAGCTGTTCTAGCTTTTCAGACGTAAACTCTTCTTCAGATTCAATTGAAGTTAATTTAAAGTTAATTGTGCGAAGCTTGTCCTCATTATACTCGACATCTCCATCTTCACACATGATTATAAGACCTTTCTCGCCTTCGCCAAAATCATTCTCGAATAATGTTTCCTGAACAAGTGAGGTCTTTCCACTATCCATAAATCCTGTAAATAAATATACTGGAATTTCCTGTGCCATAACTTTATTAATTCCTTTCCATGTTATGCAATACCAAAGATTTCTTCAAGTTCATGTTCGTGAAGCTCAGTTCCGATTACTACAAGACGACCTGTATAGTCTGGCTCACCATCTCTAAGCTCATAATCACCTGGAACCATATCAAAATATATCCATTTACCGTCTACACCCTCTACCATTCCTTTGGCACGTAAAATTCTATCATCTTCAATAAAGCTCTTTAATATTTCTTCAATTCTTGCTCTCTCAAACTTATGTGGTGTTTCCTTGCCCCAGCTTGTAAACACATCGTCTGCATGATGATGGTCATGGTCATGACATCCACATGTACAATTTGGACCATGTTCATGTTCGTGGTCATGATGATGTTCATGCTCATGTTCATGTTCGTGGTCATGATGATGTTCATGTTCATGCTCATGCTCATGTTCATGATGATGCTCATGTTCATGGTTATGCTCATGTTCGTGATGATGTTGCTCCTCATCATGTGCATGACGTGCTTCTGCCATAACCTTCATTTCGAGATTATCCTGTCCTTCAATCACCTCAAGAATCTTGGAACCTGATATAGAATTCCAGTCAGTAGTAATAATAGCTGCATTCTTGTTTAACTGCTGAATCTGCTTTACACAGAATTCAAGCTGCTCAGGTGTAGCATCCTGCGAACGGCTAAGTATTACTGTTGTAGCATACTCAATCTGATTATTGAAGAATTCTCCAAATGCCTTCATCTGTTTGCTTGCTTTTTTTGCATTTACTACTGTTACAAGCCCGTTTAACTTTACGTCCTCTTCTTTTTCTATATCAATGACTGACTTCATAACATCAGATAATTTACCTACTCCTGAAGGCTCAATAAGAATACGGTCTGGATGAAATTTCTCAATTACTTCATGTAAATTAGTAGCAAAATCTCCAACTAATGAACAGCAGATACAGCCTGAATTCATCTCCGAAATCTCAATGCCTGCATCCTTTAAAAATCCCCCATCAATGCCTACTTCTCCAAATTCATTCTCAATTAATACAATCTGTTCGCCTTTAAAGCCTTCCTCTATCATCTTCTTAATCAATGTAGTTTTACCAGCTCCAAGAAAACCTGAAAAAATATCAATCTTTGTCATTTATATTTCACTCTCCTATTCTTAAATTTCATAATTATTCAGCGACTATATTCTACTCTTATTTACACGATATTGCAAACATATGATTAATGCATATGATACAACTTCTCATAAATTCCACCTTTTTCCAGCAACTGCTCATGCGTCCCCGATTCTGCGATTCCATCTTCTGTTAAAACAAGTATCTTCTGAGCATTCTGAATCGTAGTAAGTCTATGTGCAATAACAAATGTTGTTCTGTTTTTTGACAAAAGCTCTAATGACTCCTGAACCACTTTTTCACTTTCGTTGTCAAGTGCCGATGTCGCCTCATCAAATATAAGTATTGGCGGATTTTTCAAAAATACTCTGGCAATAGACAATCTTTGTTTCTGCCCACCTGACAATTTAATACCTCTTTGTCCTATATCTGTATCATATCCATTTGGAAATGACATGATAAATTCATGCGCATTTGCATTCTTCGCAGCCAGAGTCACTTCTTCCCTTGTAGCATCCGGCTTTCCATATGCAATATTTTCAAATATGGTTCCTGCGAATAAATAGATATCCTGCTGTACCATTCCTATCTGGTTTCTTAAGCTTTTAAGCGTGACATCCCGAATATCCGTCCCATCTATTTTAATCGAGCCTGCTGTCACATCATAAAACCTTGGGATAAGCGAACAAAGTGTTGATTTTCCCGCACCAGAAGAACCTACAAGCGCCATATATGAACCTGCCGGAACTTCAAGTGAAACATTGTTTAACACATTGTCAACACCATCATGATATTGGAATGAAACCTTCTCAAACGAAATATCACCTTTTACATTTTTAAGCTCTATAGCGCCCTCTTTGTCCTTTATATCCGGCTCTATATCCATTATTTCACGGAAACGCTCAAATCCTGTATATCCATTCTGGAATTGCTCGGTAAAATCAACAAGTGTTTTTATTGGTTCTGTAAATACACCTATATAAAGCAAAAATGTCACCAAATCACTTATATCAAGCTTTTGTCCGGCAATAAGAATACTTCCTGTAATTATTACGCTGATTTGAATGAGCGTAGTGAATACCCCCACTCCTGCCTGAAAGCTACCCATATATTTATAGTTATCTTTCTTTGAATTTAAAAATCCATCGTTTCCTATTTTAAATTTCTCATTCTCAATTTCTTCATTTGCAAACGATTTTACAACTCGAATTCCAGACAAATTATCTTCTATCTGTGCATTTATTTCTGCTATCTTCTGCCGGTTTTTCTTAAATGCCCTTCTCATTTTCTTGTTTAAGAAAAAAGCAAACGTAAACATAATTGGCAATATCATAAAGGCAGCAAGTGTCAGCCAGCCGTTGATATTTGCAAGTATTATAAGTGCACCTATTATTTTTAATAAAGACAAAATTATATTCTCAGGTCCATGGTGTAAAAGCTCAGTTATGTCAAACAAATCCGTTGTTATTCTACTCATTAACTGACCTACTTTTGCATCATCATAGAAAGAAAATGATAATTTCTGCATATGAGCAAAGATTTCTGCTCTCATATTATACTCAATCTTTGCACCCATAACATGTCCATAATTGCCTATAAAGTATCTTGCATATCCATCAATACCAAGTAGCACCAACAAGAAAATGGCAATATATAATATTTCTCTTAGAATCATCTCAGGTTCTTTATATATAAGCGTCGATGTGACATATCTTACAACAAGTGGAATAACAAGAGCCACTGTTGCCGATATTGTTGCAAACAACATATCCGCCATAAAAATCCCTTTATAAGGTTTGTAGTATCCAATCATTTTCTTCAAGTTGTTCTTTTTCAAGTTATTATTCTTCAAAATACTTACCTCATCAAATTCCTAAACATTGAAAAAAAAGACCACCGTATCACGATAGTCTTTTTGAATACATTAATTGTATTTTCTTTTTCTAGCTGCTTCAGATTTCTTCTTACGCTTTACTGATGGCTTCTCGTAATGCTCACGCTTACGAATTTCCTGCTGGATACCAGCCTTAGCGCAGTTTCTCTTGAATCTGCGTAAAGCGCTATCTAAAGTCTCGTTTTCTTTTACAATAACACTAGACATAGCTCACACCTAACCTCCCTCCAGTTGTGTATTGTGCATCAACTGTAAGGTAATTCTTAATTTGCACTAAAAAGTATTATAGCCCATTATCAGTATTTGTCAATAGAAATCTTAAAAATAATTTATTTTGATTATTTCAACATTCCCTCTAAAGCACTCTTTGCCTCTTCAATTGCATCTGGAATTCCTGCCGGATTCTTACCACCAGCCTGTGCCATGTTTGGACGTCCACCGCCGCCACCACCAACTTTGGCAGCTATTGCTTTGATGAGATTTCCTGCATGGGCACCTGCTTTTTGTGCCGAATCAGTAGCCATTGCTATAAGATTAACTTTGCCCTCCTTCTCAGAAGCCAGTACTACAACGCCATCAGCAAGCTTGTCCTTTAACTGATCTCCCAAATCACGAAGTCCATTCATATCAACTCCGGATACACTTGTAGCTAAAAGTTTAACACCCTTTATCTCAACAACCTGATCCATAACATCGCCAAGAGCATCCTGTGCTGCTTTGCTCTTAAGAGATTCATTCTCACTCTGTAATGCTTTCATCTCAGCCATTAATTTTTCAAGTCTTTCAACTAAATTAGCCGGTGTAGATTTTACAACTTTTGCAGCCTCGTTTAATTCTTCCTCGATATTTGCATAATATGCAAGAACATTCTCTCCTGTAAGTGCTTCTATACGGCGAACGCCTGCAGCAACACCACTTTCAGAAAGGATCTTAAACGCTGATATATCTGCGGTGTTCTTGACATGTGTACCACCACAAAATTCCTTTGAGAAATCTCCCATTGAAACAACACGTACTTTTTCTCCGTATTTTTCTCCAAAAAGAGCCATAGCTCCCGTCTTCTTAGCCTCTTCTACAGTCATTACATCTGTCTGTACCGGAATAGCTTCTGCGATTTTCTCATTAACCATATCTTCTACTTTCTTAAGCTCCTCAGCAGTCATAGCAGAAAAATGAGAAAAGTCAAATCTTGTTCTCTCGCTGTCCTGGAATGAACCAGCCTGTTCAACATGAGTTCCCAGAACCTCTCTAAGAGCCTTCTGAAGAAGATGTGTAGCAGAATGATTTCTGCATGTCATCTTACGAAGTCTCTCATCAACTGATAATGTAACCTCTTCACCAGTTCTAATCATACCTTCTGAAACATATCCAACATGAGCGTATCTGTTTCCAACTACTTTTACAGTATCTTCGACTACAAATGTTCCACTTGCCGAAGTAATAATACCTTTATCACCCTGCTGACCACCCATAGTAGCATAAAATGGTGTCTTAGATACAATAATCGACCCCTTATCACCATCTGACAACGCCTCTACAACCTCAGACTCTGTAGTAAGTATGGCAACTGTATCTGTACCACTTATGCAGTCATATCCTGTAAATTCTGTAGTTACGTCAGACTCAATTTCATTATACACATCTGCATCTGCGCCCATATAATTAGTCTCTTTGCGGGCAGCTCTTGCTTTCTTTCTCTGCTCGTCCATACATGCCTTAAAGCCAGCCTCATCATATGAAAATCCCTTTTCTTCAAGAATCTCTGCTGTAAGATCAATCGGGAATCCATATGTATCGTATAACTTAAATGCATCCTCACCTGCAAGTACTTTCTGACCTTCAGATTGCATCTTATCTTCCATCTCTGATAAAATAACAAGTCCCTGATCTATTGTCTTTGCAAATTTCTCTTCTTCCTGAGTAAGAACCTTTAAAATAAAGTCTTTCTTCTCTTCAAGCTCTGGATATCCATCCTTGCTCTCATCAATAACAACCTGAGATATCTTTGCAAGGAAAGTCCCCTCTATTCCAAGCATTCTTCCATGTCTTGCTGCTCGACGTATTATACGACGAAGCACATATCCTCTACCCTCATTTGATGGCATAACTCCATCCGAAATAAGAAACGTTGATGAACGAATATGGTCTGTAATAAGTCTGATTGAAACATCATCCATAGCATCAACCTGATATGTCTTGTTGGAAAGCTCACATACCTTGTCCCTGATTGCTTTCATTGTGTCGATATCAAAAACAGAATCGACATCCTGCATTACAACAGCAAGTCTCTCAAGTCCCATTCCTGTATCAATGTTCTTGTGCTCTAATTCTTCATATCCGCCATGTCCGTCACCATTAAACTGTGTGAATACATTGTTCCACACTTCCATGAAACGGTCACATTCACAGCCCACTTTACAGTCCGGACTACCGCATCCGTATTTCTCACCTCTGTCATAATAAATCTCTGAACATGGTCCGCAAGGTCCGGCACCATGCTCCCAGAAGTTATCACATTCACCAGTCTCAGGGTCACGATAAAATCTGGTAATTCTGTCAGCGTCTACTCCGATTTCTTTGTTCCAGATTTCAAATGCCTCATCATCCTCGCCGTATATTGAAGGATATAATCTGTCTTTCTCAAGTCCTAATACTTCTGTAAGGAATTCCCATGACCATGCAATTGCCTCATGCTTAAAGTAATCTCCAAAAGAGAAGTTTCCAAGCATCTCAAAAAATGTAAGGTGTCTCGCAGTCTTTCCAACATTCTCAATATCACCTGTTCTAACACACTTCTGACATGTAGTAACTCTATTGCGAGGTGGAACCTCCTGTCCCGTGAAATATGGCTTAAGTGGTGCCATTCCTGCATTGATGAGCAACAAACTATTGTCATTATGCGGTACAAGCGAAAAGCTCTTCATTGCAAGATGATCCTTGCTCTCAAAAAACTCCAGATATTTGCGACGTAATTCATTAACGCCATAACTTTTTTTCATCAATAACATCCTCCGAAATCTATTCGTCTATTTTAGCATTCTTCCTTTTGCGCAAAGCAACTCCAATCTTGCCTCCGCAAAAACCAACCCCTGCCAAAACAATCATAATTAATAAATATTGTAAAACACATAAAAGAAAATCTGTCATCTCAAAATCCTCCATTTTGTTTCAAAATACAACTAACAATTATATTATAATAAATCAGATATTTCAATAAAATACATAATACTTCTTATCAATACTTCTAATCTCCAAATGTAAATACCTGATTTTCCCTTTTTATTTCAATCACTCTGTCCGCCATTCCGATATTCGAAATTCTTCTTTTATATTCTTCAATCCCAGAGTAATCCTGCCACATATGCATTGGAAATACAAACTCCGCATCAGTATTTTTAAGTATATAATCTATAGCTTCAAACTGATGATTTTCAAGTCTTGGATCCATGGGAACAAACGCAATATTAACAGGCTTGTCCGATATTTTATTTATCTCATGCCTGAAATTCTTACGCATTCTTCCGTTAATCAAATCTCCAGCCCCTTCAAACTGCCAGTCATTTAAGTCCCCACAATGCAGTATATTTACACCATTCATGCTAACATAAAAAGCAACTCCGGCATCTGTACTTCTAAGTGTGGTAACAGACAAATCATCGACTTCGTATTTCTTGTCCGGCTGTACAAATGTAACTTTTTGTCTGACCAGTGGATTAATACCATGTTTCTTTAGAAAATTCGGGCTAATTCTGATATCCTTTGAAAAAATATAATGAATATTTTCATATTTCTCCGCCCAGCTTAATGTCTCCATATCATAATGATCCCGATGCGAATGACTTGCAAAAAGATAAATCTTCGTATCAGGTGCATACTGAGGAACTCGTCCCTTAAACGAATACCCCTCTACATGCTCTCCGTCAAAATAATCAAATATCAACACAGCATCGTCCACTTCTATCAGAAAACAACTATGATGTATAAAAATAACCTGCATTTTATTTCCTTCCCATTGTCTGAATTACTTTTGTAACTAATGCCTTAAATTTCGGTGCAACTTCGTTGGCAGTCATCTGTACTTCTTCATGTGTAAGCGCAAATGGTGTAATACCACATGCAAGATTTGATATACATGATATACCAACTATTTTCATACCCATATGATTTGCTGCCACAGCTTCACAGGCTGTACTCATACCTGTGGCATCTGCCCCTAATGTTCTAAGCATTGCAACCTCTTTAGGCGTCTCATAATTAGGTCCTGTAAGCTGAACATAAGTCCCCTCTTTTATGTCTATATCCAGCTCCATGGCACATTTTCTGACAATTTTCTGCAGCTCTTTGTCGTACACATTGCTCATGTCAGGAAATCGTGGTCCTAATTGTTCAATGTTTTCACCTATAAGTGGCGATGGAACAAAGCATGATATATGGTCAGTGATAAGCATTAAATCTCCCGCTCTCATGCCTGTTGCAATCCCACCTGCCGCATTCGTTAAAAATAAAATCTCCGCACCCATCATTTTCATAAGACGAATAGGCAAAACCACGTCTGACATACTATATCCTTCATAATAATGTACCCTTCCCTGCATACATACTACAGGAACATTTTCTACATATCCAAAAATAAATCGTCCTTTATGTCCCGGAACCGTAGAGACTGGAAATCCTTCAATATCATGATAATCAATAATTGATTTTACCTCTATGCTTTCACCATAATCACCAAGTCCGGAACCAAGAACAAGTGCAACCCTTGGCTTAACACCCACCTTGTCTTTTATACTTTCATAACACTTTAATAATTTATCATATGTCTCGCTCATATACTTCCTCCGTTTTCATATGTAAATATTATAACAAATTCTTATATTATAATGCAAATCATTCCACCATTGCTGTCATTTACAATTTTTTGCATGGTTTCCTGAAGTTTTATCTGGCATTCATCGTCCATCTGCATGATTTTGCTTCTAATACCATCCTCCATTAGTTCTCCGATAGACTTTCCAAAAATGTTAGTAGTCCAAAGTCCATCACCATTTTTATTATTTTCTTTAATATATGTTATCAAATCCTCTGCCTGTTCCTTACTTCCTACAATTGGAGCAATTTCAGTCTCAATATTTGCTCTTATCATATGTATTGATGGTGAAATTGCATTCATTTTGACTCCAAATTTATTACCGTG
>JAXELM010000140.1:0-13490 GCA_034100525.1 Agathobacter sp.
CATTAGAGAAGAATTACGTAAGTATTGTTTATTGCCAGATAAGATAGTCCATGCTGTCACGTTATTGAACAATACAAAACCGTATTTGGCATCCATTAAGAATAAGCTGGGTGTAAATAATAGTTACTATTTAAAAATATCAACACAGATAGTAGGGAATGCGCTTCATAACATTATTGGTGAGGTAAATGATGCCCAATCAATTCTAAAGGTAAATAAAGATGATCCAAATGCTGCATTAGCAGCACTTTTTGGACTGACTCGTGTAAAGTCTGCTTTAGAAGAAGCATGGAAAGCAACTCTCATTATGGATTCTTTTGATATGGAATCAGAATTCAAATCAAATAGGTACGATGTTAATAGAAAAACCCTTAAAGGATTGTGCGACCAATTGGATGTGTCAACGTCCTCTGAAAGAGTTGTTCTAATAGATCCATCGATAGTTTCCCCTATGGTTAATTCAATTAATCAGTCTTCACGAGTATTACGAGATTCCCCCAAAGCTCCCCCAATTCCCCCATACACACCACTTACTCCACCTGATGACACTCCATGGGGCTGCATATGTGGAATTATAGTCTTTATCATTATTTTGATTATGTCAACTTGTAATTAATAATTATGAAACAAATAATAATACTTATATTATTAGCAGTTATTGGCTGCGTAAAAGTGAATTCATCAGTAAATGATGATAATATAAAAAAATTGGAAGATAAATGTTCTGAATTGCAAAAGCAGCAAATTCAGACGGATAAAGTCATCTTCAAATTGTCAGAGAAACAAAAGAAAGATGACCAACAAATACGTGTGCTTTGTGATGAGAATGCTAAACAAAGTGCAATTATTGATAGTCTTCAAAAAGTATGTAGTCAATTAGAAAAAGTACATACTGTTGATAGAAAGGTAATAAATGGAAAAATTGACATTGCTGATTCAAATATTCGCGAAAGTCAAGAGATGCTGAATAATCGCACATTAGGGGGTGGAATCATCATATTTATAATAGTCCTTTTATTGATAGCTATTGCATACATATTCTATAAGCGTATTAAAAAAGGTACATCTACTATTGATGATGTTCTTAAAGCTCAGGAAGCATTGCAAGCAGCTCAATCAAAAATGCAGGAAGATTCTGTGAAATTGGATAATCAGATGCTAACTCTTATTCAACAACAGATTGCTGTTATTCCTTCACAATCAGACAACAATAAGATCGACCATTCATTAGCACTTAAAGTTGCTGATGAGATTGTGCGTATTGAACTTAATTTGTCACGAATGGATTCATCAGTAAAAGGTTATAAGCAACTATCAAAAGCTGTTGAACGTATCAAAAATAATTTCTTAGCTAATGGTTATGAAATAATAGATATGCTTGGCAAGCCGTATAATGAGGGAATGAAGGTCGTTGCAAACTTTGTTCCTGATGATACTTTAAAAGAAGGCGAACAAATAATAACAGGAATAACTAAACCTCAAATTAATTATAATGGTCAAATGATTCAATCTGCACAAATTACTGTAAGTCAGAACATTTAAAATATAATATTATGGTAAGATTAAAAATTGATTATGGTATCGATCTCGGTACGACAAATTCCGCCATCTGCCGTATGGAAAAAGGCGAACCTGTGATTATTAAAAGTGATACATTGAAGGATACGATGCCTTCTTGTGTGTCAATTAATAAGAAAAAATCTGTAAAGGTTGGTGATGGCGCATATAACAATATGAAAAGCGACAAACGACGTGCTACAAAATCTTGGCTTGTTGAGGAGTCTAATACATTTATTGAGTTTAAACGTACAATGGCTACAAATAAACCTTATAAAAGTAGCTTTATGGGTAGAGATTTCTCATCAGAAGAGTTATCCGCAGAAGTATTGAAAACTCTTAAATCGTATGTTACAGATGAAAACATATCGTCAGTGGTCATTACAGTGCCTGCAAAATTTACGGTGAATCAGACAACTGCAACAATGGAGGCAGCCAAGATGGCTGGTTTTAAGAGATGTGAACTATTACAAGAGCCAATAGCAGCAGCTATGGCTTACGGTCTTTCTGCAGACTCGAAGCATGGAATTTGGATGGTTTTCGATTTCGGTGGAGGAACATTTGATGCAGCATTGCTAAAAGTGGAAGATGGTATTATGCAAGTATTCGATACAGAGGGAGACAACTATCTTGGAGGAAAGAATTTGGATTATGCTATTGTTGATAAAATAATAGTTCCTTATCTGCGAGAAAACTATAACATAGATGGTTATTTGGAAGACGAACAAAAAAAGGAGGTTCTTAGAGATGCCATGAAGACATACGCAGAGGATGTTAAGAATCAACTTTCTTTCAAAGAACATGATGATATTATATCCAACCTCGGTGATCTTGGAGAAGACGAGGATGGAGAGGAAATAGAGCTTGACCTTACAGTTACTCAAGATGAAGCTTTTAACGTAATGCGTCCTTATTTTCAAAAGGCAGTTGATATTTGCAAGAATCTGTTGGAGCGTAACCATCTTGATTCTAACCAACTTGACAAGTTGATACTTATTGGTGGTCCTACACACTCTCCGCTTATTCGTCAGATGTTAAGAGAACAAATAACTCCCAATGTTGATACAAGTATCGACCCAATGACAGCTGTTGCTACAGGAGCTGCATTATATGCTTCAACAATAGATGCTGAAGTGTGTGATGAGGATATTGCAGTAGATACAGTAAAACTTGAAATCGGATATGAAGCAACTTCTGTTGAAACTACTGAATGGGTCAGTGTAAAACTACCTTCTGATGCTAAGCAAAGTGAGGTATTTGTGGAATTAGTTCGAAGCGATAAGGCATGGTCAAGCGGAAAGACAAGCATCGACAAGAGTGGTAATGTGATTGAGGCAAATCTTATTGAGGGTAAACCGAATTCATTCACAGTAATGTGCTATGATGTTCAAGGAAATTCTCTTCCGTGTTTTCCTGACGAAATCACAATCATTCAAGGTGCAAAGGTAGGGGCAGCTCCATTACCTTATAATATTGGTATTGCTATTTGGGATTCAAATAAGGAGCGTGCAGTGTTCCGTATGGCTCGTGGATTGGAGAAAAACAAGCCAGTACCTGCGATCGGTGTCGTTAATGGTCTAAAGACGTCAGGACAACTCCGTCCTGGAGTGGATAGCGATAAGCTTACAATTCCAATTTATCAGGTTGATGATTTTAGCGAAGCAGAAAACCGTCCTGTCGCACTTTATGAACACGTTGGTGATGTTGTTATTACTGGTGATGAGGTAGAACAACTTATTCCATCTGATAGTACAGTTGATGTCACATTAAAGGTAGATACGTCTGAACAAATGGTGCTTGAAGCGCATTTTCCTGCCACAGATACTTCTGTTGAAAAGCCACTTGATACAAGCAAAAAGCAGTCAATAGAAGATGCTGAAAAAGAAATAAATAAGGGTATCGCAGAAGCTCAAAGAAGTATCAGTAGATTGAATAATAGTGGTATATCTACAAATGATGTGGAAACAGATTTAGGTAATGTCAAGGATGAGGCTGCAAATAGTTCTGAAAAGAAAATGGTATTGCAACATTTGAAAGAAGTTCTTAGAAAGATCGAAGACCTTGACGAGAATACTGAATGGCAGCGATTGGAGCAAGAACTTCGTGAGGAATTCGAGCGACTTGAAAAAGCACAGAATGACCTCGGTAATGACAAGACAGGTCAGCTTGTAAATCAGCTTCGTTCGCAAACAGACCAAGTAATACGCAGTAAAGATGTGCGAATGGGACGAGAGGTGTTGGATCAAATCAACAGTCTGTTTATACATCTAACAATGGTATATCAATGTATGGGACTTATCCAAGATTGTCATCATCGCTTTGCAAACATTCATTGGAAAGACAGTTCTCGCGCCCGTCAGTTAGTTAATAAAGGCATGGAGGAAATCAGCAACCAACCTACTGTTGAGAAACTTCTTCCAATTGCGCGTCAGATTATAGAACTTATGCCAGATGGTGACAAACCTAATAATAGTAATTTGCTTAGTAATGGCGAATAGTAAAATTAAAAATATACAAATATGGAAAAGAATTTCTTTATCACAGCATTCTTTATGCTTTTTAGTTGCGCATCATTTGCACAGTATAATGTTGGTACATCAACTACAAGTAAGACCGACATATTTGGAAATACGGTTACTACCCATAAAGATAGATATGGGAATGTGACAGGTACTTCTACTACAGGCAAAACAGATATGTTTGGAAATACTGTAACTGTTCACAAAGATAGATATGGTAACAAAATTGGAACTTCCACGACAGGTCAAACAGATATTTTTGGTAATACCACAACCGTTAACAGGGATAGATATGGTAACAAAATAGGAACATCAACAACAGGTCAAACTGATTATTTTGGTAATACCACTACGGTGAACAGAGATAGATATGGTAACAAGACTGGATCATCAACAACAGGTCAAACAGATATTTTTGGTAATACCACAACAGTATATAAAGATCGATATGGAAACAATCGTGGTAAGTCCACTACGGGAAAAACTGATATTTTCGGTAATACAACTACAAAACATGATGGCAATACTACAACTACAAATATTTGGACTTGGTAGTTTATATCAGAGAAAATATTATTGTCGTATTTTGTATATTAAATAAAGAAGAAGTGTTATGCACTTTAATAAAAACGATAAAATAGGCTCTTACACAGTAGCGTTTCCGCATAAGCAAGGTTCTTATGCGGAAACATATCGTGTGAAAGACCAAAATGGTAAAACTCAATTTTTGAAACTCATCAATTACTCCAAGCTTAATCGCAACCAGTTTGATGATGATGGAAGAGTTATAGAAATTGAGATTGCCAAAAGATTAAAACATCATAATCTCTGCCAATTAATTGAATCTGGTAGTATGATGATGAATGGAGGTCAGTTCGCATGGTTTGTTACTGAGTTTGTAAGTGGTGAAACATTATCACAACGAATAATTCGTGATGACAATATTTCTGTTTATGACATAAAGGTAATTGCCAAAGCTGTATTGTCTGCCTTGTCTTTCTTGCATTCACAACCGACACCCATTATTCATAATGAAGTGACCATTCAGAATGTACTTCTTAATCTTACTGCAGGATTCCAGGATTTGAAACTCATTGACTTTGGAAATGCCTGTTTTTTGGATCAACATCCAGTAAAACTACATTTGAATGAATTTAATCCGTTTTATCTCGCACCTGAAAGATTCTCAGGAGTTAGTTCTGTGCAAGCAGACTTGTATTCTGTAGGAGTAATGATGTATCATCTCCTATATGGGAAATTGCCGTGGTTTGTTGACGTTTCAAGGCAAAAAGAACAGGATGCAATTGACAGAATATTGTTGGAAAGAGACAAGGAACTTGATTTGCCAAACGACAATCGTTATGAGCTTGATAATCAACTTTTGAATACTATAGCGAAAGCATTGTGTTATGATATAGAGGAACGGTTTCAAACCGCAGACGAATTCATTAAGGCAATAGAGGGAGAAGAAAAAATAGAAAAAAAATCAACAAGACGAAAGATTCTGTCACATAATTATACTTCAGGAAAGGAAATGCCAAAACCGCAAAAGACGAAGGGGTTAGGATTTGCTGCTATTGCGGGTATGGATGAATTGAAGTCACAACTGGTCGAAGAGGTTATTGAACCGCTTCATAATCCAGAAGAGTATAGGCGCTATGGAGTCACTATTCCTAATGGAATGTTGCTTTATGGTCCTCCAGGGTGTGGCAAAACATTCTTTGCCAAGCATTTCGCAGAGGAGGTTGGATTTAACTTTATGTGCATCACGCCTGCTACGCTAAAAAGCAGATATGTTAATGCCAGCCAAGAGAATATCGCAAATATGTTCAAAGAGGCAGAAGAAAAGGCACCGACGATAATCTTCATAGATGAAATGAATGAATTGGTACCTAATCGAGAGGGCAATGTGCATGAAATGTCTCGTAGTGCCGTGAATGAAATGCTGGCTCAAATGGATAGGACTGGTGAAAAGGGAGTTTTTGTGATTGGCGCAACAAACTATCCGCATATGATTGATCCTGCAATTCTAAGAGCTGGTCGTTTGGATAAAAAATATTATGTTGGAGTTCCTGATAAGGTTGCCCGGAAAGCACTTTTTGAACTATATCTTAAGAATCGTCCTTACGATTTTGGTTTGGATTACGATGAATTATCGTCTATGACAGAAAACTATGTATCTGCAGATATTCAACTGATTGTTAACAATGCGGCTCGTGTGGCTTTAAAGCATCACTCTAAGATTACTATGGCTATTCTTAAAGATGCAATAAAGTCAGTGAGCCCCTCTTTAGATGTCAACGAATTGAAACGATATGAGGTAATTAGGGCAAAGATGAATGGTGAGAAATCAGACAAGTCTGCTAACAGACCGAGAATAGGGTTTAATTAAATAAATTTGATATGAATACACAAGAATTGTACATAAAGACCATCTTTTGCTGTATGGCATGTGATGGCGATATTGCGAACGAGGAAGTTGCTTTAGTTCATAATATAACCTCAAAGCAAAATATATTTGATGGCATGGATGTAAATGCCATCATTAATGGTTATGTAGCATCTATTAATGATAATGGAGCATTGTTCTTGAAGCAATATTTAAACGAATTGAGTTCTCAAGAACTGTCAAACAATGAACAAAAAACGATAGTGGATTTTGCTCTTAAAACAATATTTGCTGACAATAGGATAGAATACAGTGAAGTGAAGTTCTTCAAGAAGATAAGGAGCAGGCTTTCATTGACTGATGAGGAGATACTTGACAATCATCCTGATGTTGAAGATTTCTTGCTTCCTGACATCAACGTAGCGGAAGACCCAGTATTGGAAAACGTTGTTTTTGAAATCATAAATTTTGCAGATTATGAGCAGATATAACATCAATGTATGATGGTGATTGATAAACTATTTATGCTATGTGTCCATTTCCTCGAATGGTTGGGGAATACTACTCGTCTGAACTATAAGCAGATTTCCGTCGTGTTCAATATATATATACAGGGCGGAATTCTGTTTGTTAGTAGTTGGTTGCCCTTGATTAAGGTTATTTCATGTGATTGGAATCTTGAAAAGGAGTGGAGTATATTCGTTTATGGAGGATGTTTAACATATATAGGCATATATGGATATGGATTGTATAGATTATGCAAGCGTTACTCAACTCCGCTTGAAGATGCGTTTGACATTTGCGTAGATGACCTGTTGAATTTGTCAAGGAAATGGGGATTGTCATATAATGCAATAAATATCCTTATATTCGTCATTGGTTGGATTCTTTGTGTGGGGGCAAATTGTGTATTCTGTTTTTGGATTAGTTAAAAATATATCATTAAGATTATTTGCATTGTTTCTGATAAAACAACGTGGATTCGTTGGATTATTCGGATAATATGCTTACCTTTGCAAGAGAATTTGAAAGATAAAGGAAATCAATAAGTACATTTGTTATGCAAGACTTTGCAGCAATAGATTTTGAGACAGCCAACAACGAGCGCTCATCGGTGTGCTCTGTTGGCGTAGTGATAGTGAGGGGTGGGGAGATAGTGGATAAGTTCTATTCTCTCATCAAGCCCGAGCCAGAGTATTATAACTACTGGTGCAGTCAGGTTCATGGTCTTTGTGCTGAAGACACGCACAATGCACCAGTCTTTCCCGAAGTATGGAAGCAGATAGAGCCACTCATCGAAGGCTTGCCATTGGTGGCACATAACAAAGCATTCGATGAGAGTTGTCTGAAAGCCGTATTTCATGTCTATCAGATGGATTATCCCGACTATGAGTTTTACTGTACCTGTGTGGCGTCACGCAAGCGTTGGCCAGGGGGACATCACAACCTCGACATTATCGCCGCCCGTTGCGGATATGACTTGAAGAATCATCATCATGCCTTGGCTGATGCGGAGGCGTGTGCTTGGATAGCACAGGAGATTCTTTAGGGAATGTATGAAGTGGCAAATTGTTATCAATGGCGTGCATATCATTACTCATGCTTAATCAATAAAAGAAACGTTAAAAACTGAGTAATTCGCATACTCATCCCCAAATTTAGTTACAAAATGAAAAATTTATCTTATACACTTTGGCAAATTGCATCATGGACTTCAGATGAATCAGAGGTCCTAATCCCCGCACTACAGAGAGGTCTTGTATGGAAACCTCGTCAGGTTGAACTGCTCTGGGATTCCATTCTAAGAGGCTTCCCCATCGGTTCTTTCATGCTGTCAGATATTGTTAACAAAGAAGGCTCTGGGAAATATTACCTTATGGATGGACAGCAAAGATATAATGCTATCAGTATCGGATTTAATACAGTAAAGGCTGCAAGAGCCGTATTATGGATTGACTTATTGCCGCCATCTTCCAAAAACTCTACTCGTTCTTTTTGGATTAAGGCTACGACAACACCTCATCCATGGGGATATAAGAACGATGATGATGCAAATCGATTAAATACTGCCGAAAAGAGAAAAGCCTTGAAAGAATTTAATCTCAAAGGAAATATCTATAACGACCATTTCTCATTAGCAGAGACATGGCCTGTAGAGGCCAATTTACCGATACCGTTGTTTTGTCTATTGAAAGCAGTAGAAAAGACTTCAGATGCGGACACCTTTGTCAAGGAGGTTTTTGCAGAATTTAATTCTACTGATTTCTCTTATCGTTTTTCTTTTAATGAAAAAATAAAGCATTCAAATGTCGCTTTGACATATCTTCGTGATGTATTGTTTCCTGCATTCAACGCACTGAAGGATTATATGATAACCTGTAACCATTTACCAAAAGAAGTAATGGAAACGGAAACCACAGAGGAATCAATGGCACAGACAACATTGGAAGTTCTGTTCACCAGGCTAAATACGGGAGGTACTGCTATTTCAAGAGATGATTTGAACTATTCTGCCATCAAGGCATATTGGCCTTCCATTAAGGAGGTCAATGATCATCTTGCAGAGAAGTATATGAGTCCTTCAAAACTTGTAATGTTAGCTTTTCGTCTTGCATTGACTTCAGAAGATGACAAGAGTTTTAAGGGCGAAATGACAATTAAGCAAATTCGCAGTGCGGCAATAAAGACTGATGAAAGAGATAAGATAGAATCCCTATATGATAATAATCAGTTGGAAACTATCCTAAATAAGGTGGATGAATGGTTAGGCGCAAAAGAAGATAGCGTATTACGTACACCAAATATCTTGCGCACCATTATAGCAAGAAATTCTCCAGATGTCTATTTGCTTTTAATGTATATGGCTCGCAAAGACATGGAATCACCTATTAATTTGTCAGCCTATGAAATAAAAGCATTGGCATTTTTGCTTCATTGGTTTGGGAATGACAAAAAACATTGTGTTCAAGAGATTTTCCATCGATTCAAGAATGGTATAAATATATCAAATATATTACAAGGGATTTCAAGGCTGATGCATGATTGTCATTTACTCCACGTTTATACTCCCAAGGAAGTTGAAGAACTTTTTATTATAGGTAATTCCAAAGGTTGGAGAATATGGAATAGTCTTCCATCACCAGCAAAACATTTCTTTAATCGAACTTTTTGGTATGGAACAGCTGAAGCCAAGCAAATGTTACTATATGCAGAGAGGCGGTATTTAAACACCCACTTTCGCAATTATGATCCTGCAAGGCAAGACATGTGGGCAGAAGAAAACAGACCGTGGGATTTTGATCATATCGTTCCACAGGAATGGATTCGCAATAAAAGGGGGCCTTTCAGAGACTACGACAAAGACTGGCTTTGGAGTATTGGAAATATGGCAGCAATCTCCTTTGAGGCTAATAGAAGCAAAGGCAATACAACCGACTATTCTGAATATTACGATAATGCAGAAACACTTTGTTTCTTACCAGAGGTTGAATCTCTCAAACCATACATTACAGATAGTAATGAAGACAGCGTCCGATTTGCTAAGCTCACATTTAAACGATACTGCATGATTTATACGTCTGTGTATCAGATGATTCGTCCTATGGCGGATAAATGTATACTCTCAGAGACATTGCAGAAGAGAAAGAACTTGATACTTTCGGTAATGGAGTGCTTTCCTGATGCCAGACCTCATTTTGCCGCAGATGATGGAAATGACCACTGGATAGAGCGGGAACAAGACTGGGCAAGAGAATGGATTGGCGTCGGTATAGTTATGGGAAATTTTATGGTGTGCTACGAATGGCATGGCGTAATAGAGGATGGTATCGTTAGAAATGCAGAGATTGGCATAAGAAAGGCTCCTGGTACGCATGTTACACGAGAGAATCAAAAACTCTTTAGCCCTGATAGTGCTGACTACATGGAACTGAATGACTGGTGGTACCAATGGGATTGTGATTTCCAAATTCTTGACATAAGAACGATTGTTGACAAAATGTACGGCTATTTAGAAATTCTAAAAGAAAAATTACAAACAATATAAAATATAATAATTATGGCAACATGGAAAATTGCAGTAAAGGACACCATCACATATAATGGTGTTCACTTGGAGAAAGGCATGTTCGTAGAATATGTTACCCCAACATTGGATCATCCTCTGTACAAAACGATGCATCACGATGCGGTGAACCAACTCTTCAAAAACAAGTATGGTATTGACTTAAAGAAAATTGGTTTCATCAATGTAACACGACTTGACTTTAAGAAGAAATAATCTATTAAATCGACTTTTATATGATTATTCATGGAGGTATGCCCATAAAAGGCATGCCTCTTTTGTTATTTTGCACCATAATTATTATAAATATCACAAATATGACAGTTAAAGAAATATTTGACCATCCAGCAGTTAAGGCTGTCGAGATGGAAATTCTCGACACAATCAGAGATGAGGAACGTTGTAGAAGTTGTAGAAATGGTGAAGACACAAAACTTGCCGTACAACATTTATTGAGTGTCCGCAAACGTATTCTTAATGGAATGTTTGAATGGACGGATGAATACTATTCCTTGCTCTCAGAGTTTAATAACGTTCTTGTCGAAGCGCAGTGCGAGATGAGGAAGAGGTTATTCAGACTATCCGAGAGCGTTAAAGAAACAGGTCTTGAAAACTTGGAGTTTCAGGGGAAGGTGTTCATGAGCTACAAGTATTCAGAGATTCATCCTGTACAAAGCGTCAGGGCAACGAAGATGTGGAATGTTTTAAATGGAAGTTACGATGAGTTTATCCCACTCTATAAAGATGGAGTGAATAGTATTTATTTCACAGGACAAGACACAATCCCATCAGAAAATGAGGCAGTGTATATTTCTGAAGAAACAGAGAATTGGAACGAAGGCCTTGACAGAGAAAAGACAAAAGACATGAAACTCTGTTATGCATTCCATAATCTATACGAGCACACTTCATTCTCTGTCCTCGACCTTCTGTGGGTGCGTGATTTCTACATAGATATAAATGTTGAGACCACTCACTGTACTGGGTCAGACGATTGGGATGATATAGATTGGATGGATTTTGATTATTACAACTAATATACATATTATTATGATAAAGATTCAATACTCAACGATTAGTGAAACAGGGAAGCGACAGAAGAACGAAGATGCTTTCCGTATGGTTAGTATGGCTGATGGAAACCGATGGCTTGCCGTGGTTTGCGATGGCATGGGTGGTCATGACAAAGGGGAAGTGGCAAGTGAAACGGTGGCGGATGCTATTGTGGATTATTGGAGAAATGAAGTGGATGAGACTGACAGCAAGGAGAAAGTGGAGAAAGCTTGCCGAAAGGCGAGGATTACTTTGGATGAATGCTCATTCGCAATGGGACATGTGAAGATGGGTACAACGATGGTGATGGCAAGCATAGAGGGAGATACTGTGACTATAGCTCACTTGGGTGACAGCAGATGCTATCTAATACGTCCTGGGGAGGGATTGTTGTATCGTACGAGAGATCACATCCGTATGGAATGTGGTTGGGAGATTATCGACCGTTGTTTTTTCACCTATCGTCCTGAGGTCTGTGAACCAGAAGTGGTGCAGTTCAAGCTGAAAAAAGGCGATCGGATTATGCTCTGTTCGGACGGCTTGTACAAGTGTATGACGAATAAAATCTTCTTGGCAAACATGATGGATGAGAAGTTGCTGGACGAGATACTTGATGCCTATCGCATACGCTGTGAAATGCATGGTGATGACAACTATACGGCTGTGCTGATTGCTGTGGAATAATTTATGTTAGTTACATTTCAAAAGCAAGAATAAGCAATATGACAAAAGAGTTGAATAAACTGAGTGTTAGTGTATATGGTCATGAATTTGAAGTACATGTTCCAAAGGAAAAGGAGCAGCTCTACTTATCTGCAGCGGAGTATGTGAACAAAAAGATTGATACCTACATGGATGCTTATGTCCGTATACCGCTTCCGCAGAAAAGTACACAAGAAATTCTGCTTATGGCAATGCTGGATATCGCTGTTAGCTCAACTGAATGCAAACAAAGTAATGAAAATCGTTCTTTTCTTGGCAAGATAAAAGACATTCTAAAATAAAAATTATGGTTGACCTTCATTATAGGCTACCATCACCTATCAGGAAGGTGAAAATAAGCCTAAATAATGTTTGATTTAACGTTGATTATAGCTGATGTCTGAGAAGAATCACTATATGTGGAATAAAGGTTGTAACTTTGCAAACAAAAAACACATTGTATATTGAGTATGGGCATTTTAAGCAAGTTATTTGGCAACAAGAAAACATATGAAGCTGATGAGCAGCACAAAGAGCAAGGGGATAGAAAAGTTCCTCCTGTTCTGCCCACGCTCATGCATGACGAGCCAGCCAGTCTTGCCAAATACGTGGATAAGAAGATGCCTGTACTTATCATCGGAGGTAAGTATCATCAGAAGCAAATTATCCTCACTTCCAATCCAAATGAGAAGACGTTTACAGCCAGTAATGGAAAGGCATACCCTGGTGTTACCATAGGAATGGTGATGGGAACAGGAGGTGTGAAGGAACAGCAAAATCCGAAAGGTCCAAAGATTTGTCCATCCAACCCGAAAACAGCAGATTCCCCCAAAGTCGAGAAAAAGGAACAGCAAAAGAAACCTTTCGTTCTCACTTTTCCAACGAATATCAAGCACCCGACACTCGGAGAACGCTATGACGAGTATTGTGCCAGTCTTCCTCCATTTGACTTTTATGAGGGTGATAACGAAGACAAAATCCCTGTGGATGCGGACATGGAAATCAGCGACTACCTGAACAGGTTGGCAGACACACTCGCATATTGTAGGGATGTTGAGAAGAAGCAAGGATTTGTGGCAGCGGAACAATACTATTTATTCCTTATCGGGCATCATCCTTGGGAACCTGATGCCTACGATGACCTGCTGGAACTGTATCGTAACAATGGCAAGAACGATGCGTTTGAAGCCTTGCGCCTTTATTCCAT
>JAXELM010000150.1:0-18388 GCA_034100525.1 Agathobacter sp.
TCAGTTGGTTCATCAAACATAAGGACGTTACTTCCCATAATCATCATTCTTGAAAGGAGAACTCGTACCTTCTCACCACCGGAAAGAACACGCATTTTCTTGACACCGTCTTCACCGGCAAAAAGCATTCTTCCGAGGAAGCCACGAACATAAGTGGCGTCTTTTATTTCAGAGTACTGTGTGAGCCAGTCGACAATCAGATCATCTGTATCAAAAATCTCAGTATTATCTTTAGGGAAATATGACTGGCTTGTTGTAACACCCCATTTAAAAGTTCCCTCGTCTGGTTCCATCTCGCCAGCAAGAATCTTGAAAAGTGTTGTCTTTGCAAGTTCATTTCCACCTACGAAAGCAATCTTGTCATCATGATTTACTGTAAATGTGATATTGTCTAATATCTTTACGCCATCAATAGTCTTTGATATTCCTTCTACAAACAATACATCATTTCCGATTTCGCGTTCAGGACGGAAATCAATATATGGGTATTTACGGCTTGAAGGTCTGATTTCATCAAGCTGGATTTTCTCTAATGCACGCTTACGTGAAGTAGCCTGTTTTGATTTAGAAGCATTGGCAGAGAATCTCTGAATGAATTCCTGTAATTCTTTAATTTTTTCTTCTTTTTTCTTATTTGCTTCCTTCATCTGACGAACAATGAGCTGACTTGATTCGTACCAGAAATCGTAGTTTCCAGCATAGAGCTGAATCTTACCATAATCCATATCTGCAATATTAGTGCAGACCTTGTTTAAGAAATAACGGTCATGCGATACAACAATAACTGTATTCTCAAAGTTGATAAGGAATTCCTCAAGCCATGCGATGGCATCGAGATCCAAATGGTTAGTAGGCTCATCGAGAAGAAGAATGTCAGGATTACCAAAAAGTGCCTGTGCAAGAAGAACCTTGACCTTTGTAGCACCTGGCATATCTGCCATAAGATTGTAGTGCTCCTCAGTTGCGACTCCAAGTCCGTTAAGAAGAGTAGCAGCATCAGATTCAGCATTCCAGCCGTCCATATCAGCAAACTCAGCTTCAAGCTCGCTGGCGCGGATACCATCTTCGTCGGAGAAATCCTCTTTCATATATATAGCATCTTTTTCCTTCATGATATCGTAAAGACGCTTGTTACCCATGATTACAGTGTCAAGAACTGTAAATTCATCATACTTAAAGTGATCCTGCTGTAAAAATGAAAGTCTCTGTCCAGGGGTGATAGCAATCTCGCCACTTGTAGGTTCAAGCTGTCCTGACAATATTTTCAAAAAGGTAGATTTGCCGGCACCATTTGCACCGATGAGTCCATAACAGTTTCCTTCGGTAAATTTAATGTTTACATCTTCGAATAATGCTTTTTTTCCAATTCGAAGAGTGATGTTGTTTGCACTAATCATAAAAATTAACCTTTCCTATTATAAGCATAATATTAATAAGCAATCGTATCTATTTTAACGAATAATACAATTTTTGCAAGTGTTTTTCAAAAAATACAAGACGATAATATTCAAATACTTGCTTTTTAGGGACAAACAGCCTAATATTATAACAGAGACATTTTGAGTTATGTCTATTATGAACATAATATTTAGGAGGAAATTTCATGTCTAGAGCAAAACAGTCTATGGATGGAAATACAGCTGCAGCTCATGTTGCATATGCATACACAGAAGTTGCTGGTATCTATCCAATCACACCTTCTAGCCCAATGGCTGATTCAGTTGATCAGTGGTCAGCAGCAGGACAGAAGAACATTTTCGGAAGCACAGTAAAAGTTGTAGAGATGGAGTCTGAGGCTGGTGCCGCTGGTACAGTTCACGGATCACTTGCAGCTGGTGCACTTACAACAACATTTACAGCATCACAGGGACTTTTACTTATGATCCCTAATATGTACAAAATCGCTGGTGAGAACCTTCCATGTGTATTTGATGTATCTGCACGTACAGTATCATCTCATGCACTTAACATTTTCGGTGATCACAGTGACGTATATGCTTGTCGTCAGACAGGTTTCGCAATGCTTTGCGAGACAAACCCACAGGAGGTTATGGATCTTTCACCAGTAGCTCATCTTGCAGCTCTTGAAGGAAAAGTTCCATTTATCAACTTCTTCGATGGATTCCGTACATCACACGAGATTCAGAAAATCGAGAAGTGGGATTATGAAGATCTTAAAGAAATGTGTCCAATGGATGCAGTTGCTGAGTTCAGAGCACATGCACTTAACCCAGAGCATCCAGCAGCTCGTGGATCACACGAGAACGGAGACGTATTCTTCCAGCATAGAGAGGCATGTAACTCATTCTATGATAATCTTCCAGCAGTTGTTGAGAAGTACATGGACAAAGTTAATGCTAAGCTTGGTACAGATTATAAGCTTTTCAACTACTACGGAGCACCAGATGCTGAGCGTGTAATCATCGCTATGGGATCTATCAACGACGTAGCAGAGGAAGTTATCGATTACTTAACAGCAAAGGGAGAGAAAGTCGGACTTGTAAAAGTACGTCTTTACCGTCCATGGTCTTCAGAAGCTCTTCTTAAGGTTATTCCAAAGACTGCAAAGAAGATTGCTGTATTAGACCGTACAAAAGAGCCAGGATCACTTGGAGAGCCATTATACTTAGACGTTGCTGCAACACTTCGTGAGGCAGGAATGAACGATATCGTTCTTGTAGGCGGACGTTACGGATTAGGTTCTAAGGATACACCACCTTCATCTGTATTCGCTGTATACAAAGAACTTGAGAAGGATGCTCCAAAGAACAGATTCACAATCGGTATTGTCGATGACGTTACAAACCTTTCACTTCCAGAGGTTAAGCCAGCTCCTATTACATCAGCAGCTGGAACAAAAGAGTGCAAGTTCTGGGGACTTGGTGGAGATGGTACTGTAGGTGCTAACAAGAACTCTACAAAGATTATCGGTGACCACACAGACAAGTACATCCAGGCATACTTCCAGTATGACTCAAAGAAGACTGGTGGTGTTACAATTTCTCACTTGAGATTCGGTGACAACCCAATCAAGAGCCCATACTACATCAATCAGGCTGACTTCGTTGCATGTCACAATCCAGCTTATGTAATCCAGGGCATGAAGATGGTTCAGGATGTTAAGCCAGGCGGAGTATTCATGATTAACTGCCAGTGGTCTGATGAAGAGTTAGCAGAGCATTTAAATGCTGATGCAAAGAAATATATCGCTGAGAACAACATTCAGCTTTACACAATCAACGCTATCGATAAAGCTATCGAAATCGGAATGGGCAAGAGAACAAACACAATTCTCCAGTCTGCATTCTTCAAGCTTGCAGATGTTATGCCAATCGATGAGGCTGTTGATTATATGAAACAGGCTGCTAAGAAGTCTTACTCTAAGAAGGGTGATGCAGTAGTTGAGATGAACTACAAGGCTATCGACGCTGGTGTAGATGCAGTACATAAAGTAGAAGTTCCAGATTCTTGGAAGAATCCAGAAGCTGATGCTCCTAAGGCTGCACGTACAGGACGTCCAGAAGTTGTTAAGCTTGTTAACAACCTTCTTGATCCTATTTCAAAGATGGATGGAGATTCTCTTCCAGTTTCTGCATTCAAGGATATCGCTGATGGTCAGTTTGAGACAGGTGCTTCTGCATACGAGAAGCGTGGTACAGCTGTAACAGTTCCACAGTGGGATGCTGAGAAGTGTATCCAGTGTAACAACTGTGCATTTGTATGTTCACATGCTACAATCCGTCCATTCTTACTTTCAGATGAAGAAGTAAAAGCAGCTCCAGATAATATCAAGCTTGCTGATATGAAGCCAAAGGCTGGAGCATATAAGTATACAATGAGTGTTTCTCCACTCGACTGTATGGGATGCGGTGAGTGTATCACTGTATGTCCTACATCTGCAATTGCTATGGTTCCACAGGAGTCACAGGCAGCAGAACAGCCAGTATTCGATTACTTAGTTGCAAACGTTTCGAAGAAGACAGATGCTGGTATGGTTGATACTACACCTAAGGGTTCTCAGTTCAATCAGCCACTCCTTGAGTTCTCAGGATCATGTGCAGGTTGTGCAGAGACATCATACGCTAGATTAATTACGCAGTTATTCGGTGAGCAGATGTACATCTCTAATGCAACAGGATGTTCATCAATTTGGGGTAACCCAGCAGCTACTTCACCATACACTGTAAACATCAATACAAAGAAGGGACCAGCTTGGTCTAACTCATTATTCGAGGACAATGCTGAGCATGGACTTGGAATGTATGTTGGACAGAAGTATCTCCGTGAGCAGGCTATCGAGAGCGCTACAGCTTGTGCTACAAGTGACAAGGCTTCTGCAGAGCTTAAAGCAGCTTATGATGAGTTCATGGCTACAAAGGATGATACAAAGGCAAACGTTGCTCCTACAGCAGCTCTTATTGCTGAGTTAGAGAAAGCAGCAGCTGCTGGATGTCCAGATGCAAAGGCAGCTATCGAGAAGAAAGATTACCTTGGAAAGAAATCTGTATGGATCTTCGGTGGAGACGGATGGGCATATGATATCGGTTTCGGCGGATTAGATCATGTACTTGCTTCTGGTGAGAATGTTAACGTAATGGTATTCGATACAGAGATGTACTCTAATACAGGTGGACAGGCTTCTAAGGCTTCGAACATCGGTGAGGTTTGTCAGTTCGCAGCAGCTGGTAAAGAAATCGGAAAGAAATCACTTTCTGAAATCGCTATGAGCTACGGATATGTATATGTTGCACAGATTGCTCTTGGAGCTAACCCAGCACAGGCTGTTAAGGTTATTGCTGAGGCAGAGGCATATCCAGGACCATCACTTATCATTGGCTATGCACCTTGTGAGCTTCACGGTATCGCAAAGGGTGGAATGAACCACTGCCAGGATGAGATGAAGTTCGCTGTTAAGGCTGGATACTGGAATCTCTTCTCATTCAACCCAGCTCTTAAGGCTGAAGGAAAGAATCCATTTACACTTACATCTAAAGCTGGTGATGGATCGTATCAGGAATTCCTTAATAACGAGGCTCGTTATACTCGTCTTATTAAGCCATTCCCAGAGAGAGCAGAGAGACTCTTCGCTGAGTCTGAGAAGGCTGCTACAGAGAGATTTAGCCATCTTGAGAAACTTGTTAAGTTATATGGTGAAGACTAATTTGAGACAATCAAATAGTTGATATAAAGGACTGTCGCATTGCGGCAGTCCTTTTTTACGGTATGGGAAAAAATTGAAAAAATAACAAACCACAAGATATAGTAAATAAAATCTGGGACATAAACTGCTTAAAAAGACAGGAAATACATTGGTTTTGCATTGATATAGTAGGGTATTGTAAATAAAAACACAATATTTTGTATTTTATCTTAAATTTACCATTTACAAATAGTTTATGTAATGATACAATATCTCTAGTGGTTAAACACATACGGAGGAATAGTTATGGCGGGTTTATTAGGCATGCTTATGTTAAATAAGTTTCGTAATAAGCGGAGCCGTAGGAATCCGCGAAAGAAATCGCGTGAAAGGATGCATGAGAAAGTGGATAGAGATGATTTTTTATTAGCCCAGATAGATGAGTTTAGAGAGAAAGCTCAGCAATTACAGGAAATATTGGCAACTAAGGAATCAAAGGCTCAGGAATTACAAACAATAGTTAAAGAACGTGAGATGAAGGCTGATGAGCTTCAGCAGATTCTTGATGAGCGTCAGGAAAAGGCGGATGGTATTACTGCTGAAGTAGCTAAACAGATAGATATTCTTATAGATAGAGTTAATGCTAAGATGCAGGAGATTGAGCGCAATATGAGCGCAGAGATGGATAATCTTAGCAGAACAATGACAGGTGAGATGGGAAATCTTAGCCGTTCTATGAGTGGTGAGATGGATAATCTTAGTAGAAATGTCAGCTCTGATATGAATAATATTGGTCGTTCTTTAAGCGGAGATATTCAGAGCATTGAGCAGTCATTTGGTGGAAGTCTTGAAGAGACCAGAAGAATTACTGAGGAGCAGACAGCACAGATGAGAGCAGCTGTCAATCAGGCAAATTCGCAGATGCTTGATACATTGGGCGAATTGAATGAGCAGTTACAAGGGCTGAAACAGGAATTAACTGAAAAAGTTCATACAGAGAACGTGAAGAGTTTCCGCAATATTCAGGATTTATTCAAAGTTCTTGGAGAGAAGCTTGATCATGTGAATGACCTTGAGGATTCTGTCAAGACAATAAGACTTTGTGCTATGGGTGCATTAGTATTTGGAGTTATCAACTGCTTCGGATTCTTGGCAATTGTTTTGAATATTCTTGGAATACTTTAGTTATAGCGAAATGGCAATTCCTGCATGCAGGAATTGCTTTTTTAGATAGGAGAGATTTATGGAACATGAAAAAGTATGGGTTGTAGGTCATAAAAATCCGGATACTGATTCGATATGTGCTGCAATTACGTATGCAAATCTGAAAAATGTTCTCGAAGAAAGAAATCATTCTGATGCAGAAAGAACTGTATATCTGCCAATGAGAGCGGGAAATATAAGTGCAGAGACTAATTTTGTACTTAATTATTTTAATGTGAAAGCACCAGAATTGATTACTGATGTCGGTACACAGATAAGGGATATTCATATTAGAAAAACTGAGGGTGTAAGCGGGCATATTTCTATGAAAAAGGCCTGGGAGATGATGAAAATACTGAATGTTGTTACACTCCCGGTAGTGAATGCAAAAAATAAGCTTGAAGGAGTAATTGTAACAGGTGATATCGCTACGTCATATATGGATGTATATGATAGTGCAGTGTTATCACGTGCAAGAACTCAGTACCGCAATATTATAGAGACCTTGCAGGGAAAGCTTGTTACAGGAAATGAACATGGTCACTTTGTAAAAGGAAAAGTAGTGGTGGGCGTTGGAACACCGGAAGTATTGGCAAGCAATGTAGAAAGCGATGACCTTGTAATAATTGGAGACAGAGAAGAGTCTCAGCTTTTATGTATTGAATCAAATTGTAGTTGCCTCATAGTGACTAATGGCTTTGAAATAAGTCCCGAGGTTATTGAAGCCGCAGATTTGAAGGATGTTGTGATAATAAGTACACCTTATGATTCTTTTACAGCTGCAAGACTTATAAATCAAAGTATCCCTATTAAGTTCTTTATGACAAAAGAAAATCTGATATGCTATGAACTAGATGATCTGGTTGACGAGGTAAAGGACTCAGTGTCTAAAATCAGACATAGAGATTTCCCTATTTTAGATGAAAACCAGAATTATGTGGGAATGTTTTCAAGACGTAATTTGATGAATGCAAAAAAGAAGAAGCTTATACTGGTGGATCACAATGAAAAGTCCCAGGCTGTAACAAATATTGATGAGGCTGAGATATTGGAGATAATTGATCATCACAGATTAGGAAGCTTAGAGACAATGTCTCCTGTATATTTCAGAAATCAGCCACTTGGATGTACTGCGACAATCATTTATCAGATGTATCAGGAGCAGGGCATTGAAATAGAAAAGAATATTGCAGGACTATTATGTTCTGCTATTATTTCTGATACACTTATGTTCCGGTCTCCGACGTGTACTAATCTTGACAAAGAGGTTGCAAATAAACTGGCTCAGATAGCCGGCATAGATGTAAAAGAATTTGCACAGGATATGTTTGAGGCAGGAAGTGATTTCTCTAATAAAACTGAAAAAGAAATATTAAATCAGGATTTTAAAATATTCCATTCGGGAGATACTGATTTCGGAGTTTCGCAGATTAGTGCAATGAGCAGGCAGGAATTGGACAAAGTCGAAGAACGAATACGACCAGAGATGGAACTTATGCTTGGAGAGAAGAAGCTGGATATGATGTTTGTTATGCTGACTGATATATTTAATGAGTCTACGTATTTGATATATAATGGAGATGGTGCATCATCACTGGCTGCTGAAGCATTTGGGTGTGCAGAGTCTGAAGATGGACTTACACTTAAGGGCGTAGTGTCGAGAAAGAAGCAGCTTATCCCGGCACTTATTAATACATTGGCAGAACGCTAGAATTATCGTGTTTTTTTGGTGTATGACCAAACTGCTTTTTATATGAGCGAAGAAAAGTGGAATAGTTTTTAAATCCACTTGAATAACAGGCAGTGTTTACAAGCTCGCCATTATCAATAAGCGTTTGCGCGAACTGAAGTCGTTTTAAGTTTATATAGTTTCCGATAGTGTATCCGGTTTCTTTTTTAAAAGTATGCATCAGATGATATCTACTGATATAGAATTTGTCGGCAATTAAATCTATCGATATATCATTTGTTAAATTTTGATTTAAATATTCTATTATAGATAGTATTTTAGAATCAGATGATGTCATAGCAATATATTCAATTCCGTTGTGAATTGCAGCACGATTGAGCTGTATCATGAATTCGAGAAAAAGGATTTCATGATACAGCTCATTTGCATATTCATTATCATCAAGTGAGTTTTCAAGCTCGCGTGTTATGTTGGTAAGCTTTGAATTTGAAAATGATGGAATTCTAAGTACATGAGATTCCTTCAAGGATGCCTGTTTGAAACACAAAGACAAATCATTATTCTTTTTATTGTAATCATTTAGATAATTCTGTGATATATAGATGATTATTCTTTCATATGTAGAATTATCATGTAGAACGGGACGATGAACTTCTCCAGCATTTACAAATACTATGTCGTTTGGTTGTAGCTCATAAGTTCGTCCTTCTATGCAGTATGACGTGTTACCATGTAGATGAATGAGAATCTTGTGAAAGTCATGGTAGTGAAAATCGAACTGCATTTGTTCATTGTCTATTAGGTGAAAAATTTTGAAATTGCTATTTAAGTATCCGGTTTTTTGATAGTCGCTCATAGTGTTGTCTCCATAATGTATATAGATTATTACTCTATTTTAAATGCATATAGCACAATTTGCAATATTTTGAGCACTAATCGTACTTTGAATGTGAAAAAGTGCGATGTATAATATGAAATATATAGTGAAAGGTGAAAAGGTGAACAGGGTATGAAATTTACAAAAATGCATGGATGTGGAAATGATTATGTATATGTCAACTTGTTTGAGGAACATATAGATGATCCGGCAGAGATGTCTATTAAGGTTAGTGACAGACATTTTGGCATTGGTTCAGATGGACTTATAACAATTGAACCATCTGATATCGCTGATTTTAGAATGAGAATATACAATGCAGATGGTTCAGAAGCTGAGATGTGCGGAAATGGAATCAGATGTGTTGCAAAATATGTATATGACCATAAGCTTACAGATAAAACTGAGATATCTGTTCAGACAGGTGCTGGTGTCAAGATTTTAAAACTTTTTGTAGAAGGAGACAAAGTAGAACAGGTTACTGTTGATATGGGAGAACCTGTACTTGCACCAGCAGAGATTCCGGTTGTGGCTGATGGTGACAGAGTAGTTGATGAACCAATAGAAGTATGTGGAAAAGAGTGGAGAATGACATGTGTATCCATGGGAAACCCACATGCAGTAGTGTTTGTAGATGATGTAGAAAATTTTGAACTTGAGAAGTATGGTCCGCATTTTGAAAACCATGAGAGATTTCCAAAGCGAACTAATACAGAATTTGTTCATGTAGTATCAAGAACTGAAGCTTACATGCGAGTATGGGAAAGAGGTTCAGCAGAGACATGGGCTTGCGGTACAGGAACATGTGCGACAGTGATGGCGTGTATACTAAATGGAAAAACTGATAATAAGGTGCTAGTTCATTTAAGAGGTGGAGACCTTACTATTGAGTATGATGAGAAAACAAATCATGTGTTTATGACAGGACCAGCAACAGAAGTATTTAATGGAGAAGTAGTATTATGAAGCTTAGTAAATTATTAGAAAAAATTGAATATAGTATTGTAGCCGGTGATGTAGATGTTGAGATTTCTACACTTGTTTATGATTCACGCAAGGTCGAAAAGGGTTCAGTATTTGTCTGTATTTCGGGAGCAGTAAGAGATGCCCATGATTTTATACCTGATGTAGTAGAAATGGGAGCTACTGCTGTAATTGTAGAAAAGGACGTTGCACCAATAGATGGCATTACATATATTAAAGTATCAAATACACGTCTTGCACTTGCATGTATGGCGGCGGCTTACTTTGATTATCCAGCGGAGAAGCTAAAGACAATTGGAATCACAGGAACAAAGGGAAAGACTACCACCACTTATATGGTGAAATCCATTCTTGATTCGTCCGGAATAAAAACTGGACTGATTGGAACAATAGAGTCAATTGTAGGTGATAAGAAAATTCCATCGGCAAATACAACACCTGAATCATACAGAGTTCAGGAATTATTTGCAGAGATGGTGGATGCAGGACTTGATGCTGTAGTTATGGAGGTGTCATCCCAGGCGCTTATGATGAACAGAGTATCAGGATTTACCTTTGATATAGGCGTATTTACAAATCTTGAGCCAGATCATATAGGTGAAAATGAACACAAGGATTTTGAGGACTATATGCACTGTAAGAGTCTTTTGTTCCAGCAGTGTAAGCTTGGAATATTCAACGGTGACAGCGAGCATATAGAAGGTATTTTAAATGGTCATACATGTGATGTAGAGACGTTTGGATATGGCGATAAAAATGATTATGTGGCAGAGAATGTAACGCTTAAAAAGGACCATGGTGCACTAGGTGTGAAGTATCATGTAGGCGGAATAATGGATATGGATGTCGAGGTGAATGTTCCGGGAAGCTTCAGTGTGTATAATTCACTTACTGCGATTGCTATCTGTCATCATTTTAATGTTCCACAGGATGTAATCAAAGAATCGCTTCTGCATGTTACAGTGAAGGGAAGAATAGAGATAGTACCTGTGACAAAGAGATATACATTAATGATTGATTATGCTCATAATGCAATGTCACTCGAGAGCCTTCTTACAACCTTAAAAGAATACGAGCCGGGACGTCTTGTATGTCTGTTTGGATGTGGAGGAAATCGTGCCAAATCAAGAAGATATGAGATGGGTGAAGTGTCTTCGAAGCTTGCAGACCTTACAGTTGTGACCTCTGATAATCCAAGAAACGAAGAACCGATGGATATAATAAATGATATTCTTACAGGAGTGAAAAAAGCTGATGGAGAATATGTCACTATTCCAGACAGAAAAGAGGCTATAGCATATTGCATGAAGAATGCAAAGGATGGAGACATCATAGTTCTTGCTGGAAAAGGACATGAGGATTATCAGGAAATAAAGGGTGTAAAACACCATATGGACGAAAGAGAACTGATTGCTGAGATAATCAAAGAAACACCAGATTTGTCGTTGTAAAATATAAGTGTATAATCAGAAAGGTAAGGGGTTTGTATGGCACTATTTACAGGAGCAGGAGTTGCACTGATTACTCCGTTTAATGAAGATAAAAGTGTAAACTATGATATGCTTGGTGAGCTGATAGAATATCAAATCTCAAACAGCACAGATGCTATAATAATTTGTGGAACTACCGGCGAACCTGCTACAATGACAGAAGATGAAAAGCTTTCAGTGATAGAATATGCAGTAAAGAAGGTTGCAAAAAGGATTCCGGTAATAGCGGGAACCGGTGGAAATTCTACCCAATGTGTAATCGATTTTTCAAAGAAAGTATCTGACCTTGGGGTTGATGGACTACTTATCGTCACACCATACTACAACAAAGCAACGCAGAAGGGACTTTATGAGCACTATGCAACAGTATCGCAAGCAGTAGATTTGTCTATAATAATGTACAATGTCCCATCGCGAACTGGCTGTAATATTCTTCCGGAGACTGCCGCAAGACTGGGCCGCGACTTTAGCAATATTGTCGGAATAAAAGAGGCGAGCGGAAACATCTCCCAGGTGGCAAAGCTTGCCATGCTGTCTCGAGGTGTTCTGGATATTTATTCTGGAAATGATGACCAGATTGTGCCAATCCTGTCACTCGGCGGCCTTGGTGTAATCTCGGTTCTTTCAAATGTTGCCCCAAAGGATACCCACGATATGGTGAATCAGTATCTGCATGGAAATAGAGATGTAGCACTGCAATTACAGCTTAAATATATTGACTTAATAGCTGCACTGTTTAGCGAGGTAAATCCAATCCCGGTAAAAGCAGCAGCAAACATTATGGGATATAACGTGGGTGGACTTAGACTGCCGCTTACTGAAATTGAAGATGAACACAGGCAAAAACTCGAATCCGAAATGAAAAAAGTAGGATTGATATAATAAAGGATGAATTTAAAATGGGAAAACAACATTGGAAAGCCGGCAATATGCTAAATCCTGTACCGGCAGTTATGGTTAGTTTGGCTGACAAAGCAGGCAATGCAAATATAATAACAGTAGCGTGGGCGGGGACGATTTGCACCAATCCGCCTATGCTTTCTATATCTGTACGTCCAGAGCGATACTCATACGATTCGCTTGTAAAAACAGGAGAATTTGTAGTGAATCTGACAACGGAGGATCTGGTAAAAGCATGTGATTTTTGTGGAGTAAAAAGTGGAAGAGAGGTCGACAAATACAAGACACTGGGGCTTACGCCACTTAAGATGCAGCATGTCAGTGCACCGGGAATCTCAGAAAGCCCAGTCAATATCGAGTGTAAGGTTGTAGAGGTAAAAGAGCTTGGAAGCCATTCAATGTTTATCGCTGAAGTGCTCGGTGTCACAGTCGACGATGAGTACATGGATGAAAACGGCAAGTTCAACATCAATGATACCGGACTTGTGATGTACTCGCACGGCGAGTATTTTGCCCTTGGGCAGAAGCTGGGAAAATTTGGATATAGCATAAAGAAGGACAAAAAAAGATGAGAAGCTTATTTGAAATAGATACAAAGGATTATGATATAAACGGAACGACAGTTAGTCGCCCATCAGCAAGAGGAATTATAATAAAAGATGGAAAGCTTGCCATGATTCACAGCATAAAATATGACTACTATAAATTCCCAGGTGGAGGAATAGAGAAAAATGAGCAAAAGGAAAGTGCTCTGATACGTGAGGTGCTAGAGGAAACAGGACTTGATGTTATCCCGCAGACAATCAAAGAATATGGCATGGTGCATCGAATTCAAAAAGGCGATTACGAAGATGTATTTATTCAGGATAACTTTTATTATTTGTGCGATGTAGAAGACAATGTACATGAGCAGAAATTAGATGACTATGAGAAGGAAGAAAAATTTACATTGGAATATGTATCGCCAAAACAGGTTATAGATGCAAATAAGGCATGTGCGAGCAAAGAAGCTGACCAGATAATGCTTGAAAGAGAGTGCAAAGTTATCGGAATACTAGCTCAGGAAGGATATATTTAAATTAGGACTATTCTATTTGAATAGTCCTAATTTGATATACCTGTATTTATTTGAGAAGAATATCCATCAGATATGCATATACATCATCATTCTGATTCTTCCAGTTGTTGCAGATAGCCTCAGCCTGTTCCTTTGTATTAACAGAGAGGGTCAGGTCGATGATGTTATGCCCGTCAGAGCGCACCTGGCAGCGCACATCATATCTTCGGTCGGTAGTCTTGTAATAGTCAGCGAGGATGGAATTTTCCTGCTTTAATTCCATCTTGTTCGCTTCGAAGAATTCCTTTACATCATTAGCGATTCCATCAGAAATCTTATCCTTGAAAAAGCCAAGAGTCTCTTTTCCGGCAGCAGTGAGAGTGTACTGTGTGTTAGAATGTGTAGATTCTGAGTGGATGAAGTTTGCATCGTCCAAATCGCCGATTACCTCCTGAATACGAAAGTAGTCAGTATATTCTTTTTCTAAGAAAAAATTAGAAATCTGAGTATTTGTCAGCGGGAATCCCGCTTTGTCAAGCATGTATAAGATAGTCAGTTTATATATAGTAAATGGTTCTGCCATTGATATCTAGTCTCCTTGTAATAGTATTTACGGGACAAATAATCGTCCCTGAAAAGTATTGCGTTCTTTAAACAGATGGTTAATTGTATTAAGAACTCTTTTCTTGTCAGTGCTCCATAGTGGTGCAATAAGCAGTTTGCGAGGTCCGTCACCAGTCATTCTGTGAATTACAGTATCAGGTGGAAGAAGCTCAATGCAATCTACAATAAGTTCGCAGTATTCTTCTAATGTGAAAAGTGGAAAAGGTTCCTGCTCATATATTTGGGCAAGCGGAGTGTTGGATAATACATGTAGTAGCTGTAGCTTTACTCCGTCAATATGTAAAGCAGCTACGTGCTTTACCGATTCAAGCATCATATCTTTATTTTCTCCTGGAAGTCCAAGAATGAGATGGGCTATCACAGGTATTTTTCTTTTTTGAAGTTTATGGACAGCAGAGTCGAACTGAACTGCAGTTGTATGCGTGTTCATATATTTAAGAGTTTTATCATGAATACTCTGTAGTCCCAATTCTATCCAGACAGGTTTAATCTGATTTAATTCCTCAAGTAGTGAATAAATATCATTTGATAGACAGTCACTACGGGTTCCGATAGAAAGTGCGACTATATCAGGGTGTGATATAGCTTCTGTAAAAATACGTCGAAGATAATCGACAGGGGCATATGTGTTTGTATATGCCTGAAAATATGCGATGAATTTGCGACAGTCTGTTTTGTTTGCGAGTCTTTGTTTGGCTTCCTCAATCTGTGCATTTATGGATAGCGTAGCAGTGGCAGCAAAATCGCCAGAACCACCTTCGCTACAATACAGACAACCGATGGTTGATAATCTGCCATCGCGGTTTGGACAGGTCATACCGCCATTTAACGCTAGTCGGTATACTTTTTCTCCGAATATGTTTTTGCAGTAATTGTTTAGAGAATAAAACCGCTGCCCACCATAAAGGTGGGAAGCGGTCGTTTTAGCGTACATGACTCTTAACTGCCTGACTTACAACTTCGGCAACTCTAGGATCAAATGCCTCTGGCATAATAAAGTCTTCGCTTAGCTGTTCATCAGATACGAGGTTGGCAAGTGCTTCAGCAGCAGCAAGCTTCATTTCCTCAGTAATCTGTGATGCTCTGCCTTCAAGAGCACCCTTGAATATTCCAGGGAAAGCGATTACATTATTGACCTGATTTGGAAAATCACTTCGACCGGTACCAACAACCTTTGCACCGGCAGCTTTGGCAACATCTGGCATAATCTCAGGAACAGGATTAGCCATTGCAAAAATTATGGCGTCCTTGTTCATAGATGAAACCATTTCGGGACTAACGATATTTGGAGCAGATACACCTACGAAGATGTCTGCACCTTTAAGTGCATCAGCTAAAGTTCCCTTTTTGTTCTCGAGGTTTGTGACCTCTGTCATTTTTTGCTGCATCCAGTTTAAGTTTGGATAATCTTTTCCGATAATTCCTTCACGGTCACACATCGTGACATGTTTAAAACCATATGTGAGTAGAAGCTTTGTGATTGCAATTCCGGCAGAACCTGCACCATTTACAACAACCTTACAGTCTTCCTTTTTCTTTCCTGTAACCTTAAGTCCGTTGATAATTCCGGCAAGTACAACAATCGCAGTACCATGCTGGTCATCATGGAAAACTGGAATGTCAAGAATCTCCTTTAATCTTTCTTCTATCTCAAAGCAACGAGGTGCAGAGATATCCTCGAGGTTAATTCCTCCAAATCCAGGTGCGATATTCTTGACAGCTGTTATAATTTCCTCTGTATCCTGTGTGTCAAGACAGATTGGTACAGCATTTACATCACCGAACTCTTTGAAAAGAACGCATTTGCCTTCCATAACAGGCATTGCAGCGTATGGTCCTATGTTTCCAAGTCCAAGTACAGCACTTCCGTCTGATACCACAGCAACAGTGTTTGATTTCCAGGTATATGTATAAGCTGCCTCTTTATCCTCGGCAATAACCTTGCATGGCTCAGCGACACCAGGTGTGTATGCAAGTGCGAGGTCTTCTCTTGAATTTACTTTTGATTTGGCAATTGTTTCTAGCTTGCCATTCCACTCTTTGTGGAGCTGTAAAGCTTTTTCATTTATATCCATGATTCTCTCCTATGTGTGATTAATTAACAATGTATTTATGATAGCATTGTTATTATTACAAATCAAGAAAAAAGGTCTTTATATTTTCTAAAGTATAGTGTATAATATGCACATATATTCGTAGGTCGATTCGGACAAATTCCCAGAGAATAATTAAGGAGAGAGTATATGAGAGAAAAATATGAGAGTCTGTCAGTTACAGTGCTGAAAGATTTAGCAAAAGCGCGTGGCATAAAGGGCGTTTCTGCTATGAAAAAAGGCGAACTGGTAGAGAGAATGTTAGAAGAAGATGAAAGGGTAAAAGAAAAAGAAAAGAAAAATAATGTATATTCGACAGCCCCAGCATCATCTGCTGCGCCGGCAGGAAATAGTCCGCAGAATATACAGGCTGATACCATGGCGGTAAAGGAAGAAATGGCAAGCCTGGATAGTGGTATTTCGGTTACAGGTATTATAGAGGTAATGTCGGATGGATTTGGATTTATCAGATCAGACAATTATCTGCCTGGTGAGAATGATGTATATGTATCACCATCGCAGATTAGGAGATTTGGTCTGAAAACTGGTGACATTATAACAGGAAATACCAGAATTAAGACTGAAAAAGAGAAGTTTTCAGCATTGCTTTATCTTACAGCTATCAATGGAGAAGAGCCAACTGATTTGAGCAAAAGACCGAACTTTGAGGATCTCACACCTATTTTCCCAAATGAGAGACTTAAGCTTGAGCGTCAGGGTGCAAGTGTTGCGATGCGTGTGGTTGACCTGATTTCTCCAATTGGAAAAGGACAAAGAGGAATGATTGTTTCGCAGCCTAAAGCAGGAAAGACGACACTTCTTAAGGAAGTAGCCAAGTCTGTATTGTGTAACAATCCTGAGATGCATCTTATTATTTTACTTATTGATGAGCGTCCTGAAGAGGTTACAGATATTAAGGAAGCTATTCATGGAGACAATGTCGAAGTTATTTACTCGACATTCGATGAATTGCCGGAGCATCATAAGAGAGTTTCGGAAATGGTAATCGAGAGAGCAAAGCGTCTTGTAGAGCAGGGCTCAGACGTTATGATTTTATTAGATAGTATAACAAGACTTGCAAGAGCATATAATCTTACTGTACCACCAAGCGGACGAACATTGTCTGGTGGTCTTGATCCGGCAGCACTTCATATGCCAAAGAGATTTTTTGGTGCAGCCAGAAATATGAGAGAAGGCGGAAGTCTTACAATACTTGCAACAGCACTTGTTGATACAGGAAGTAAAATGGATGATGTAGTATTCGAAGAGTTCAAGGGAACTGGTAATATGGAACTTGTACTTGACAGAAAGCTATCTGAAAAGAGAATATTCCCTGCAATTGATATCGTAAAATCAGGTACTAGAAGAGAGGATCTTTTACTTACTCAGGACGAGCAGGCAGCAGTTGATAATATGCGAAAGGCGTTTAATGGACTTCGCACTGATGAGGCGGTAGAGAATGTACTGAACATGTTTGCGCATACTAAGAACAATACAGAGTTTGTGAACATGGTTAGAAAAAATCGTATAGTTTAATTTAACAAATTATATGAAAGAATATTAAAATAATTATTGCAAGGGTGCACTTATTGGTGCACCCTTTTGTGTAGGAGGGAGAAAAATGGACTATAACGAATTAATTAAACAGGCAGAAGAATTACAGGGCGAGCTTGAAGAGATAAGACATGATTTACATCAGCATCCAGAGTTGGAATTTGATATGGAGTATACAAAGCCGTATATAAAGACAAAGCTGGAACAGATGGGATATGAAGTTGAAGAAGTTGGAAAAGCCGGACTTGTAACCACTATTTCAGGAAATAAGCCAGGTAAGACAATTCTTCTTAGAGCTGATATGGATGCACTGCCTATCAGAGAAGAAGCAGATGTTGAATTTAAAAGTCTGTGTGAGGGGAAAATGCATGCATGTGGTCATGATATGCATGCAACCATGTTACTTGGAGCTGCAAAGCTTTTAAAGGTTCATCAGGATGAGATTGAAGGAACAATCAAATTAGAGTTTCAGCCTGCTGAAGAGGTTTTTAAGGGCTCGGAAGATATGATAAAGGCTGGACTTCTTGAGAATCCGAAAGTTGATGCAGCGATAATGTTTCATGTTGTAGCAGGAGTTCCAATGCCAACTGGTATGATAATGGTTCCTGGGGGCGGAGTTTCGATGACATCATGTGAACAGTATCATATTACAGTCACTGGTAAAAGTGGACATGGATCAATGCCGAATTTGTCAATAGATTCGATAACAGCAGCAGCTCAGATTCATCTGGCTTTACAAGAAATTAACAGTAGAGAAATTGCACCAGGTGAGTATG
>JAXELM010000041.1:0-17813 GCA_034100525.1 Agathobacter sp.
CCTATCGAAAAGCCTGTCAAAAAGAAAAAAGGCTTACGTGCAAAGCTTATGGCCAGCTACAACAAAGCAAATGAAGAGCTTAAAGCTGAGAAGAATAAGAAGAATAAAAAATAATAAAACTTACCAAAAGAGCTGGTCACATTGTGTGCCAGCTCTTTCTTTTATTTATTAACTCAATAATCTAAAATTGTTATTTCCTTTTTCTTTTACATCAATCACTATATGGCAGTTAGCCACATGCTCACTGTTGATTTCCAATGCATAATCCACTTTTGCTCTGATATTCTCATCAGACTCATCCAATTCGATAATCTGTGTATCTATTCCAATCTGCAAATTCCCAAAAGGAGTATAGTAATACGAAATATTCTTCTTATTCTTTTCAAAAATCATGTGAATTCTCGCTGGTCCCTTTTTTGTAACCTCAACGCAGTCCTTCGAAAGCTTCACCATGTTCTTGACCGTCTCCGTCTTTCCATCTATAGCTTCTTCATACACCACAAAATGCTTATCATTTCTATAATAATATTCCCCCGGCGAAATCACTTCAACTGTATCTGATTCCATCTCAGGCGATACCTGTAAACCACTTATCGAAACAAGTATATCTTTTGTCATATCTCTTCACCTCGCATACATATTCTAACGTGTAAACGACAAATATTCAAGAAATTTAAATTTTATTTCAAACTCGCCAGAATCGATTATATCTTTATACTCCTCTGCTGACAATACTTCTTTTAATTTTTCATCTGCGGCATCATCAACCTCTTCATACATAGTTCCCCGAAAACATAAATTCGGATACAGCACGCACCACCAGTTATGCCCCGCCGCTTTTCCAAGCTTTATCTGCAAAGCCCTGTAACTTCCTGCCGGAAATGTATATCTGCCATATGTTTTGTCTGGGAATTCTACCTTCGCAATCCGGGCAGTTGCCTGATATTTCATGCCATTTTCGTTCAATATCTCATTTGCTCTGTCAATGATTTCGTCCATGTTGTCATTTAGTATATGTTCTGTTTCCTTACGGCTGTCAGATTGTGCAAGTAATTCTTCTACATACACACCGACTCCGTCACGCACCTTTATTTTCACTTCCTGATCCTCATCAGAATCGCTGTTCGCAAGCACATGAAATCTAAGTATTTTTTCCGAGATTCCCTGCTGAATATTTTGTTCTCTATGTACGTTTGATGCAATAAGCAGCATCAAAACTAATAATAAGCCAATAACAACTTTTTTCATTATAATCAATACTCCTTTTCACAAAAGAGTATTGACCATTTATCTAACTTTATTCATATTCTATGCAATTTATCTGTATTTCTTCATTCTCTACTGTCACATATGGTATACGATAGGTGATTGACTCATTATCATTTTCATCAATTAAATCACCAATTGTTACAAGCACAAGCCATTCCTGCTGTTGCTTTTTTTCCAGAAGCTGCTCGAGGTATGTCCCTACATCCTCCGATAAATCATTCCCTGCCTCTGTTATTTCATTCACATCGTCTGTTATGCAAACATATGCATTCCTTGGGAAATTCTCCTGTTCCTGCATGTTTTTCAACATATTTTCATAAAGCTTTCTCTCATTATAAAAATCCTCTCCAAGCAACAATACCTTAAGGTGATTTGCATCTGCTTTTTTTACCAGATTTGATTCACATTTATTTTTTGCTGTAGAGAAATCAGTTCCTGCACCTCCATTATTCTCATATAGATTTTCCAGCTCGTCATCGCCTTTTGTCCCTGTTTTAGGGAAAACATATGAAAACAAAACATCGTTCCCCTGCATATCTACCGCCGCAAGCATAGGAAAACACCTGTCCTCAAGTTCTGCTGAATTACAGCCTGCAAATAGAATCACAACCGGAATTAACACAAGAAGCGGGACACCAATTGTATATAGCAATTTTAAGTACTTATCCACCATTCCATCTCCATATTCAAATAAATTTGCAACAATAAATACGGCTATTGTAACTATTGCCACATACAGCCTCTTACTTCGTCTACCCAATATGCTTTCCATCTTTTTTGCGCCATAAAATAAATTAATATTCAAAAATGCATACAGAGTAAAAAACCATATTCCAAGCATAAAAGCATCTGTTCTTTTTAGGAACATGCTTTCCATTTTCACCGTACTCATCAAAGTTACTGTCGGATATTTCATACAGGCAAGCGCCTTGCTTCCAAAGCTTCCCACAAGCACAAGATATGCAAATAACAAAATCACAAATGCAATAAGAAGCGCCACACTTCCAACACTCTTTAATTTTTTTATATTCTTTGGTGCTACAAAAGCCGGAAACATAAGTACATAAAACAGGGTGCAAAAAGACGTAAAAACAAAATAGCTTCCTTTTATAATTCCAAATGGTCTTTCAAAATTAAAAATATCTGTAAGATACACCGGCTTTACATCCTTTGCCGCTACAAGCAGCATTACGAAAAGTGGAATAATTACTACCCCAAAAAGCACCTCATAAACTCTTGCACGACTTTCTATTCCTCCAGACACGGCATATGCCGCAACTATCAGAATAAGTGCCAGAATCAGTTCGAAGTTCTCCTGAGGTACCAGCCTGTTTCTTACGAGGTCTGTGAAGATATATGCGCAAAAGCCTGCCGCCATCACTGCGTTTATCCCTAGAAATCCTATAATTATTTTATATTTTTCCAAATATGAAAGCAGATCTGTTTTCATTTTCTTTATAGCCAAATCTATGATTGTCAGGTAAATATATGCAGCAAATGCTCCGATAACTATACTCCACAGACCTGCCCCTCCACATGTGGCAGCTAGCATTGTCGGCAGAAGCAGCGTTCCCATTCCAACCAAATCAAATAACAGCAATCTGTATGTCTGCCTAATCGATATCTGTCCATTTTTTGAAAACATAATTTTATTCTTTCTTTTTTAATTTCGTTCTTTGGTTTCTTTTTGCATAAATAGGTCTCTTTGTTATTTTCCTGAATGGTGCCCTTATTACGCTGTCTCTCTCATCCTGATAATCGCTCAAATCCGCTCCTACAAATGGCATCAGATACGGAATGCCAAAACTTTTTAATCTTGACAGATGAATTAGTATTATAAAAAGCCCCATCAAAAATCCAAAGTATCCAAGCCATGCAGACATCACGATTATAAAGAATTTGAGTATTCTAAACGAAAATGCAAATTCCTCGCTTGGTATGGCAAATGAACAAAGTGCCGTAAATGCAACTATTATTACAACTATCGGACTTACAAGATTTGCATCAACCGCAGCCTGTCCTATTATAAGTCCCCCGACAATACCTATTGTATTGCCCATCGCACCCGGCAACCGTATGCCAGCTTCCCTCAGAAGCTCAAAAGACAATTCCATGAGCAGCACCTCAACCACTTCCGGAAATGGCACTCCCATCCTGTTTTGCCAGAATGACAACAGAAGTGACGTTGGTAATATCTGTGTGTGAAAATTAGTAACAGCCAGATAAAGCCCCGGTAATGATAATGACAAAAAAGCTGCCACATATCTTATCAGCCTTGCAAATGTAGCCACCTCAAACCTGTTATAATAATCATCTGTTGTCTTTAGAAACGAATTAACATTCGTAGGTAATATCAGTGCAATCGGAGAATTGTCTGACAAAACAACAATGCGCCCCTCCAGTATAGCCATTGCTGCCATGTCGGGTCTTCTTGTTGTCTGAAATTGTGGAAAAGGTGAATACCATTTTTTCTCTGCCAGCTGTTCTATTACACCGCTGTCCATCACACCATCTATCTCATATTTTTCTATTCTTCTTTTGATTTCCTGCACAATATGAGGATATGCGATTCCTTCTATATATACGACATTTATGTTCGTATTACTGCGCACTCCCTTTTTTAACTCCTGGACCTTAAGCTTACTCGTCCTTATTCTTTTTCTGATAAGTGCCGTATTCACTTTTACGGACTCATTGAAGCTCTCATTTGAACCACGAATTACTTTTTCTGAATCTGACTCCTGAACACTCATGCCCGGATAACCTTTATCAGATATCTTTAGAGCCTTATCATATCCATCAAAGAACATAATTGCATCGCCTGTCAGCATTCCAAGAATTGCATCCTCAATTGTGGTCATATACGCCACATCTGATATTCCCATTGCATTCTCATCAAGATACTTGGCAATTTCCTCTTCAGACACACTATGAACAGCGTTCACCATACGTCCTATGGCGTTTTTCTCAAAAGCTGTATTATCAAGCGTCACCTCAATATACGCGATAAAACAATGGATTTTGCTGTCCTTTCCAAGATGCATATCTATCATTTTGATATCTGCGCAGTCATTCATCTGTTCCTTGAACGCTTTTATATTTTCATCTATGCTCCGACTTAATTTCATATTCTCTCCATTTTTTTGTGGGACAACCGCTTTTTACTTTTTCACTCGCTGCGAGTAGGTAGAAGATATATTGAGTTGCCTTGTTTACTTTGTTTATGATTTGCAGCGTATGTATATGTTTTGTGCGCTCGTGTCCTCGCTCCTAGAGTCTCTAGATAATTCGTATAGGATATCTAAAAAGTGACGCGTCGTTCACAGTCGCCGTCCTGGCTCCTGTTCACTCAAATTGCCGTCCATGGCAATTTGCCGCTGACATTGTACGAATTATCAAGACACTCTATGTCGCTGTGGAATCGCTTACAAAACATATACATACGCTGCAAATCAGATACAAATTTTATTGGCAACTCAATATATCTTCTACCTACTCACAGCTATTTTTACGTTTTTGTGCGGTTGCCAGTTTCAAACATTTTCAAATCGAATGCTCTACATATGTTGATTTATGTGAAGACAACCGCATCATAACCTACGTTCGTCATGGGAGATATGTGTTATAAAATCGAAACCGATGATAGCAGCACCTTCCAGCAAACTGAATTTCGCGGCGCATGTGTAGACCAACTATCCGCGGATTCGCTGGTGCTACTACTCGTAGGTTGCAATTTTATAACAGCATATCTGCCCATGGCGAATATAGAACCTAAAGAAGCGGTTGCCCCTCTACGTTTTGTAAGGCAAATCCACAAAACAAAAAGAGCAGTCATTCGACTGCTCCTAGTATGTGTAAAAATATATATTTTATTCCTGATTCTCTTGATCCTGCATCTGGATAACTTCCTTAACCGCCATAGCCTGATTCATAACATGTTTATGCATAGCTTCTGTCACTTTATCCTTGTCATGCGCCTTTAGAGCCTCTACAATCTCTTCATGCTCCTGTATAAGGGCCGGATAATTATCCTTATTTTTCAGATATTCAACACGATATCTGTAGATTTGCTCTCTGAGGTTATTGAGCAAAACAACAAGCTTCGCATTGTCTGTTGATTCATATATGATATCATGAAACTTCTCATCCGTCTCGGCTATAAGCTTAACATCAGAGGAATCTGTATTCTTTTCAAACTCATCTTTTATTCGGATAAGCTCAGCCATCTGCTGCTCATTCATCTTGGTACATGCAATCTGTGCCGCAAGCTCATCAAGTGCTTCTCTTACCTCAAGAACATCTTCCATGTCCTTAAGTGTCATCTTGGCAACCTCGGCTCCCTTTCTTGGAATAGTCACTGCAAGACCTTCCTGCTCCAGCATTCTAATGGCCTCACGTATTGGTGTTCTGCTGACGCCAAGCTTTGCGGCAAGCTGAAGCTCCATCAATCTCTCTCCCGGCTGAAGCTCCCCTTTTAATATAGCCTCTCGTAATGTGTTAAATACTACATCTCTAAGAGGTAAAAATGCATCCATATTTAATGTCAAATTATCTGTCATAAAATACCTCTCTTTTAATTTCTTCTGTTATTAAAAACAGTGGTCAGATATACCTGCTTCGCCAGTCCCGCCGATTTCATATCAGCGTATGCTTTTCTGACTGTTTCCTCATCATCAAAAATTCCAAAAACAGTTGGTCCGCTACCACTCATCATCGAATTAACAGCACCAGACTGAAGCATTCTTTCTTTAATCTCAGCAATTACAGGATAATTTGGAATAGTAACTGTCTCGAGTACATTGCCCATATCCGATGCAATCTTCCCAAGATCCTTCTTCTTAATATCCTCTACAAGCTTATCAATGTCGGGATGAACAGTGTTCTCATCAAGCTTTAGATTCTGATATACAAACTTGGTGGACACAGAAATAGATGGCTTTGCAATAAGAATTGGGCATCTTACCATAGGCGAAAGCTGCGTAAGCTCTTCACCAATCCCCTCTGCAAGTGCTGTACCACGCATAATACAATATGGTACATCAGCACCTATCTTTACTCCTCTTTCCATCAGAGCCTTTCTCGACAATCCCAAATCAAATAGTTTATTGATTCCATACATCATGGCTGCTGCGTCTGTACTTCCACCCGCCATACCTGCTGCTATCGGTATTCTCTTATTAAGCTTTACAGAGACGCCCTCTGCAATACCAAATTCATCCATCAAAAGCTTACCTGCCTTATAAATCAGATTATTCTCATTTACAGGCAAAAAAGATATATTTGTCTTAATAGAAATCCCCGGCTCTTTTTTCTTTACGATATCAAGTCGGTCATATAAATTTATAGTCTGCATAACCATTCTGACTTCATGATATCCATCCTCTCTTCTCCGGACAACATCAAGTCCCAGATTAATTTTTGCAAGTGCTTTTAATGAAATTTCATCCATATTGTACTACCTCTGTTTTTTGTATACAAGGATTATAACATTAAATCAATTAAAGGGCAAATTTTCTTCCATAAATAAATGTTATAAAATAAATTGCTGATGCAATCACAACAATCATAGGACCTGTTGCCACGTTTGTATAATATGAAACAAACAAACCTGCAATTCCGGAAAATACAGAAAAAACTATTGAAAAAAGATGATACTCTCTCATATTTACAGATATATTTCTCGCAGATGCCGCTGGTAAAATAAGCAGGGCATTGATAATCAATATTCCTACCCATTTGATTGAAAGCATAACCACAAGTGCTACAAGGACAGCAAATAGATTATCCATCAATAAAACGGGGATATGCTTGCTTTTTGCAACTGTCCTATGTATGCAAATCGCATTGAGATAATTAAATCCCCATACCCAGAAAATAATTGTAATTGCAAATATAATAAAAAGATATGCAATTTCCTTTCTTGTTATACTAAGAATATCCCCCACCAGAATACTTGAGTATTTGCTGAAGTTGCCCCCCTTTGACAAAATCGCAAGTCCGATTGCAACTGAACACGATGAAAAAACGGAAATAATTGTATCTGTAGAAGCCATATTCATGCTTCCAATCTTATTGAGAAGCACCGCAAAAATTATTGCAAATATAATCATCGAAACAGTCGTATCCCTCATTCCACACACTACACCGACCGCTATTCCTGTAAGTGCAGAATGTCCCAAAGCATCGGAGAAATAAGCCATCTTTTTATTTACAATCATCGTTCCAAGTAATGCAAAAAGAGGAGTGATGATAATAACTGCAACTAGTGCATTTCTCATAAACTCATAGCTAATCATTGCTCTGCCTCCTCTCGAATCCATCTCTCCTCGCCCTGATAAAATGTCTTCTCAAACTCAGGACTTGAAAATACTTCTTTCACACTTCCCTGCTTAATTATTGTCTTATCCAGCAAAATAACCTTGTTGGCATACTTTGCCACATAATCAAGGTCATGGGAAATAAGAATAATTGCAAGGTCAAAGTGACTTTTCAGGTAATCCATTGTCTTATAAAAAAGCTCCATGCCCTTCTGGTCAATTCCAGACACCGGCTCATCAAGTAAAAGCAGATTCGGCTCATCCATAATTGCCATCGACAAAAGCACTCTCTGCAGCTGTCCGCCTGAAAGCTTACAAACCTGCCTGTCAATCAGCTCCTCGGCCTCAAACACACGGAGCATCTCTTTTATTTTGCTCTCTATTTTCTTATTCTTTGGTAAAAAAACCGGATAATTAAACTGATAACTCGCAATCAGGTCATATACACTGACCGGTGTATTTTTTTCAATATTAATAGACTGAGGAACATAACCAATCTTTAATTTCTGCATATGTCCATCCTTGGTATCCTTAAATTCTATATTTCCCGTATGAGGAATATCATCAAGGATTGCTTTAATAAGAGTAGATTTTCCAGCACCATTTTTGCCGATAATAGCATTTAACGAACCACAATGAATATGCAGATTGATATCTTCTAACACAACCTGATCCGCGAACTTTACACCTAGATTATTGATCTTTATACAGTGAAAACCGCATGCCTGTATTATCTTTTTCATCTCTACTCCTTTCCCGAAAAAGCTTCTGTAAGCTTATCTATATTTGCATCCATGCCATTTAAGTAACTATCCTTATCATAATCCCCACGATTGAGTGGATCGATATAAACAACCGTTGCGTCTGTCTCAGCCTCAATTACTCTGCCCATATCTGCACCATATGTCTCTTCAGCCAGAATGTATGAAACTGAATTCTGTTCGATTGTAGAAATTATGCCCGCCACCTCGCCGGCACTTATCTGTCTTTCCTCATCTAAATCCATAACAGCACACACATTTATGCCGTAATCTTCGGCTACATAAGCGAAAGCTTCATGGAAAATAACAATATTCTGATTATTCGAAAAATTGATTGCTTTCTGTTGCTTATCCTGGAGTTTTGCAAGTTCTCCGTCATAATTTTGGGCATTCTCCTGATATTTCTTCGCATTTGAAGGATCAATCTGAGACAAATAATTTGCAATATTTGCCACCTGTTTACGATAAAGCTTTACACTCATCCATGCATGTGCATTGACATCTCCATGGTCATGACCATCTTCACCATGCTCATCATGAACTTCATCGTCTTCTCCATCTTCGGAAATAAGTTCAAGTCCTTCGCATGCCTCTACAATCGCAAGCTTTGGATATGCAGTTGCAACATCAGTCATAAATGATTCTATTCCGCCACCATTAATAACAAAAACATCGGCTTTAGACAACAGCTTCATATCCTCTGGTGTAAGCTGAAAATCATGCAGACATCCTGTCTGTGGCTCGCTTAAATTCTCAAGATGAATACCATCAACCCCGTCGACGACATTAAGTGTAGCGATATACATCGGATAAAAAGATGTAACTATCGTTATCCCACCATCATTTGATGTGTCATTCTCACCTGCAACATATGCGGCTGTAAATCCAGCGCAGACAAGCGATATACATATTAACATTACAAGTACAAAACAATATTTATTTCGCATAACGTTCTCTGTTTCTTCTTTGCCTTTCTTTTTTTGCTGCTGCCTGATTTGCTTCTTTTTTCTTTGCGTTTTTCTTGGCTGTTTTTTTAGCTACAGCCTTATCTGTTGATTTCCAGCGCGCCTTCTTCTTTGGTTCATCGCCTGCAGACTTGACCTTCTTTTTCTCCATAAGCTCGCGGGCAAAAGCGGCTCGCTCTTCCTCTGTATATACAAGAGATTCAATAAGCTCCCATATTTCCTCTCTTCCTTCCTTAGTCTCCGCTGAAAAAGGAATAATCACAGTATCCGGCTGCACAGCAAGTCCATCCTCGATTGCACGTATGTGCTCTTTTACCTGGCTCTTTTTTAGTTTATCCACTTTTGTAGCAATTATAATCGGTGCAAATCCACATGACACCATCCACTCGTACATCAGCTTATCATTATCAGAAGGCTCATGACGTATGTCAATAAGCAAAAAAACAGCCTGGAGCTTTTGTGATGTGTGCAGGTAACGTTCTATCATCTGTCCCCACTTTGCCTTTATCTCTTCGCTTGCCTTTGCATAACCATATCCCGGCAAATCCACAAGATACATAGATTCATTAATGTTGTAAAAATTAATTGTCTGTGTTTTTCCAGGCTGTGATGATGTTCTTGCAAGTGCTTTTCTATTTACAAGACCATTTATAAGTGAAGATTTTCCGACATTTGATTTTCCTGCAAATGCCACTTCGAAATATTCATTTTCCGGAAATTCACTAGTTATGCCACATACTGTTTCAAGGTTGACACTTCTTATAACCATATATCCTCCATTAAATGACTTAAGCGGAAGACACCACTTCCGCCTAACCCTATTATTTAACTAACGCTACGTTTATAACTTCATCAAAATGCTTTACAGGAATTATTTCCATTCCTTTTGTAATTTCCTCTGATATCTCTTCCAAATCCTTCTTATTCTGATAAGGAATGCAGACTGTCTTCATTCCTGCATTCTTTGCAGCAAGGAGCTTCTCTTTCAATCCGCCGATTGGAAGCACTCTTCCTCTCAGTGTTATCTCTCCGGTCATGGCAACATCAGCCCTGACCGGTCTTGAAATAATTGCCGACAACATTGCTGTAGCCATAGTTATACCAGCCGATGGACCATCCTTTGGCACTGCCCCTTCCGGAATATGAATGTGAATATCATGCTTTTGGAAATATTCACTGTCGATATCGTACTTGTCGCTTATTGAACGTATATAGCTGATTCCTGCCTGAGCAGACTCTTTCATGACATCACCGAGTTTACCGGTCAGCATAAATTCTCCCTTACCCGGCATGATGTTTACTTCAACTTCTAAAGTCACACCACCAACACTCGTCCATGCCAGACCTCGTACAATTCCCACTTCGTCCTTATCATTTTTCGCATCATCAGAATATTTCTCTTTGCCCAGAAATTCCTCGAGATTAGATTTCTTGACCTTAATCACAGTATCATCATTCTGATAGATTTCTCTGGCAGCTTTTCTGCAAATTTGTCCTATTTTTCTCTCTAAGTCTCGAACTCCGGCTTCCGATGTGTAATTGCGAATCACCTTGGTAAGTGCTGCATCATTGATTGAAAGCTGGCTTTTCTTGAGTCCATTTTTCTTAATCTGTTTCTTTACCAGATGTTCTTTTGCTATATGAAACTTCTCGTTCTCTGTATAGCTTGTTACTTCTATTATCTCCATTCTGTCAAGCAATGGCTTTGGAATATCCTGCGCTGAGTTCGCAGTTGCTATAAACAAAACATCAGATAAATCAATTGGTATCTCCACATAATGATCTCGGAATTTGTTGTTCTGTTCACTGTCGAGAACCTCTAAAAGAGCCGCAGATGTATCGCCCTTATAGTCACTGCTTACCTTGTCAATCTCATCGAGAAGCATAAGGGGATTGCTAACTCCTGCGCTTTTCAATCCATTTACAATTCTACCCGGCATCGCTCCGACATATGTACGTCTGTGCCCTCTTATCTCAGCCTCATCTCTTACACCGCCAAGACAGATTCGTACGTATTCCTTGCCAAGTGCTTCAGCAATCGAACGCGCAATACTTGTCTTTCCAGTTCCAGGTGGTCCTACAAGACAAATAATAGGGCTTTCGCCTTTGCTTGTAAGATTTCGAACTGCCAGGAATTCTATAACTCTCTCTTTTACCTTATCAAGTCCATAATGATCCTTATCAAGCACCTGCTGTGCATGTTCTAAATCATTGTTATCTGCAGACTTCTTACTCCATGGTATAGAAAGAAGTACCTCGATATATCCGCGGCTTACTGCACTTTCAGAAGAACTTCCATGAATATTTCTAAAACGCTTTATCTCTTTGGCTATAGTCTTCTTAACCTTCTCTGGAGCTTCTAATCTGTCAAGCTCCTTCTCAAACTCATCAGCCTCCGATTCCTCGTCCTCGCCTAACTCCTTGCGGATAATATCCATCTGCTCCCGCAGAATATATCTCTTCTGATTGCCATCTACACGCTCTTTTACTTTCTCCTGAAACTCCTTCTTTATTGCACTTATCTCCATCTGTGAAAAGAGTAATGTAAGAAGAGCCTCATACCTGTCTGTCACATCAAGAGCTTCTAAAAGCTTTTGCTTTTCTTCATAGCGCACCGGCATATTATTGCCCACATAATCTATGAGCTTTTCCAAATCAGAAATCTCATTAATCTGACGCATTGTCTCTTTGCCAATCCTGCCATTGACATTGGCGTATTTGGCAAATGTCTCCTTTATGCTCTCGCACATCGCCTGCTGCGCCGCCTGCGGAATCAACTCATCAACTGATATATCTGACACAACTATCTCAGCTTCAAGATAATCCTTATCACTGCTAAACGAAGTAATCATTGCCCTGTCTGTTCCCTCAACAAGAATTCTGACAATGCCTTCTTCTAATTTGATAAGCTGCTTTATATCAGCAACTATACCAACCTTATACAGCTCATCAGTAGTAGGATTTTCATGCTCCACCATCTTCTGTGTAACAAGAAAAATCCTCTGATCTGTATTCATTGCTTCTTCAATAGCTTTTAATGATTTTTTTCTGCTAACATCAAAATGTGCAATCATCCCCGGCAGTATAGTCATGCCACGAAGTGCAACTGCCGGTATTATTAATGTTTTTTCTCCCATGTTACCCTACTAAATCCATCTGTAATTTCTAAAAGAATATTCAGCGTTATACTATGAAGCAAGTTCATTCTGCGTAATCTTCTTATCTTCGATTGCAATAACATCATCAATAGCAAGATTCTTCTCTACTATCTCCTTGTCAATTACACACTTGCTGATACTTTCGTCTGAAGGTATCGTGTACATCATGTCAAGCATTACACTCTCCATGATTGCTCTAAGTCCTCTGGCTCCTGTTTTTCTCTCAAGTGCTTTGTCAGCGATTGCCTCTATTGCGCTCTCATCAAACTCAAGCCCAACACCATCAAGCTCAAAAAGTGCCTTGTACTGCTTAACAAGCGAATTCTTTGGCTCTTTCAAGATTCTGATTAATGCCTGCTTATCAAGCGAATCCAAAGAAACTGTAATCGGCACACGTCCGATAAACTCAGGAATAAGTCCAAATTTAACAAAATCCTGTGGCAAAGCTCTCTTGAACGTCTCTCCAACATTCAAATCATTCTTGCTTTTTACCTGAGAGTTAAATCCGATAGAAGATGTATCCATTCTGCTTTCTACGATTTTCTCAAGTCCATCAAATGCACCACCACATATAAACAGAATATTTGTTGTATCAATAGGAATTAGCTCCTGCTGTGGGTGCTTCCTTCCTCCCTGTGGTGGAACTGACGCTACAGTTCCCTCTAATATCTTGAGTAATGCCTGCTGTACACCCTCACCAGATACGTCTCTCGTAATAGACACGTTCTCTGATTTCTTTGTAATCTTATCAATTTCATCGATATAGACAATTCCGTGCTCTGCACGTTCAACATCATAATCCGCCGCCTGAATAAGCTTTAGAAGTATATTCTCTACATCCTCACCTACATATCCAGCCTCTGTAAGAGTAGTTGCATCTGCAATTGCAAATGGTACATTTATCACTCTCGCAAGTGTCTGTGCAAGTAATGTCTTGCCCGAACCTGTTGGTCCAAGCATAAGAATATTACTCTTCTGAAGCTCTACATCTATGCTGTTTCCAGCAAGTACTCTCTTATAATGATTATATACTGCAACTGATAAAACCTTCTTTGCTTGATCCTGTCCGATTACATAATCGTCAAGAAATGCTTTTAACTCTTCCGGCTTTAGCAGATTGATATCTTCCTTAGCTGAGTGTTTTGAATCTCTTTCTTCTATTGCTTCATCCTCAAGGATTTCAGCACATATATCAATACACTCATCACAAATAAAAGCTCCGTTAGGACCAGATATAAGTCTGTTTACCTGCTCCTGCGCTTTTCCGCAAAACGAACAGCGAATTCTTCCGTCATTCTTTCCAGCCATTTCCATTTCTCCTTCTACACCCAAATTAATGTGTTTAAGTCACCAAAAGAACCAGATGAAAACCACCTGATTCTTTAGCGAAAAATCTATCTGTGTTCAATTACACTATCAATAAGACCATACTCAACAGCCTCCTGTGCTGAAAGGTAATGATCTCTCTCTGTATCTGCCGCAATCACTTCATAAGGCTTTCCTGTGTTTGCTGCAAGAATCTCATTTAATCTCTTTTTAGTTTTTAAAATATTCTCTGCTGCAATCTCAATCTCAGTTGCCTGACCTTTTGCTCCACCTGATGGCTGATGAATCATGATCTCAGCATTAGGCAATGCATATCTTTTGCCTTTTGCTCCACCAGCAAGAAGGAATGCTCCCATACTTGCAGCCATACCCATACATATAGTAGACACATCACACTTAATATACTGCATTGTATCATAGATAGCAAGACCGGCTGTAACCATACCACCTGGCGAATTGATATAGAGATGAATATCCTTATTTGGATCTTCTGACTCTAAAAATAAAAGCTGAGCAACAACCAAGCTTCCAGTTGTCTCATTAACTTCTTCTCCTAAGAAAATAATTCTATCCTTCAATAATCTGGAATAAATATCGTAATTTCTTTCTCCTCTGCTTGTTTGTTCAATGACATAAGGTACTAAACTCATTGCATATGCCTCCTATTTCTTTAATGATAAAAAATTCTACCCACAATTTTCTGCAGGTAGAATCTGTATGTTACTCTTATTCTTCTGTAGAAGCCTCTGCATCTTTTTCTTTCTTAGACTTAGCTTTAGCTCTTTCCTTAACATTCTCCATGATAAGTTCTACAGCCTTTGTGATAGCAAGATCACTCTTCATAGACTTCTTCTCTGCCTCACCCATGTACTCTTTTAACTTATCAGCTTCCATTCCGTAAGCGGCTGCCATCTTCTCAACTTCTGCATCTACTTCTTCGTCTGAGATCTCGATGTTCTCTTCTTTTGCAATCTGCTCAAGAACAAGACTACTCTGGATACGAGTTGTAGCTTCAGGACGAACCTGCTCTTTGAGCTGATCTACTGTCATACCAGAGAACTGTAAGTACTGCTCCATAGAAAGACCACTCTGAGCTATTCTCTGAGCGAATTCCTCTACCATTGACTCACACTGTGTCTCAATCATAGCCTCTGGAATATCCATCTTTGACTTATCGATAATCTTCTGAATAGCTTCGTCTTCTTTTGTCTTCTTAGCTTCTACTTCTTTCTTCTCTACTAACTGCTTTTTGAGGTCTTCTTTATACTCTGCTAAAGTATCGAACTCAGATACATCCTGTGCGAACTCATCATCAAGCTCTGGAAGCTCTTTAGCTTTAACTTCGTTAATCTTAACCTTGAACATCGCTGGCTTTCCTGCAAGCTCTGCTGCCTGATACTGCTCTGGGAATGTAACATTAACTTCAACTTCATCTCCAGCATTCTTGCCAACAAGCTGATCCTCAAATGTATCAATAAATGAATGTGAACCAATCTCAAGCGGATGATTCTCACCCTTTCCACCTTCAAATGCTACACCATCAACAAATCCCTCGAAATCGATAACTGCTGTATCGCCTTCCTGGATAGCTCTGTCTGTAACAGATACATCTCTTGCGTTCTTGTTTCTTTCCTGCTCTAAAGCTTCTGCTACTTCGTCATCTGAAACTGAAGTATCAATCTTTGTAACAGTAACTCCTTTATATTTACCAAGTTCTACCTCTGGCTTAACAGCAACTTCTGCTGTATAGATGAAAGGCTTTCCTTTTTCAATCTGAACTACTTCTACTGATGGACGGGAAACGATGTCTACTCCGCTCTCATCAATAGCTTCCGGATAAGATTTCTGCATGAGCTCATTTGCTGCATCTTCATAGAATACTCCGGCACCATACATCTTCTCAATCATGGCTCTAGGTACTTTTCCCTTACGGAAACCTGGAATACTAATGCTTTTCTTCTGCTTATTATATGCAGAATCCAATGCTTTCTCTAACTCCTCAGCTGAAACCTCAATTGTGAGCTTCGCCATGTTGTGCTCTAAATTCTCAACCTGTACACTCATTATTTACGTTATCCTCCTTAAATATATCCGAATGTCTCGATTTCGCCTACCGAGACTTGATGTCTGTCGTCACCCAAATAGGCATACTACGACCACCACAGTCATTTAAGCATTATAGCATACTGATTTAGCCTTGGCAAGCTATGTTTTTCAATATAAATCCTTATATCTTTTTTTGTCAAAAAATATAAGTGCAATTCCACCTATTATCGATACACCCAACACCGTAAGAATAAATGTCCACGCTGCCCCATGACCTTTTGAATCATAAAACAAACCTGATGTATACAGGATAATTCCCTGCATCAGACTTTGAATAACACCGAGGAATCCATTAATTCGTCCTCTGTGGCTTGCCGGAATTCTCTCCGTTATGTAAGGTCCATTTGCAACTGTTGTAAGTATCTCACCAAAAGTAAAAAGTGTAATTGCGACATAATATGCAGGTATTCTGCCAAGGAAAGTCAGAAAAATCACATATCCCACCAGCACCACAATCTCACCTAGCAGATTCATCTTGGTATGTGTCAGTTTTTCAAATATTTTTGTAAATACAGGTGTAAAAATAACTACTACTATACAATTTAAGCTGGATACACTTCCAAATATTACAGCACCCTCATCTCCATGTATCCTGCCAAGGTCAAGCGGCATAAGATATCCGTACTGCTGATATGCAGCCCAGTATAATCCCATCACGATAATATACAGAAAAATAACTTTGTTCTTTCTGAGTATTTCTAACAGACTGGCATCATCCTGGCTCTCCTGATAACTTTGCATCTGCTCATCATCCTTTACCGGCTCAATGTCTGTCACTTTCCAGTAAATCAGAAAAGTAGATAATCCGATAGAAAGACCACTTATCAAAAATGCAAGCCACAGATACCTGGCAAACAAAATACCTGCTATTGTAGGCGATGCAACAAGTCCTATATTGGCTCCCAGATATTGAAGCGAATACGCTCGTTCTCTGTCCTTTGTATAAGTAACATCTGCAATTAACGCATTGTATGCAGGATATTCGAGACTCTGGCATGCGGCCGCAAACATCATAAGTCCAATCGTCACAAACGAAAGTGGAATAAATGCACAAATAATATAGAAAACAATTGAAATCACATCACAGTATATGATTAACATTTTCTTATTATATTTGTCTGCAAGCTTACCACCGATAAGCCCAGCTGGTAAAAACAATATTCCTGAAACAATCGTAACCAATGCTACCTGAGTCGCATTCAATCCCATTTTCTGATTCAGAATCAGAGTCAGCACCGGCCACACCATCGAGCCAAGGTTTGTTACAATTCTTCCAATAAAAAGAATATAGTTCTCTTTTCTTAACCCTTTGTACTGGCTGAATATATTCATCTTAATCACCTCTTAACTTACAAAAAAGGAAATCTCCAACTGAGATTTCCCTTCTAATCTTGATTACATATTACTATAATTGCATCCCATTTATTGCAAACATTTATTAAGTGCATTCAGGATTTGCATCTCTGAAAAAGGCTTCTGTATAAATTCTCTCGCCCCAAGCTTTAATGTCTGAATGAGAACATCCTGAGTCCCAATAGATGAAACAATGACAACCTTTGCGTCCTTGTCAATCTCCATTATCTGCTTAAGTGCTTCTGTTCCATCCATATTCGGCATAATAAGATCCAGAAAAATCATATCTGGCTTTTCTTCTCTTACTATATTAACAGCAATCTCTCCATCTTCAGCCTCAAAGAATGTTGGTGTTCCAATCATTCCTACTACATCCTTAACCTGTCTTCTTGCAAGAGTTGAATCATCACATATTAGTATTTTTGCTTCATTGATATTCATATTTTTCTCCTTAGTTGATAGGTGCACTTCAATATCCCAATAAATTATAACGTATTTTTTTATTATAGCAAGTAAAACATTCAAATATTTAAAATAATTATTTATATCTATGTATTT
>JAXELM010000060.1:0-13016 GCA_034100525.1 Agathobacter sp.
ATACTGAGTATTATAGGGACAGCGTTATGAATATTGGTTATTCCTTTTTATACTATATATTGGTAAATATAGTTATTATCATAAATGCATTTATGGAATGTAAATGTTATTCTTTTGAAGCAAAGTAAAATTAAGAAAGGACATAATATGGAAGCGTATATTCAGGTTAATGATTTAAATCTTACAATAAATAAGAACGTTGTTTTGGAGAATATTAATTTCTCACTTGAGAAAGGCAAATGTCTTGGACTTGCTGGAATGAATGGATGTGGCAAAACAATGATTATGAAATGTGTCAGTGGATTGATTTTGCCTACATCCGGAGAAATATTTGTCAATGGTAAAAAAATCGGTGTAGATATTGATTTCCCAGAGTCATTAGGAATTATGATTGAAGTTCCAGGTTTCATTCCTTTTTTATCAGGTTTTGAGAATTTAAAGAGTTTAGCAAAAATAAAGAACATTATTGATGATAATACAATAAAACAATGGCTTGACAAAGTAGGATTGGATTCTAAGGACAAAAGAAAGGTAAGAAAGTACAGCCTTGGTATGAGACAGCGTCTTGCTATTGCGCAAGCTTTGATGGAAAAACCAGATCTTTATATACTGGATGAACCGTTTAATGGATTGGATATAAAAGGGGTTGGAGAAGTTAGAACTATCTTAAATGACTTAAAAAATAAGGGAAAAACAATTATTTTATCTTCTCATAATCCACAAGATTTGGAGTTTTTGTGTGACAATATAATAAGGTTGGATGCTGGAAGAATAATAGAGTAAAATACAAAATCAATCAAGAGACAATGGGGACGTGTATATTTGAATAAGGGTACTATCCATAACAGGAAAGAACCCTTATTTCGACAAAATCTTTAAGTACTCATTTATTCCAGCCAAATTCACTATAATAATCCACATAATGAGACGTAATATGTCCAATTTCCGTTCCATCTTTTAAGAACGTTAAGGCTAACATATAATAATTGCATTCTTCATCTTCTCCATAAAAATCTGACCACTTTTCAATACGCTTTAATGCTTCAAATACATCAAAATTTTTTTGCACTTCAACCATTGCATATGGAATAAATGGAGACATTCTATCATCATCACAATTTTCAACGTTAATCAGGTTCTTTCCAATAAATGAATTTCTACCAACAGAAAGCTCAGATACATCCTTTACCGCTTTGTTTAAAAATATAATGATGGCATCAGATTTCTGAAAAGCTTTTTTTACAAATGCTTGGTATTCACAATAATCAAATTTTTCAGTATACAACTCTTTTATATTCTTCACCCCGTTCAACACGAATTTACCAAATCGGCAAACATCGATTTATCTTACTAATTTATATAATATAATTATTTCCTTTCCATTTCAATGCATAATAATGTTAAGCCTATATTGGTCATGAGGGGAGGCACTCTGGATGATGGGGCTTCTCGTGATTTAAAAATGATTTGAGGGGATAGTAATATATTTTGTAAGTGCATCCGCAGTGTTTAGAGGGTCTTAATAATTCGTTAGATATCAGCTGGCAAATTGCCCGGATGGCAATTTGAGCAAATCGGAGACATGGATGTCGACTATTTGCGACAGCGTCACTTATAGATACCCTTGGCGAATTATTTAGAGCCTCTTAACGCGAGGACATAAACGCACAAAATATATTACTATCCCCTCGAATCATATACGTAACTATAATAGCCCCATCATCCAGAGTGCCTCCCCTCATGACTTCGAAAACCTAAGAAGCAAGAAATTTTTTAGATGTAACTTAGCTGTAACTTACATGGTATATATTATCATATATAAAAGTGATATGTGCATAAGCGCACCGCAACAATAGGAGGAAATATGGAATTATTAAAAGTTGAACATTTATCAAAAATATATGGAAAAGGACAGAATCAGGTAAAGGCACTTGATGACGTAAGTTTCAGTGTAGAAAAAGGAGAATTTGTTGCAATAGTCGGAGCAAGCGGTTCTGGAAAATCAACACTACTTCACTTGATCGGTGGAGTTGACCGACCAACAGATGGAAAAGTGTATATAAACGATACAGATGTGTTTTCACTAAACGATGATAAGCTTGCAATATTTAGAAGAAGACAGGTTGGAATTATTTATCAGTTCTATAACCTGATTCCAATACTAAATGTAGAAGAAAATATTGCACTTCCCTTGGAGCTTGATGAAAGAAAAGTTGAGAAGAAGGAAATGGATGAAATGCTAGAGCATCTTGGGCTGACAGAGAGAAGAGCACATCTTCCAAATGAGCTTTCAGGTGGACAGCAGCAGAGAACTTCAATTGGAAGAGCTCTTATAACAAGACCTTCGCTTATTCTTGCAGACGAACCGACTGGAAACCTTGATACAAAGTCTGGAAACGAAATTATGGAGCTGCTAAAAAAATCAAACCGCGAGCTGAATCAGACAATTATAATGATTACCCATAATATGGAACTTGCGAAAGCAGCAGACCGTATAATTATGATTGAGGATGGTAAGATAAAATGCAATTAATAAAGAAATTAGTATGTAAAAATTTAAAACTAAATAAAAAGAGAACAGTTGTTACTATAATTGGAATCATTTTATCTGTTGCTCTCTTATCAGCACTCTCAACACTAGTGTTTAGTTTTCAACAGAGTATGATTGCATATCAGAAGCAAAAAGGTGGTGACTTCCATGCTGCTTTTATGGGGGCAGAAAGAGAGGACTTAAGTATTTTTGAGAAGAATCGTGGAATAGAAAGCTTCTTTACATTGTCTAATTTAGGTTATGCGCCTTTGAAGGATAGTAAGAATGAATCTAAGCCATATTGCAGAGTACTTGCAACTGACAGAACAGGTATGGAAAAGTCCAGACTCACTCTTATCAAGGGCAGATATCCTGAAAATGAAAATGAGATTGTAATTCCAAGACATTTGAAAACAAACGGACGTGTAGAATACAAAGTAGGAGATACAATCACACTTCAGCTTGGAACCCGCGTGGTTAAAGAAAATGGTAAAAAACTTGGTTCGGATGAAGGCTATGCAAAGGAGTATGAGGAGCTTGTAAATTCAACCACAAAAGAGTACAAGATTGTTGGAGAAATAGAAAGAGCCGCCTACGGAATAGAGCCGTATGAGTGCCCGGCCTATACATTTTTCACATATGAAAAAGAACCAACAAAAGATATAGGAGTATACGCTAGACTTAACAAAAATGGAATAAAAAACAAAGACGAGGTAGTTGCAGGTATTCTTGGAGTAGATGCTAAACTATTTGCGAAAATAACTGGAACAAATACCGTCGATGTGACGGATAAAGACCTAGAAGAATTTAGTGAGCAACTAGCAAAGTCAAAGTACAAAATATATGTTAATTCGTGGCTTATCTCTTATGAGAATTTGTGGCCGGTTGACAGCATGTTTATGGTTATTTTTATACTTGCAGGAGTAGTTGCATTAATAATAATTTTTACATCAGTATATTGTATAAAAAACAGTTTTGATATTTCGATTTCAGAGAAAATCAGACAGTATGGAATGCTTTCTAGTATTGGTGCAACTAAGAAACAGATTAGACGAAGTGTTCACACAGAAGCTGCAATAATGGGGGCTATTGGTATTCCTATTGGTGTTTTAAGTGGACTGCTTGCAACATTTGTTCTTTTGAAGATTAGTAATGTTCTATTATCAGAAAGCTTGAATTTTGAATTGGTATTTTGCCCATCTATTATGGCGATACTTATTTCTGTAATGCTTGGAATGATAACTATTTATTTTTCGGCATCTGGAAGTGCAAGAAAAGCATCAAAAGTTTCACCTATGGAAGCGATTAGAAATCAGAAGGAAATTAAGCTAAGTGCCAAGAGTATTAGAGCACCTAAATATGTCAGTCGTATTTGGGGAATAGGTGGAGTTATTTCGTACAAAAACATAAAGAGAAACCGAAAAAAATATCGCACAACAGTAGTATCTATTGTGATTTGTACAGTTACCTTTATTGTGATTTCCTATTTTATGTCTATGGTAATGGATCTTGTCGGAACAGCGTATGCAGATGAACGATACAATGTAAGTCTTTCAATACGCTCTTCTGAGGATTGCAATAAAGAACTTGAGCTGGCAAAGGGCCTTGATAATATCCAGGAATATAGTGCAGTGAAGTACAATTATATGAATTGTCAGAATGCGGAGTATTCGGAAGAATATATGAAATATTTGGATAATTATGGAATGGTTACAAACGATGTGAGTATTGGGGTGCTGGTATTGGATCAAGCATCATACAAGCGATATGAGAAGGAATGTAGTATTTCGCATTCAGATAATAACATAATTCTGGTAAATGGCTGTGTAGTTAACTGGGCTGAAGATAAAAAGCCTAAAACCGGAGAAGTATCTGCTTTTAAATATAAAAAAGGCGACACAATTGAATTGTATGATATTGATGAATCAGAGACGAAATTTGATGAGAATGATGAGCTGATAGAAGATAGCATAAAGAGAATAGATTATCCCTTAGAAATCTCTGTAATCACAAACGTAAGACCTATGGGATACAAAGCTGCAAAAGAATCACCAATGATAGTGATGAATGAGAAAAAGGCAAAGGAAATAAACCTGAATAATTATAGTGGATTTGAAATTTACTTTGTATCGGACAAGGCTGATAAATTACAGGATGATCTTGAAGAAATCGTACAGAAATGTTCAGATAGTGATGTGGGATATTCATTGTATAATCGTGATAAAAATGCAAGAGAAGAAAGATCTTTATTTATACTCTTAGCAATATTTGCATATGGATTAATTGCTGTAATTGCGCTTATCGGAATTACAAATATTATCAATACTTTAAGTACAAGTATGGAGTTAAGAAGCAGGGAGTTTGCAACTTTAAGAAGCGTTGGTATGACAGACTCACAGTTTAGAAAGATGGTTAGACTCGAAAGTATATTCACAAGTGCCAAATCGCTTATCATAGGAGTTTCTATTGGAATGCTGATATCTTATGCAATTAATAGAATTGAATGTACTTATGATACTATTATCCCATTTAATCCACCTATTCTTTCAGCTATAATTGCAATAGTAATTGTATTTGTATTAATATATTCAATCATATGGTCATGCATGAGAAGAATCAATGATAGAAATATAATAGAAACAATAAAGAACGAGAATTTGTAAGAGGTTTCAAATGGCAAAGATATTATTGGTAGAGGATGACGAAGCGATATCAGAAGGACTAAAGTTTTCCTTTGAACAGACGGACCATGAGTTACTTACAGCAGCAACAATAAAAGAGGCTAAGGCAGTCGCGGATAGCGAAGGTCTTAGCCTTATTCTGCTTGATATCTCATTGTCGGATGGTAATGGGTTTGATTTTTATAGAAACATTATAAAAGATAAGCAGATTCCGGTCATTTTTCTTACAGCAAAAGATGAAGAAAATGATATAGTAAAAGGGCTTGAACAAGGAGCAGAAGATTACATAACCAAACCATTTTCGATAAAAGAACTAATGGCAAGGGTAAATCGTGTTTTATTAAGACAGAGAAAGACGCAGATATATCAGTCTGAAGATATAGTTTTTGATATGGACAAAATGGAAGTAAAAAAGGCAGGAAATGCAATAGTTCTCTCGGCATTGGAAATGAAAATACTTACACTACTATTTGAAAATAGAAATAAAGTGGTAAGTAGAAATGCAGTAATCGACTGTATTTGGGATGCTACAGGTAATGATGTCTATGATCACACTGTCACAGTATACATAAAGCGGATTCGTCAGAAGCTTGGGACAGATATAATTACAACAATAAAAGGAGTAGGTTACAGAGTAGACGCTAAGGAGTTATAGCATGGGAAAACATGTAGAAAGAAAACGCCTCATTATCGCAACGACATGTTGTATAGTTGTTTGTGTAATTGCAGTAGTGGCAATGTCATACACACAATACATATCATATACAAAAGAATACAATTTGAAAATAAATGCCATATGTAACGAAATTAAAAGACAGTATCCAAATGTTTCATCAGATGAATTGATGTCTATAGTAAATTCAGACAGTGAAAGTCAGGAGAATTTTTTTAGAAAATATGGAATTGATTTGTACAAGGATTCTGTTATTTTAAAGAATAATACATACTACAGAAGATATCTTATTATCAACATTGCTACAGTAGTTACAATAGCATTATGCATATTTGCATATTTATTTAGTGTGAATAGAAAAAGAGAACGAATGATAAGTAGCATATCTCAATATATTGCAGATATAAATAAAGGGAATTATCAGTTTTATATGGAAACTTCAGCAGAAGGGGAGTTTTCGATATTGGAAAGTGAAGTGTATAAAACTACAATAATGCTAAAAGAAGCAGCAGATAATTCCAGACTGGACAAAGAAAGATTAAAGGATTCGCTATCAGATATATCTCACCAGTTAAAGACACCACTTACTTCTCTCATTATTAATTTGGAAAATTTAGAGCGTCCAGATATAAATGAAGAGTCGCGTCAACGATTAATTGGAAATGCTAAAAGAGATACAAATCGCATTAGTCAGATGGTACAGCAGCTACTGACTTTATCAAAATTGGATGCAAATGTTATAGAGTTTAAAAAAGAAAAAGGTGTGTTAATTGATATAGTTCATGAAGCAATGGATAATGTGGAAGCATTGGCAGATTTGATGGAGATTAATCTAGTAGAAGAAAATACAAAGGATTCGAATGCAAACATAACCTGTGATATATACTGGGAGATTCAGGCAATCACAAATATCCTCAAGAATGCAATAGAACATGCAAAAAGCACAGTGACAATTAGCTATTTGAACTGTGAACTTTATAAAGAAATTATTATTCAAAATGATGGAGAAGCAATAAGCGAAATAGATCGCAAAAATATATTTGAGCGTTTTTATAGTGGTGAGAAATCCGCAAAGGACAGCGTAGGAATTGGTTTATCGCTTGCAAATGCGGTTGTAAAAAACGATGGTGGATATATTGTTGTGGAATCTGATGAAGAAAAGACAGATGGTGGAGTTAAATTCATCGTGCGTTATGTATAGATTTATGCTATAATTCAAATGTTATAGAATAATTATACGGAGAGTTTTACATGAAATTAGAATTTGATATTCAGCTTACTGAGAAAGACTTGTTTGATTTTAATATCTACCAGATATATCGCAGTGCGCAAGGTATTGTATCGATTTTGCTGGCAATAATCGTGTGGGTTATGTCAGCAGTTACTTTTTCAAATGGATCGATAGCGTATGGAGTTATGTATATAGTAGGAGGATTTGTTTTTCTATTATATATTCCGGTATCACTTAAGCTTAGGGTGAAAGTGACCTTGAAAACCAATGAGGTGTTGTCTGGCGTACTGCATTACGAAGTGACAGAGGATGCAATCTGCGTAAGTCAGGGCGAGGAGAAAGCTGAACTTAAATGGGAACAGATATACAAATTTGTTGCCAATAAGAAGCGTGTGTTAGTATATAGCAATAGAGTAAATGCTTATATTATTCCTAGGGAGCAGATTACAGATAAGTATGATGACTTTGTAGAAATTGCAAAGAGTAAGTTAGAAAAGTATAGATTGATTATAAAAAAATAAGACAGGATATATTATGGAAAATATTACAGTGATTGAGAGCTTCAGTGCGGATGAAACACTAAAGCTCGGGCAAAGCCTTGGCGAACAGGCAAAGCCAGGAGAAGTATATACTTTAATTGGAGACCTTGGAGTAGGAAAGACTGTGCTTACACAGGGAATTGCGGAGGGGCTTGGAATAGACGAGCCAATATGCAGTCCTACGTTTACAATTGTCCAGGTTTATGAAGAGGGAAGGATGCCATTTTACCATTTCGATGTATACCGGATTGGAGATATAGAAGAGATGGACGAAATCGGATACGAGGACTATTTCTACGGAGATGGACTTACGATGATAGAGTGGGCAAATCTCATAGAAGAAATTCTGCCGGAGCGCAGAAAAGAAATAACGATAGAGAAAGATTTGGAAAAAGGATTCGATTACAGACGAATCACTATCAAAGAGGTTGGATGATGAAAATCTTAGCAATTGACAGTTCAGGACTTGTTGCAAGCGTTGCAATAGTCGAAGATGATAATTTGCTTGGTGAGTACACCATGAATTATAAAAAGACACATTCACAGACACTCCTTCCGATGCTTGATGAAGTGGCGAGAATGATGGAGCTTGATATGAAAACAATAGATGTAATTGCTGTATCCGCAGGTCCGGGCTCTTTTACAGGACTAAGAATAGGCTCGGCTACGGCAAAGGGGCTTGCACTTGCACTTGGAAAAGAAATAGTGTCAGTGCCTACAGTGGATGCTATGGCGTACAATTTGTGGGGCTGTGACAAGCAGATTTGTCCGCTTATGGATGCGAGAAGGCAGCAGGCATATACAGGACGTTATACGTTTGATGAGGGGCAATTCATAACAATTGAACCTCAGAATGTTCTCTCAATCGAAGAGATAATAAATCAGATAAACGAATCGGGCAGGGAAACGGTGTTCCTTGGAGATGGTGTAGATGTATTTAAAGAATATATCGAGCAGAATATTACTGTTTCGTATTACTTTGCGCCCGCTAACAATAATAAGCAAAGAGCTGCAAGCGTAGCAGTGCTTGGTGCCGCATTGTATAAAGAAGGAAAAGCACAGCCGGCAGAGCTGCATAAGCCGGAATATCTTAGGCTTTCACAGGCGGAGAGAGAACGTCAGGAGAGAGAAAGAGATTTTAAGATATGTTAATCAGAAGAATGAATGTATCCGATGCCGCAAAAGTGGTAGCTATAGAAGCCGAGAACTTTTCACAGCCGTGGAGCGAGAATGCTTTTATAAAAGCAATGGAGTCGCCGGATAATATTCTTGTGGTGGCACAGGATGAAACTGATGAAGAGATAGTTGGATACATATGCATGTATGTTGCGTTGGATGAGGGTGAGATTACCAATGTTGCTGTTGCCGGAAGCTGTCGCAAAAAAGGCATTGGAGGACAGCTTATGTCAGCTGTTTTTGAGGAGGCAGCTGTGCATGGAGTAAATAGAATAGTCCTTGAAGTTCGAATATCGAATATGGCAGCAATCGGACTATATAAGAAGATGGGATTTGTGGAGCTTGGAATTCGAAAGGGGTTCTATGATCTGCCTAAAGAAGACGCGTGTATTATGGAATATACCATATAGAAAGTTGGAAAATAGATGTTAGACGTTTGTTTGTTGGGAACAGCGGGAATGATGCCACTTCCAAACAGGTGGCTTACCGCACTTATGCTTAGATACAATGGCAGTAGTCTGCTTATAGATTGTGGTGAGGGAACTCAGATTGCAATGAAAGAAGCCGGGATGAATTTCAAGCCGGTTGATATTTTGTGTATCACACATTTTCACGCAGACCACATCAGTGGATTGCCGGGACTTTTACTTACAATGGGCAATGCAGAAAGAACGGAGCCGCTTACGATTATAGGACCCAAGGGGCTGGGAAGGATTGTATCAGCACTTAGGGTCATAGCACCGGAGCTGCCATTTGAAATTAACTGTATAGAGATGAACGAGCAGGATGAATATTTCGAGATAAATGGATATCATATACATGCATTTAAGGTCAGACACAATGTAGTATGTTACGGATATTCCATCGAGATAAAAAGAGCTGGAAGATTTTCAGTGGAGCGTGCCAAAGAAATGGATATTCCAATTAAGCTGTGGAATCTTCTTCAAAAGGGGCAGACTGTAGAAGCAGATGGTGTCACCTATACACCGGACATGGTATTAGGACCGGCAAGAAAAGGTCTGAAGGTAACATATTGTACAGACAGCAGACCGCTTGAGAATATAGTTGATGCGGCAGCAGAATCTGATTTATTTATCTGTGAGGGCATGTATGCAGAAAAAGAAAAGCTTGCGAAAGCAAAGCAGTACAAGCATATGACTTTTTATGAAGCAGCAGATATGGCAAAAAAAGCAAATGTGGGTCAGCTGTGGCTTACTCATTTTTCACCTTCGCTTATAAGAGCGGAGGATTATATGCCGGCAGTAAGGAAAATTTTCCCGGAATCATATCTGGGAAAAGATGGAAAGTGTATTGAATTGGTATTCCAGGAGGAGTAAAGCATGAAGAAGGTAAGAATAGTAATTATTGCAGTTGTATTAGTTGGATTAGTATGTGGTGGTTTTTATTATATGTCTTCAAAGAAAGATGTATCAGTTGAGAACAAAACAGAGCTGACTACATTGGATAAGCTTATATTAAAAGATTTAGAATCAAATTATCCATCAACTCCAAGAGCGGTAGTAAAGCTGTATAATCAGATAATTACCTGTTATTATTCAGCTGAGTTTAAGGATGATGAATTCGAAAAATTAGTAGATCAGGCATTATTATTATTTGATGATGAACTTAAGGCGAAGAATCCCAAAGACGAATATATGGAGACATTGTCAAATGAGATTGAGGAATATAAGACGAAGGATAAGACTATTTCCCAGACAGCAGTATGCAGTAGCAATGATGTACTATACAGAAACGATAACGGTGACGAAATCGCATATGTCAACGCATCTTATTTTATAAAAGAAGGCAAGGAACATGTAAAGACATATGAACAGTATGTATTGAGAAAAGATGAAAAGGGTAACTGGAAGATACTTGGATATTATGAGATAGAAGAAGATCCGACAGAAAGTGATTACTAATATGGAAAACGATAGAGAAATAAAGATACTTGCAATCGAAAGTTCATGTGATGAGACAGCGGCAGCAGTTGTCGTAAATGGGCGTGATATGCGCTCGAATGTTATATCATCGCAGATAGAACTTCATACATTATATGGAGGAGTTGTGCCTGAGATTGCATCAAGAAAGCATATAGAGAAAATAAATCAGGTTATCATGCAGGCATTAGAAGATGCACATATGACGCTTGATGACATAGATGCGATAGGTGTAACTTATGGACCTGGGCTTGTTGGTGCGCTGCTTGTTGGCGTGGCAGAAGCGAAGGCTATTAGTTATGCCCGCAATATTCCGCTTGTAGGAGTTCATCACATTGAGGGTCACATAAGTGCCAACTATATAGAGAATCCTGAGCTGAAACCACCATTTTTGTGCCTTGTTGTATCGGGAGGACACACTCATCTTGTAAAAGTGGTAGATTATGGTAAGTACGAGATACTCGGCAGAACAAGAGATGATGCTGCAGGTGAGGCATTTGATAAAGTGGCAAGGGCTATTGGATTAGGATATCCGGGTGGACCGAAGATTGAAAAAGTATCACATGAGGGAAATCCAGAGGCGATTGATTTTCCTAGAGCAAAAGTCGGCGATGGAGTCTATGATTTTAGCTTTAGCGGATTAAAGTCAGCAGTCCTTAATTATCTAAACGGATGCAAGATGAAAAATATTGAGATAAACCAAGCAGATGTAGCTGCATCATTTCAGAAATCAGTGACAGATGTTCTTGTCGGACATGCACAGCATGCTATAGAAGAATATAAAATGGACAAGTTTGCAATAGCAGGTGGAGTGGCATCTAATGGAGTGATAAGGCAGGCGATGGAAGAGATGTGCCGCCAAAAAGGTGTGAAATTTTATCATCCGTCACCTATACTCTGTACAGATAATGCGGCAATGATTGGTTCAGCAGCGTATTATGATTTTGTGGCAGGCAAGAGAGCCGGTCTTGATTTAAATGCTGTTCCCAATTTGAAGTTAGGTGATTAAGAGGAAATGGGCATGAACAAAGTGAAAGAAGAATTTGCAGCAATTGTTTTGTGTGCTGGACGCGGAAGCCGAATGAAAAGCGATATACCTAAGCAGTATATGGATTTAGATGGCTATCCGGTTATTTATTATAGCCTTATGGCATTTGAAAAAAGCGAGGTTGCATCAGTAATTCTAGTGACTGGCAAAGATGATACTGATTATTGTCAGCGGGAAATAGTACAGAAATATAACATTACAAAGGTAAAGGCAGTCGTACCGGGAGGCAGTGAACGGTACGATTCTGTTTTTGAGGGATTAAAAAATGCAAAAGGTGCAGACTATGTATTGATACATGATGGGGCAAGACCAGTTTTGTCGGAGGAAATAATAAATAAATCCTGCGAGGCTGTAAAAAAATATAACGCATGTGTCACAGCAGTACCGGCAAAAGATACTATCAGGGTAGTAGATGAGCAGGGCTTTTCGCAGAGTACACCTGATCGTCGTTTCTTATGGCTAATGCAGACACCGCAGACCTTTTCATATGAGCTTTTGTGGCAGAGTTATCAGAAGCTGTATACTGATATACAAAGCGGAGAAAATGTACCTGCAATAACAGATGATGCAATGGTCGTAGAGTATGCGACAGGTAAAAAAGCGAAGATGATTGAGGGCTCGTACGAGAATATAAAAATCACAACTCCGGAAGATATTTCGGTCGCAAAAACTTTTTTAAAAAAATTGAAAAATTCTGTTGACATGCTTTAGTAATGATGATAATATATGTACTGCGCTGATTTGAGACGCATAATTAAATACGCAGAGGTATCGAAGTGGTCATAACGAGGCGGTCTTGAAAACCGTTTGTCCGCAAGGGCGCGTGGGTTCGAATCCCACCCTCTGCGTTTTCGTTTTTCTTAACTAAGAAAAATGAAAATAAATCAAAAAAGTTGTTGACAACTGATTTTGATTATGATAATATAACAAAGCTGTCGCTGATAACAAAGACAGCAACGAGTTAAAGATGAACATTGAAAATTAAACAGTGAAAAACCTTGAAAGATTCTAATGAATTTATTCAAGCAAATCTTAAAGATTTGACGAACGACCAATCAAAAGATTGGTTCCTTTAAACAGTAGATTTTTCGGAAACAGAAAATCTAACGTCAGCGATGACAAACTTAAACATGAGAGTTTGATCCTGGCTCAGGATGAACGCTGGCGGCGTGCTTAACACATGCAAGTCGAACGAAGC
>JAXELM010000062.1:0-9060 GCA_034100525.1 Agathobacter sp.
TAGCCATTGAACACTTGCTGTTCAGTGGCGTAAGAACATGATTCGTAATGAGCAGGTCTCATTTTGCATAGCAAAATCTTCAAATAGACCTGCGAAGTAGCAGTTTACAGCAGGCTGTAAACTGCTATAAATTGCCATGGATGGCAATTTCAGCGAATATGAACGACAGCGTCACTTATAGATATCCTTGGCGAATTATTTAGAGCCTCTTAACGCGAGGACATAAACGCTCAAAATATATTACTATCCCCTCAAATCATATATACAACTACAAAATCCCCTTCCCCCAGAGTGCCTCGACTCATGTCTTCTATAACCCAAAAGCGGTTGCCTGCCCCACGAGCTAAACAGAAATTTATAATAAAAAAACCGAGCATCTCGCTTCGAATCCTCGCAATAGACGTTACCTTCACAGTTAACTCCCTCCAGGCGACCTCACGTCACATGAAAGCTTCTGCTTAGGGCTGCTGTATTCCTACCCTGACCCGGTTCACAGATTTCCATTGCGCAAGACCCAGACGTCAACGCCACTTATGAAGGGCAGCTCCACCACTTGAACCCTCTACGAGACAACACCCCAACTATAGCGGATTGTTGGTGCAAGGTACCGCTACCACCCCGGCTGCTCGGAGACTTAAGTATAATCTATAAATGCCTTAATTGTCAATCCTTTTTGCGTTTTCTAAGCTCTTTGAAAAAATTCGACAACATCTGCGAACATTCTTCTCCCAAAACACCTTTTTCTATTTCAACCTGATGGTTAAACTGCGACATTTGGAGCAGATTTAGAACAGAACCTGCGCAACCCGCTTTGGGATTCATCGACGCAATAACAACTCTGCCCATTCGAGACTGCACAATTGCACCTGCACACATCTGGCACGGCTCAAGTGTCACGTACAGCGTACAATCTTCAAGACGCCAGTCTCCAGTCTTTTTGCTCGCTTTCTTAATTGCAGTGAGTTCAGCATGTGCAAGCGTATTCCTGTCTGTATTTCTTCTATTGTATCCACGCGCAATTATTTTCCCATTCTGCACAATCACGCAGCCTATCGGCACTTCATCAAGTGCATATGCTTTTTTCGCCTGCCTGATAGCCTCTTTCATATATTTTTCGTCCTGTGTCATAGCTAATTATTCTCCAAAGTGATATAATCTCATATTATGATTATAACCCGAGCGGCGGAGGGACGCAAACATGTTATTTCAATACGAAACAGACCGACTTATTTTAAAAATCTTGAAACCGGAATGCGCACTACAGGTTCTGGACTTCTACAATCGGGATAAAGAACTTTTTGAAAAATACGAAACAAACAGATTACCTGATTTCTACACAGTTGCCCATCAGCAGAGATTGCTTCGATTCGAATACAACGCAGCTGTAAAGCAGACAACTATTCGATTTTATGTATTTTTGAAAGAAGATATTTCAAAAATAATTGGCACTGTATGCCTGCACGATATCTGCAAGCCTTATTATAGCAGTGCTGAAATCGGATACAAATTCTCAAGTGAATATCACCATAACGGTTATGCCACAGAAGCGATTAAATGCTGTCTGGATATGGCTTTTTATGACCTCGACCTGAACAGAATAACCGCTATGGTCTGTAAAGGAAATGACCCATCCGTGCGACTCCTCGAGAGAATGGGCTTTACCATGGAAGGAATATGCCGTGAGTATCTATGTCTTAACGGCCAGATGAAAGACCATTTCCAATACAGCATACTTCGAAGTGATACCCTACATGTCTAAAAGACAGTACCAGTAACCAAACTCTCCAATTGGCTCCGGCTGGTTGGAGTTTTCTGCTTCAAACTCTGGGAATCCAAACAATAGTGCCATGGCTTTCTCAGGTCTTTCATATACTCCCGGCACACCCAGATAACATTTCTTTACTCCATTTTCCTCCATCTCTTTTATTACAAGATAATGATATGAAAAAAAACCATGCAAAAGAAAACTGTTGTTACACAGATACCAATTTCTCTTTGGCAGCTTCTTTATATCTGCAAGGTCGATTTTCTTTAATCCCGAAGATTTCTTCTGCTTTTTTTCAAATTTTGTACTAATACGTATATTGGGCTCAATTTCTTTTTCCTCGTTCAGTTGGTTGTCAGACATAATTTTTTCCTCGGATTTTTGTTTAGAGATTGTTTTTGCCACTGGTTTTTGCCAGACAGTATATTGCCCTGTAATTGTACATGCCACATCATCTGTCCAGCAGCTTGCGAACAGTATATCATCTGATACATCAACTCTGACTCCAACTACATCATCAATCCCATATTCTGTCTCTTTGATATTATTTTTTTCAAGTATGTATTGCCCGTTTGCACATCCCCGCCTAATATCCAGCTCTCCGATTTTTATGCCTGTCAGATTATTTTTTCCGACCATGATAAAAATAGGACATCTGCCTGTGAGCTTTCCCACATTTTGAATCCGCACATCAAGTTTAAAAATATCATCATTTACATCCACTTTTATAAAACCGATATTTTTTTGCTTTTCACATTTATCATATATGTAAATATAAGTCACAAAACGCTTCATTTTATAATCCTCCCTAGGGTATTTTTATTCTGTTTCTAATATAAATATGCTTATTTTATAAAAATAGTAATAATTCCTATTTTGTTCTTGACAAATAGGAAAATAGTATGTATTATCAAATCAGTAACAATTACTATTATCAAGTGAGGTGTTACATGATTAAATATAGTCGTCAACGTGAATCAATTTTGAGTGCGATTGCTGACAGAACGGATCATCCTACAGCAGACACTATTTATGTGGAGATTCGTGAGGAATATCCAAACATCAGCAAAGGCACAGTTTACAGGAATCTTTCACTGCTTGCCGATTTGGGCATGATACAGAAGATTTCTACCGAGAACGGACCTGACCGTTTTGATCCAAACGTTAAGCCGCATTCGCATTTTTCTTGTAGGAAATGTGGAGAGTTTATGGATATCGATTTTGAAATTCAGGATGATCTGACATCACAGGCTTCGACTAGTTTTTCAGGAAGGATTGAGAAATGTACTGTCAATTTTTCCGGACTTTGCCCGAATTGCATGTCTAAATTCAGAGCATAATGGGCAAATTAATTTTAACTATATTTTTATTTTAAGGAGGAATTTAAAAATGGCAAAATGGGTATGTAGTGTTTGTGGTTACATTTACGAGGGAGATGCTGCTCCAGCAGAATGTCCAGTATGTCACGTAAGTGGTGACAAGTTCAAGAAGGTTGAGGGCGAGCTTAAGCTTGCTGCAGAGCATGAGTTTGGAATTTATGCTTCAACTGTAAAGAATAACCCAGACATTAGCGAAGATGATAAGAAATATATCTTCGACCAGCTTAAAGCAAACTTCGAAGGAGAGTGTTCAGAAGTAGGTATGTACCTTTGCATGGCACGTATCGCTCACAGAGAGGGATATCCTGAGATTGGATTATATTGGGAGAAAGCAGCTTATGAAGAGGCTGAGCATGCTGCTAAATTTGCAGAGTTACTCGGTTCTGACTTAGAGCCAAATATGAAAGCTACTACAAAGGATAACCTTGCATGGAGAGTTGATTGCGAGTTCGGTGCTACACAGGGTAAATTCGACCTTGCATCTTGCGCAAAGAAGAATAACCTTGATGCTATTCACGATACAGTGCATGAAATGGCACGCGATGAGGCTAGACATGGTAAGGCTCTTAAGGGATTACTTGATAGATACTTTGGATAATCAGAAAAGCCTATAAAATTAAGGGTTTAGAGAGGAATGGGTACAGAGGTACTTGTTCCTCTTTTTTTAGCTATATTTTCCAAGCTTGCCTTTTTCTTGCCCTTGTACAAATATTCACTATATATTTGTAAAGGGCTTGCACACAAAAGAAGCATTCAGAAAATGCTTTTGAACGTACAACCAGTTACTCGTAGTCTGAAACTACCGTTTCCGTACAGCAGCGTCATTCTATCACAACGTCACAGGAAAATCATTATTTGACATCTGCTGAAATAGTCTCCATCAGTTGCTAAATACAGTCTCCTCAACCTAATGCAACATCCAATATCATCATAATGCTAAATCCAACTGCAAAAAAATCGTTCCTATATTTGAATGTTTGCCCACTGCCATTTCCCGAATCAATTCCTCCACAACAACATAAACCATGGCTCCTGCTGCAAAACTCAAAAGATATGGCAAAGCCGGCACTATAATCCCAGCAGCAATAATAGTAAGAAAGGCTCCTAAAGGTTCGACAATTCCAGATATCATTCCTTGTAAAAAGGCATTTCTTCTGCTTACACCTTCTGCACGAAGAGGCATAGAAATAATGGCTCCTTCCGGGAAATTCTGTATAGCAATTCCAATAGCAAGTGCTAATGCTCCCATCTCGCTAATACTTTGTTCTCCCGAAAGATATCCTGCGTATACTACACCTACTGCCATCCCTTCTGGAATATTATGTAATGTAACTGCCATTACCATCATAGTGGCTCTCTGCAATTTTGTTTTGGGACCTTCCGATTCCTGACTTCCTACATGTAAATGTGGAATCACATGGTCCAGGAAAAGCAAAAAAAGAATTCCTAACCAAAACCCTATAACCGCCGGAACAAACGATAACTTTCCCATCATATGAGATTGTTCCAACGAAGGAATCAAAAGACTCCAGATAGATGCAGCCACCATAACCCCTGCCGCAAAACCAGAAAGAATTTTCTGTAATGTTTCACTCATAGATTTTTTCATAAAGAATACACAAGCCGCACCTAATACTGTCCCCAAAAATGGAATCATAATGCCATAAAATACTTTTATCATCACTATCACCTCTTCCTTTGTGATTCTACATCTTGTTTTATCCTGATTCCAAAGCTCCAACGCTTCAAATTCTTTGTTCGGGATATCCCTCCCGGAAGGGGAAGTTAATCCTTCCGGTTAGAGTAGTCTCAGCAACACTGCTCAGTGAGGAATCCGCATAATTTGCACTAAACGAGTTAGTTATTCCTAACTATAAATTATTATAACAATTCTATTATTGTTCGTCAATCAAAAAACAGCTCAAAAATTCCTGAATGTCAGTCACTTTCTTCATTTGCACTCCATTGCGCAGGGTTCTACAACAACACTCGTGACCTTTTGTGCACTTACATAACCTAGACTCCTAAGTCCTTCCGATATCACTTTATACCACTCACCGGACGATAATCTGCGATTGGTTTGATCATCCAATTCAATGACACATGTATTTTCCCTATCACAATCCATACCACAGGATATACGATACATATTCTTACGGCTAATTGCTCCTATTTCTTCTAAGAGATTCACCATACGATACACAGTTGCCACCCCAATAGAGGAATCTGCTTTTGCAGCTTTATAATAGATTTCCTTACAGCTTGCACACTCCTCCTGCAATATAATATCAAGCAGTATTTTCCTTTGCTTTGTGATTCTGCATCCATTTTCTTTCAAACGCTGCAATACAATTTCTTTCTGCATTTTTGTCCTGTGATAATTCGCTGTCATTTTATTTTCCTTTTTAATCAAGTCCTTTTCCATGCTACAGCTCCTTTCACATTTATCATACAATCTTATACGGCTTTTCTTAATTCATACTCTGATGAAAATTGCTTATTCGTTCTATAAATAAGCATCGCTACAATAGCTGACATAACAAGTACAGCGATAAATCCCGGAACAAATCCATTTCCAAGTTTACCTGTAGTAACTAATGTACCAATCTGATATACAATGAAAGCAACTGTATATCCTGTTCCAAGCTGAAGTGCAATGCCTCCCCACAGCCATTTTTTACTCTGCATTTCCGAGTTCATAGCACCAAGTGCTGCAAAACAAGGTGGTGTAAACAAATTGAACATAAGATATGCAAGAGCTGCCACCTTTGTTAACGCCATTGCAGATGCAACCACATTTCCATCTCCCACTAACGCCAGTTCTTCTGTGTCAATAAATGCACTTAAGCCATAACAAACTGCCAAAGTACCAACCACATTTTCCTTTGCTATAAAACCAGTTACCGCTGCTGCCGCAAGCTGCCATGCCACAATACCCACAATCGGTACCAACAGATACGCAATTGGAGAAGCAATCGTAGCAAGAATAGAAGTACTTTCCATTCCTTCCTCTACAACCTGCATCTGCCAGTTGAAAGACTGCATAATCTGCACAATTGTATTACATACAAGGATAATAGTTCCTGCCTTGATAATATATGCCTTACCTCTTCCAAGCATTGAAACAACAGCTCTCTTAAGACTTGGCACTTTATATTCAGGAAGTTCAATAATAAAGAAAGATTTTCTATATTTAAATCCTGTAATTGCTTTTACAAGTATTGCTCCAAGCAAAATCAGAATAATTCCTACAAAGTACATTAGAGTTCCTACCCAAGGTGTATCCGGGAAAAATGCACCAACAAACAATGCGATAACTGGAAGTTTCGCACCGCAAGGCATAAATGGTGTCAGCATGGCTGTGGCTCTTCTTTCCCTCTCGTTACGGATTGTACGGCAAGCCATAATTCCAGGAATCGCACATCCTGTACCAATAACCATAGGAATAACAGATTTTCCTGAAAGGCCTACCCTTTTAAAAATCGGATCCAATACCACGGTAGCTCTTGCCATATATCCGCAGTCTTCCAAAAGAGCGATAAGGAAATACATTACCATAACCAATGGCAGGAAGCCAACAACAGCGCCTACACCACCAATAATACCGTCAACAAGAAGTGACTGTAAAAACGGATTCGCATTTTCTACCAAGCCTGCTACCCATTCCTGGAATGTTTCTATCCAACCTACCAGCCAATCCGCGATCCATGTACCCACTGTAGTCTGTGAAATATAAAATACTCCAAACATAACCAGAGCAAAAAATGGAATTCCAATCCATGGATTTGTAAGAACTGCGTCAATTTTATCCTGACCATTTTGCTGTTTTGTCAGCACCTTGCGCTTTTCTACAGATGCCACAATAGACTTTGCAAAGTCAAATCGCTTTCTATCTGCAATCTCAACTTCATGTTTATTATGCAGGTCAATCTTCCCCTCGTCATAAGGAGCTTTTTGCCCCCCTCCTTTTAAGCTTGCAGCTTTTGTTACAACTTCTTTTAATCCCTCATGACCAGCAGAAGTTGATACAGTTTTTATAACCGGGCATCCAAGTTTTTCAGACAGAAGTAATGTATTAATCTCCGTATCTTTCTTCTCATTTATATCACTCTTATTCAGAGCAACTACCACTGGAATTCCAAGTTCAAGAAGCTGTGTTGTAAAGAACAGGCTACGACTCAAATTTGTAGCATCGACAATGTTAATGATTACGTCAGGATTTTCATTCTTTACATAAGCACTGGTGATACTTTCTTCTGATGTAAATGGTGACATCGAATAAGCTCCCGGTAAGTCTACCGCTATCAATTCTTCTTTTCCATCATAATAAGCCTTCTTGATAAGACTCTCCTTCTTTTCTACCGTAACGCCTGCCCAGTTTCCGACCTTTTCATTCCTTCCGGTCAGGGCATTATACATGGTGGTTTTTCCACTGTTCGGATTACCTGTTAATGCGATTCTCATTTCGAATCCTCCTTGCTTTGATTTATTTAGTTTCCTATGACTTTTGTTAGTTTCCACTAACCTTTGTTCATAAAAAAATAGTGAATCACTCACTATCTATATTGAAATAGCCTTCGCTAAATCAGTATCAATGTTGTATCTGCCATCCTTGATAGAAACCACGCAGCCTCCCTTAATATGAGAAATCACCGTAATAGGCTCTCCACTATAACACCCAAGTGAAAACAAAAAAGACTCTAATTCTTCATCCTCGGTCGCAATATCTTTTATTATATACTCTTCTCCGACCTTTGCTTCTGATAAATTCATATGTTTTGTCATACCTTTCTATAAAAAAACGTATTTTATTTTGGCAATTAGTTAGTTTTCTCTAACTAGACCGAGTTTAATATAACTAACTTCTATTGTCAATACATTTTATCAATAAAATTGCTTAATGATATTTTTTATCACTAATAATAGAAAGGGGTAGAGGAAGTTTTTTCTTCCTCTACCCTTTATAACTAATGATAACTTCCACCATAAAATTATCTCGTTGTTCCCCTGTAAACGGATTGACAAATCCATACGGACTTATATATGTGTGAATGTTGTCTATATAATTGATGTCATATAAATAACCAGATGTAATCCAATGCAAATTATCCTGATAATTCGGTGCAAAAAAGTAAATTTGTTCTTCATGATTTGCAATAGCGTCATCTAATGCATTTTTTACATCATCTTCATTTGATACCTCATATACTTTTTTATCAGCGTTTGAATAGTCAATAATAATATTACAACAATTATAAACCTTCCCATCTGGCTTGAAGAATTCAGGCACTCCAATACCATCAGACATAGAAAACATTACTTTTTTCCCGGATAACATATATCCTATTTCATCACTAGGCAGCTCCTCGGCATAAGAACCCTCTGCTATTGCAACATTCTTAATAATTGTTTCTCCTCTTTGAACAGCAGAACGAAGTATATTTTCGAATTCATTCAGGTTATCATTGCTTATATATCTATAAGGTTCTGGTTTGCCTTTTAAATATGTTATCTTATATAATCTCATAAAATGCCTGTAATTCGTAGCGCATATTTCAGGAGGCATACCATATGCTGGAACATCTATATCAATATCTCCATATTTCCTTATACTTTCTATTTTGATATTCTTACCAACATATTCAGAAGCTAAATCATTGTTTAAATAATATGGTGTATGATCTTTTTCATAAAAAAACACATACTCCTTTTTATCCTGTACAGCTTTCTTTAAGGTTTTATAGAAACCTTCATGGTTTTCTACGAAATAATCACGCTGATAGTTTTTCAGTAAATATTTACTTCCTGTAGCCTTCTTCTTATCATTCCATTTGAAGTCCAACTGCTTCATTTGTTTATCATTTAAACAAAAAAAGTTATACGTTGTATACGAAAATGGTTTATCATTATCAGTCT
>JAXELM010000167.1:0-10027 GCA_034100525.1 Agathobacter sp.
ATAATATTTAGTATACCATCATTTCGCTTTATATGAAACGGATAATTTTATGCAAAAAAAAACTGGTGATGGAGATAAATCTTATCTCCACCGCCAGTGTTATATTAATAATAGATAGAATAGCAATATGGATCATCAACACTTACATATTTCTTACCTACTTTTTTCTGCGCAGTAACTGTCACATAATAAGTGTTACCTTTCTTCAATTTGCTTTTACCATATTTTTTAATTGTCAAACTATTCTTTGTTGTAACTGCGACTTTCTTGTAGCCGCTCTCTTTATTATTTGAAATCTTTACAACATATCTGTTTGCGCCTTTAAACTTAGACCATTTAACATTAAATCCGCCACTAACCTTTTTAGCTGAAAGACTGCTATTCTGTGCACCAATATATGTCCAACCAGACCACTCACCATACTGCTTTGTTCCATTGCTGTCTGTTGAGTATGCACGACATCTTACCTTGTAAAGGTTTGCTTTCTTGAATGCCTTATGCTGAAGCTTGCTTCCAATATATGAATACTGATCATCACTGAATGTCTTTACCCTTGTATCTTTCTTCTTGTAAGCTGTATATACATCATACTGGTATCCAGAAGCAGAATCCTTTTTGAATGTACTTACACCAAAATATCCATTTTTTCTTGAATAATATTCAACACCAGGTGCTGAACATTTTGTTGGCTTGAGGTCAATATTTTCTGTATATGTTCCATAATCATATATAGCTGCTTCACCTGCCGAATTTGCGCGATATGAATATACAATTGCTATATAAGTCTTGTCTGGTGTAAGACCATCAATTACAATTCCACACTCTGCTGTCGTAAGTGTTGCTGCAGTATTGCTTCCCAAATCATAATCGTAATAACTTACTATATATCCAGTTGCTCCTGGTACTGGATTCCAATTAACCTGAATACTTGTTGTGCTAGGACTTCCATAATATGTAATCTCAGGCTTAACATTTGGGCATGTAACCACTTCAAATACATTTGAAACTGCTCCATATACTTTACTAGAACCATATCCATTATATGGTCTCATTGCAACATAGTATGTAGTTCCACCTTGAAGTCCATGAATCGAAGCCTCTCCACCACTAGCATAAGCTGTTCCTGAATATGGTGTGTTGTAATCAATTGTATTGGGATCACAAGATACATACACGTCAAAATCTCTGGCATCTGTTCCTGAATATGAATAAGTAAACCCAACATATGAATCACTATAATTTGTCTGTGATGTAATAGTTGTCTGTCCTGTTGGCGCAGCATAATCTACTGTCTGTACATCAGTCTTTGAATTTACATCAAGTCCGGCTGCTTTTACATCAGCTACATTAGTAGCAAATAATACTGAAGCAGTAAATGCAACTGCTAAAAAGATTTTCTTAAACTTTATCATTAATAAATAAACTCCTTTTTACTCACGTCATATAAAAAATACCAACCTTCTTAAGACTCTCATATGTATATCTCTCAAAGGTTGGCAAAATAACATTTATTGGCTTAACTAATTAACGGTAATAAATACTTTCTCCATCAATTGTAGCTTCAGCATTTACTAAATCCTGAACTTTCTTGATTTTGAGTTTTGATTTCTTAATTGTAACTGTAAAATCCTTTGCTCCGCCATGTGCTACAGAAAGCTTCTGTGAACCAGAGTATACTCCAATCACTTTACCAGCTGAGTTCTTTACAACAATTTTCATCTTGTCAAGCTTAACAACCTTGTATCCTATGTTGTTTACAAATCTAACTCTTACTACAAGATTACCTTTTTTGTCATAAGACATATTGTATACATTTGCTGCTGAATTTCCATAATATACATCGCTTGTTGTAAGCTTTCTTGTTGAATAAACATTCTTCTTTACAGTTACTGTACATGTAAGCTTTTCGCCAGTTGTAAGAACTGCTGTAATCTTACATCTACCAGCTTTCTTTCCTGTAACTTTACCTTTTTTATCTACTGTTGCGATTCCCTTGTTTGATGATTTCCAAGCCTTAACTGTTCCACCTGTTACATCAAGCTTTGTATTGAATCCAACTGTTACCTCTGCCTTCTGCTGGCTAATTGCTGCTGCATCTCTTCCTACAAATAAATAGATATAGTTTCCTACTGTTGAAGTTAATACTACACTATAGTTTCCAGCTGCCAATGCAAACTCTGCATATCCACTAGGATCCTCATTTGCATTTACTTGTGCAACTGTAATGACCTTCTGGTCAACAAGTACACCTGCCTCATTAAAGATAGAAGCTGTGATTGAATCACTATAGAGAGCAACTACATCAACATAAACTGTAGCATCAACATCTACATTAAATGCGAATGCCTCTGAATTTGCACCAGGCTGCAATGTCTTAATATCATTGCTACTTGCTGGCTGAATGAAGTACTTATAATTGTTTGCTGCTTTTACTTCTGTTGTGTTCATTACAACAAGTGAAGTAAGTGCAAGTGCCAATGTAAGTACAAATGCGATTGATTTCTTAAATACTTTTCTCATTTCTCTACTCCTCTTTCTTAAATATTTATTGTAACCAACGCTTCCATTATATAACTATTCGGTCACACAGCGGTCACATGAGAAAAATTTGTATATAATTGCCAATTTTGCCTATATATAACAAAAAAAAGACAGCAAATCATCTTATATTTACTGTCTCTCATATTCTAATATCGTTATTTAGCCGCAATTACATCAGCCATATCATAAAGTCCGGCTTCTTTTCCATTCAAAAACTTCGCTGCCTCAACTGCACCTTTTGCAAATACAGCTTTTGAATATGCTGTATGTGAGAATGTGATTACCTCGTCCTGTCCTGCAAAAATAACATCATGCTCACCCACGATATTGCCACCACGTACAGCGGAGATGCCTATCTCATACTTGTCACGCTTCTTTCTTTCCTGGCTTCTGTCATATTTGTAATCATATTTGTCATCTAGTGCTTCATTTAATGAATCAGCAAGTGCAAGTGCTGTTCCACTTGGTGCATCAAGCTTTTGATTATGATGCTTCTCAACTATCTCCATATCAAATCCAGCAGGTGCAAATACAAGTGCTGCTTTTTTAAGAAGCTCCATAAGAGTATTTATTCCAAGTGACATATTAGCAGATTTCAGAATAGCTGTATTCTCACTTACCTCTTTTACTCTGTTTAACTGCTTTTCACTTAATCCTGTTGTACAGAAAACAACCGGCATCTTTTTGGCTATGCAAAAATCAAACAGTGTATCAACTGCATTCGCATTCGAAAAATCAATAATTACATCTGCCTCTACATCGCAATCATTAATATTAGAAAATACAGGATAATCATTTTTAATTCCATCATATAAATCTATTCCTGCAACGATTTCCACCTCTGGGTCTTCCTTACAAATTCCAGTGATACACTGACCCATCTTACCATTGCAACCGTTCATTATTATTCTAGTCATCTTCGTCTCCTTCGTTCCTCTGAACTATACAAGCTTTAATCCATATGCTTTCATAACTTCTGCAAGCTTCTTCGCATTGCCCTCACTCATCTCGCACATTGGACTGCGAAGTGGTCCCACTTCCATTCCCATAAGGTTTAATGCTTTCTTTACAGGAATAGGGTTAACTTCTGAGAAAAGTGCGTCAACAAGCGGAATTGCCTCTCTCTGAAGCTTCTTCGCAGTCTCAATATCTCCTTTAAAATAGCTCTCACACAGATTATGAACTTGTGCTGGTGCAATATTACTCCAAACTGAAATCACGCCTTGTGCTCCAATTGAAAGAAGTGGAAGTACAAGTCCATCCTCGCCAGAATACATATCTAATTTACCATCTGTCAAATACATTGTTCTAGATGCCTGTGCCATATTTCCTGTGGCTTCTTTAAGTCCTACAATATTTTCTTCCATGTTAAATAATGTAGCTACTGTCTCCGGCATGAGATTACAGCCTGTTCTTCCTGGAACATTGTACATTATAATAGGGCACTTTGTATTGCGGGCTATCTGTGAATAATGACCGATAAGCCCCTCCTGTGTAGCCTTGTTGTAATATGGTGTAACGATAAGCAATCCATCAACACCAGCCTCCTCTGCTTCCTTCGAAAGCTGGATAGCTGTTCTTGTGCAATTTGAACCGGTTCCTGCCACTACTGGTACTCTGTTCTTTGTAAACTCAACTGCTGCTTTTATCACATCTCTGTGCTCTTCCATTGTAAGTGTAGAGCTCTCTCCCGTAGTTCCTGCAATAACTATACAGTCAGTTCCGTTATCAATCTGAAAATTAATAAGCTCCTCAAGTTTGTCGTAATTAACATCCTCATTTTCTCTCATAGGTGTAACAATTGCCACACCAGCACCTCTAAATATTGCCATAATATCCTCCTTGTGTTTTCTTTTAATTTGATATCATCCTCTTAAACGTAAAAAGAACCGACTAGATAAAGTCGGTCCAATGCTCTCTGTTAATAAGATTACAATGATAGCTCTCCATCTAGTGATGACAGTCATAGAACTGTTAATTCTATGCCCAAGGCTTCACATGCAGTATATGTCTCCTTTCGGCGTTCCTTCCTTTCGTACATCATCATCTGTCACTGCAACATCAGATGTACTACTGATAATTCACGCAACCTCTATCAAATTATTTATTTTTGTTACATACTATCACTACAGGATAGTCATGTCAATGAATATTATTGTTTTTCCGGAGAAATATTATATATCTCATCAACATATGGTCTTAGCCTGTCATCCAACACTCTTCCTGTACATATTATAGTCATCTCTTCCGGTTTTGCTTCTAAAAGTTCTTTTATCTCTTCTATAGTAATAACATGCTCATCTACAAGTCCCAAAATTTCATCGAGGACTATCAAATCACATGCGCCTGTGCTTACAACCTTCTTGCTGTAATTAAATCCGTTCTTCAAATTCATTATCTCTTCATTGCGACCAGCTTCATCGAGTTCATCGTAAGCCACTTCAGCCTTTGCAAAATTAAAATATTTTATTTCTGGTTCTAACCTGGTAAAAAAATTCTTCTCAGTTTCATTTCTTCCCTTTAAAAACTGGATAATAACAGATTCTTTTCCATTCGCAGCATTCTGTATAGCATTTCCGATTGCTGCTGTCGACTTACCATGTCCTTCGCCATAATAAATCTGTACTACTCCTTCATTCATAAATATGCCTCCATATCAGAACTTCTTTTCTTAAGCAAAATACATATGTAATATTGGATAACATACCACACTATCAATTTTTTTGCAAATTTATCAATCAATCAGTTCTATCTTACTAACAGACACTTCATATGCAGTCCTCTGTTCTACCTGGGTTTCATCAAGCTTTTTCACATAATCACGACTCTGAATTCTGCCCCATATCTGCACATGAGCTCCTACCTCAAAACCGGATGCATATCTGGCATTTCTTCCCCAGCAGATACATGGTATATAATCTGATTTGCCATATGAGCGGTTTACCGCAACTAAAAGGTCTGCTATTTCTCTGCCGAGTGGCGTTTTTCTGTAAATTGCTTCCTTACAAATATATCCATCAAGAAAAATCTGATTTGCCGGTTCCTCCTCTTCTTCAATTATCTCCAGTTCTCTTGCAAAAACTGTAAGTATCAGCCTGTTCTTCTTCTCCTCATGTCTGTTAAAGGAACGGAACTGACCACCTATATACACCTCCTGCCCTACATAATCAGCAGTTACATCAATCAGTCTCTCCGATACCATCACTGGTATGTAGTCAACAAAATCAGAAAGTCTCCTTACTGACACCTCCATCATATAGAAGCCTTCGCCATACACCTCGTGACTGTACTCGAAGCCTGATATAATTTCTCCTACTATTGATACCTGGTTATTTTCGCACATTTTATCCGCCATGAATATTCTCCCTTCCTTTTGTAAAATGCTTTTCGCAATATTTTTATCATTTTGACGACAAGAAATTTCACAAAATTTGTCGATAAACCTACAACAGTCTTTACATTTGCGAAATATGTGCTAAAATGTGTTAGTTCAAATTTGTACTATATATGAAAGAAGGAATATATGAAAACATCAAGAGACGATATAAGAAATATTGCAATCATCGCCCACGTCGACCATGGTAAAACCACTCTTGTGGACGAGTTACTTAAACAAAGCGGTGTTTTCCGTGACAACCAGGAGGTTCAGGAACGTGTCATGGACTCCAATGACATTGAGCGTGAAAGAGGTATTACTATCCTTTCCAAAAACACTGCTGTTCAATATAAAGATATTAAAATTAATATCATAGACACGCCTGGACATGCCGATTTCGGTGGCGAGGTTGAACGTGTTCTTAAAATGGTAAACGGTGTTGTTCTTGTGGTAGATGCTTTTGAGGGTGTTATGCCACAGACCAAGTTCGTAGTTATGAAAGCCCTTTCTCTCGGACTTCCAATCATTGTGTGTGTCAACAAGATTGACAGACCTGAGGCAAGACCTGATGAAGTAATCGACGAGGTTCTTGAGCTTTTTATGGATCTTGATGCGTCTGACGAACAGCTTGACTGTCCTTTTGTTTTCGCATCAGCCAGAGACGGTTATGCTATGCTCAACATAGACGATGAGCACAAAGACATGACTCCACTTTTCGAGACAATCGTTAATTATATACCAGCACCGGAAGGTGACCCTGATGCAAATACACAGGTTCTTATTTCAACTATCGACTACAATGAATATGTTGGTCGTATCGGAATTGGTAAAGTGGATAATGGTACTCTCAAAGTAAATCAGGAGGCTGTAGTTGTGAACCATCATGATCCTGATAAGCTTTCAAAGGTTCGTATCAGCAAACTCTATGAGTTTGACGGATTAAACAAAGTAGATGTTACAGAAGCCGGAATTGGCTCAATTGTCGCTATCTCCGGTATCGCAGATATTCACATTGGAGATACAATATGTGCTCCTGAAGAGCCTGAGGCTATTCCGTTCCAGAAGATTTCTGAGCCTACTATCTCTATGAACTTTATCGTCAATGACAGTCCACTTGCCGGCCAGGAAGGTAAATATGTTACTTCCCGCCATATACGTGACCGTCTTTTCAAGGAATTAAATACAGACGTTTCACTTCGTATCGAGGAAACAGAAAGTGCTGATTCTCTCAAGGTTTCAGGACGTGGAGAGCTTCACCTGTCAGTTCTTATTGAAAATATGAGACGCGAAGGATACGAATTTGCTGTTAGTAAAGCCGAAGTTCTTTACAAGACAGATGAAAACGGCAAGAAGCTTGAGCCAATGGAGCTTGCTTATGTAGATGTGCCTGATGATTTTACAGGTGCTGTTATTTCAAAGCTTCAGCAGCGCAAGGGCGAGCTTCTTAACATGGGTTCAATAGCCGGTGGATATACAAGACTTGAGTTCAGAATCCCTTCAAGAGGACTTATAGGATATCGTGGTGAGTTCATGACTGACACAAAGGGTAATGGTATTTTAAATACTATTTTCGATGGTTATGAACCATACAAGGGTGAGATTGCTTATCGTTCTACAGGCTCACTTATAGCATTTGAATCAGGTGAGGCTGTTACTTACGGACTTTTCTCTGCGCAGGAGCGTGGTACTCTTTTCATCGGGCCTGGCGAGAAAGTATATGCCGGAATGGTAATCGGTCAGTGCGCAAAAGCAGAGGACATTGAGCTTAACGTATGTAAGAAGAAACATCTCACAAATACACGTTCATCTTCAGCCGATGAAGCACTTACACTTGTTCCACCTAGAGTACTTTCTCTTGAGCAGGCTATCGACTTCATTGATACAGATGAGCTTCTTGAGATTACTCCTGAAAGTCTTCGTATCAGAAAGAGAATACTTGACCCAACTCTTCGTAAACGTGCAAACATGAAACGTAATCAATAAGCAAGAACAGGGGACTATTCTTCATGAATAGTCCCCTGTTCTTATTTCTCGTTACGCATTCTCCAGTCTATACATCTCTGAAGATATTCCACATATTCTGGATTTTTGCACATTCCCTTTCCCTCAACGTCAGAAATTTTAGCCACATCCATTCCATTACATGCCGTAGTCTTCATAACGATATTTAATGGTTTTACATCCGTATCATTTGAAATATATGTTCCGATTCCAAATGCAACTTTCGCACGCCCACTAAAATATTCATACAATTTGCTTGCACGTTCAAAATCCAGACTATCACTAAAGAGAAGTGTCTTTGTCTTAGCATCAATTCCCAAATCTTCGTAATGCTTTATCATTTTTTCTCCCCATTCAAACGGGTCTCCACTGTCATGCCTTACACCGCTAAACAAGGTAGCATATGTAAGCTGGAAATCCCTAAGAAAACAGTCTGTTGTAATTGCATCTGTAAGTGCTGTTCCATTTAAAACACCATACTCCTTCACCCATGCATCAAGAGCATACCAATTTGAATACGCAGGATTATGCTTATGATTTCCCTGTCCCACACACATAATCCATTCATGAGCCATTGTCCCTACTGGTTTAAGATTATACTTCTTTGCCAAATAAACATTTGATGTACCAACAAACGAAGAATCTTTTAGAGTTGTATCTTTTAAGGTCTTCACCGCCAGCTCCTGAGCCTCTGATGATAGCCTTCTTCTAAGTCCAAACTCACTAAAGGCACCTAAGTTGTACTCTCCATTTACAAGCTTTCCTACTTTTTCCTCCAGACGTTCCTTGTAACTATCCAATAGAACTTCATAGTTGTGCCCCATTCTGAAATATACTTCATTAACAACTGCAAGTGTAGGAATCTCATACATCGAGGTATTTATCCATGTACCTTTCGTCTCTATACTTAAGCCACATTCCCCTTCATTCGTAATTTCAAAATCTTCATAGCGCGGATTCCATATTCTCAGGAAATCAATATATGAGCCCTTTATCCATTTAATATTATCAAGATATTCAAGCTCTTCTTCACTGAATTTCAGTTCACAATATGCCTTAATCTGGTCTCTTATTTCCTCTACCATCTCTTCTGTAAAAAAAACATCTTTATTTCTACATTTGAAATCCCATGTAGTTTTATAGCTTGGGAACTGATGATATATAGCCTGCCCCATGGAAAATTTGTACAAATCTGTTTCTAATAAACTATTTATTATTCTTTTTAGCTTCACAATAATCCCTTCTCTCTTCTGCTCAATATATAATCTCGAACTGTTTTTACGTAACTATAGTATGTCCACTTGACAGGTTTTCATTGCCTCTAGTGCTGTATTATGCGACTTCGGGCTGACACAGGCACAGGCATTCGCTATCACTCTGATATCAGCATTGGTGCAGAATGCTTTTGCAAGCATTACATTACTGATTACACAAATACCAGTACATACTCCCACAAAATCTATCACTAATCCTTCAGTTTTTTCTTCCTGCTTACTAAGATATTCTGCAAGCTCCACACTTCCAAAAACAGGCTTATTGAAATATCTGATATTATTCTCATCGAATGAATTCTCAATCGCATCCTTTACTTCATTAACTAACTCCCAGCCTTCAGTATTTTCAATGCAGTGCTCGACTGGCAATTTTCTTCCTTCCTGTGTCTTTAAGTAATCCTCATGATGTGTATCTCTTGTGACCGCTACCTCATCATAATTGCCAGACATAATTGTATCCACAACCGCAGGCACTACTGCAACACATTCTTCATTCCCTAAGCATCCTGTAATAAAATCATTTTGCATATCAACAACAACTAGTATTTTTCTCATATATCCTCCTCGATATAATAACATGTTATAAACACCTCTATTATACTACAATATTTACCACAAATAAATTGTTGTTTATCGAGGTGGGGGTGGCAACCGCTTCTTTAATCTTCAATGACATGAGTTGAGGCACTATGGGAGATGGGACTATTGTAGTTGTATATATGATTTGAGGGGATAGTAATATATTTTGTGCGTTTATGTCCTCGCGTTAAGAGGCTCTAAATAATTCGCCAACGATATCGATAAGTGACGCTGTCGCTCATATTCGCCGTCCTGG
>JAXELM010000204.1:0-20218 GCA_034100525.1 Agathobacter sp.
GTTTAGTCCGCCATCATCGCCGCCGGGGATTAATCTGCTTGGAATACAAAAATCTGCTCCTGACTGCATAGCCTTATACATGTATTTAAGTACGATAGGCGGGTGCTGTAAGTCGGCATCCATGCAGGCAAGGTAATCACCATTTGCAATTTGAAAGCCTCTTAGCACTGCGGTGGCAAGTCCTTTTTCGTTTTCTCTATGCTCCAGACGAATGTTGGAGAAGTTTTTGGATACTTCACGTATTATATCTGGAGTATTGTCATTACTGTCATCGACAAATACAATTTCATAGTTGATAGAAGCGAGTGCTTTATCTATCTGTGTCACCAGATTTTTGATATTTTTTCCTTCGTTATAGGTTGGTATTACAATTGATAACATAAAGTCAGTCTCCCTATATTTTATTTGAGTTATTTTTCTTGTTTTTATTGTGGACAATTACTATAATAACAACAATAGTTGATTTCGTAACGCCTTTTGTTCCAATAATATCAAATAGGGTTGTGTTAACAATTTTGTGGGAAGCATCTATGTAGTCATATACCTGTTCGTCGCCAATTTCCATATAATAGAAAAATGAATCCAAATTCGATTCAATATCTGATGGCAAATCCTGTGATGCATATACAGGTGTAATATTACTAAGAGCTATGCTGACTAATATCAGTAAAAAACAAATTGTTCTTTTGAAAGCGTTTTTTGACTTCATAACTTTCCCCTTTACATATTATGTGATTTTGTCTGGAAAAAACAATAGACATACAAATAGTATATTTCATTATCTTTGTAGCGTCAACGTACCCTCTAGTAATTACTGTTTAGCATTAAAAAATTACGTGTGCATTTCGTGTGTACTTTTCTTTAAAAATAATTGTTTAATCATTAAAATATGAGTTGAAAAAATGACACAAAAAACCTTGGAAATATTGAATTTCCAAGGCTTTTTTATTCAACAAAAAATTAAATATTAAAGGTTAATGCCGGTGGCGGGACTTGAACCCGCACTGCGTTGCCACAAACAGATTTTGAGTCTGCCTCGTCTGCCAATTCCGACACACCGGCGTTCGTCGAACAAAAGTAATATTATCATAAGATAGTATGAAATGCAAGCTTTTTTATATATTGGTTTTGATTTTGTTGACAAAAGTTATCATATATGATAACTTTGTGATAGAGATATTTGTGAGGTTTGATATGGGAGAGAGTAATTTACGCACTAGACAGGAAGTGGCTGATAAGCTTCGGATGATGCGAAGAGAGCAGGGGATGACGCAGGAGCATCTTGCGAGTCTGATTGGTACGAAGAAGTCTAATATTTCGAGGCTGGAAAGCGGCCGATATAATCCAAGTCTTGATTTTCTTGTGAAAGTAGCAGAGGGCTTGGGCAAGCAGATACAGGTACAGATTAAGTAGGTGGTGGATATGAACAAAACATTAGGCAAATATAAAGGAAATGATGTTGAACTTTGCAGTACGACAAGTGGTAGAATAGGGGAGAAGACAGCCAGAATTTTGATGGAGAACAGCGTTCCTTTTACGAAGATTAAGAAGTATATCCCTTTTTACAAGAGACAGCAGTATAGTGGTGCGAGAGCTATATGGGTTATAAGCACAAGTCCGAGACGATACTGTCAGGCGAGAAGAATTATAGACAGTATGGATATGTTTTATAAAGAGAGGATGGTTGTGAGTAACTATTAGGTTGGAGTTTTAAGATGCGAAGAATTAGTGATGAAAGAGTAAAGAGTATTATTTGGGGAATTATCTTTTCGGTAATTCCCATTATTGCATTTTATCTTATGGAGTCATACGAGCATAATCCGTTTGAAGAGGTGCGTTCGAAGGCTCAGTGTTTTAATGTTATTTTATTTGAATTTATAGCGTGGATTATGTATTTGATTCTGGGAAACGCAAAGTGGGCACTTAGAATTGTGTTGGCTGTATCCATGATTTTCGGACTGGTCAATCACTATGTTATGCTGTTTAGAACAACACCCTTTGTTCCGTGGGATATTTTTTCAATAAATACGGCGGCGAGTGTGGTATCAAATTATGATTTTACACCTTCTACAAGGGTGGTTGTAGTATCAATTCTTTTTGTAGTTCTTATTGTATTAATGCATTTTATTAATCACAAGATGAAGATGAGCTTCTATCTTAGAATGATTCCTTTTGCAGTTGTAACAATTTGTCTATGTGTGTTTGTCAATATGCTACAGGATGATGATTTCCAGACTGAAAATTATCTGTATCCGTTTTTGTTCACACCGGGATATATGACTCAGGTAAATGGAATGGCGGTTACGTTTGCTATGGATTTGGAGTATCTGGCAATTGATAAACCGAGTGGATATAATGCAGATGAAGCGAAAGAAGAGCTGGCTGAGTATGCTGATGCTGAAACCGTGACAAGTCAGAAGTTGCCGAATATTATTGTGATAATGGATGAGGCATTTGCAGACCTTAAAGTGCTGGATGAATTTTATACAAATGTGGATTATATGCCGTTTGTGCATAGTATGCAGAATGGAAAAGAGAATACTGTGTCGGGATATTTGAATGTGTCTGTGTGTGGTGGAAATACAGCTAATACTGAGTTTGAATTTCTGACTGGTAATACAATGGCATTCCTTCCGACCGGAAGTATTCCTTATCAGCAGTATATTAAGCAGGATATACCATCGCTTGCGAGCTATCTGAGTGGGTTGGGATATCAGACTTATGCGCAGCATCCGTATCTGGCGAGTGGCTGGAATCGTGATAAGGTTTACGAGTGGATGGGCTTTGACAATATGACTTTTATTGATGGCTATTCGTCCAGAAAGCTTATTAGAAATTATATAAGCGATGAATCATCATTTGAGCAGATTAAAAGAACGTTTGAAGAAAAAGAGGATGGAAAGCCGGCATTTATTTTTAATGTGACCATGCAAAATCATGGAGGATATTCTGATACATATTCTGATTTTGTTAATTCAGTCAGAACTATTGACCATAAGAGCAATGACCTCGATCAGTATCTTACGCTTTTGAGTATTTCTGACAGTGAGGTTGAAAAACTGATAGCTTATTTTTCTGGTGTTGATGAGGATACTGTGGTAGTGTTTTTTGGTGATCACCAGCCGAATGATTTTGTTACATCACCTATAGCGCGAACCACAGAAAATGATTATAATCGATATCAGGTTCCGTATTTTATTTGGGCAAATTATGACATTGATGAGGCTGTAAATGTAAATACGAGTGCAAACTATCTGGCTGCGAATGTGCTTAAAGCGGCAGGAGTGCCAACTGATGAGTATCAGAATTTCCTGTTGCAGTTAGAAAAAGAATTTCCGATAATATCGGCAGTTAGAACAAAGAGCACTGAAGATGCTGATGAACAGCTGCTTGAAAAATATAAAAAGCTTCAGTATTATATGCTCTTTGACTGGGAGGAAGATAATTGATGAGAAATAAGAAATACTTTCCAATGTTGCTTGCTTTTGTAGTGCCGCTTCTTATTTGCATTGGAATATGTATAGGTAATGGTGTTTATCCGTTTGGAGATAACTGTATTCTTCATATAGATTTATATCATCAGTACTGTCCATTTTTTACTGAATTTATGAACAAACTACGAAATGGTGACAGTCTGATGTATACATGGAACATCGGACTAGGGTCAGACTTTGTATCTGTTTTTGCATATTATATTGCCAGCCCATTAAACTGGCTGATAGTTTTTTGTCCGAGTGATTATGTGATTGAATTTATGACGATATTAATCATTCTGAAAATTGCACTGGCCGGGTTGTTCTTTTTTATCTTTTTAAAAGAAGTGTTTGAACCGGACAGAGATAAACAGTTTGTTGCAGTTGTGTTTAGTACAGCGTATGCGCTGTGTGGTTTTGTGGGTGCATATAGTCTTGATATTATGTGGCTTGATGGAGTGGCACTTGCGCCACTTGCGATGCTTGGATTAAGACGCATGGTCAAAGAGAAAAAGGTATTGCTGTATTATGTGACATTGTCGGTAAGCATTCTCGCCAACTATTACATAGCGATGATGATATGTATTTTCCTTGTATTTTACTTCGTGTTACTTTTTTTCGAACAGAAAGAGGGAAGATGGGGAGCATTAGGACGATTTATAGTCTATTCACTGCTTGCAGGAGGAACTGGTGCGGTTATGCTGTTGCCGGAGATGAAGGTGCTTGGCTACAGTGGTTCACAGGGGATAACTTTTCCGAAGGCTGTAGAGTGGTATTTTAATATTATTTCTGAGCTTGGCAGAATGTGCACTACTGCGAAAGTATATTCAGGAAACGACCATTGGCCTAATATCTATTCAGGAGCTTTTTCGATACTGCTTGTTATGCTCTATATTTTAAATCGTAGAATATCGATTAAACATAAGCTTCCAAGGCTTGCAATGGTTGGATTCTTTCTGTTGAGCTTTTCAAATAATTTCCTTGATTTTATCTGGCATGGATTTCATTTTCCTAATTCACTGCCTGGGCGACAGGCATTTTTGTTTTCGTTTTTGATTTTGACAATCGGTTATAAAGAAATAATGGAATTTAGGGGAACAAGAATCTGGCATATTGCAGTAAGTCTGGTGGTTATAGCTGGTGTATATGTGACAGGGGCGGTCTGGACCGATGCAGAGATTACGGAAATTATGTCTTTCGTAGTGACGGGACTGTTTATTTTGTGTTATGCTATAATTGCAGTGTTGTATAAAGTGATAGGCAGGGAAAACAAGGGGCTTGTTGCAGAATTTGTATGTACCATAGCTGTAGTAGAGCTCGTTGTAAATATGGCGGTTACAGGATTTTGTGTGACAAGCCGCGTGAATTACACAGCCAAACGTGATGACTATAAAGAGATAATAAAGCTTGCTGATGAAGATTCAAATGGTGCATTTTATCGTCTTGAAGACACACAGAGAATGACCAAAAATGATGACTGCCTTTATGGATATGCAGCAGCAACGCAGTTTTCGTCTCTTATGAATATTAATGTAAGTCATTTTTACCAGAAGGTGTACATGGAAGGTGGAAAGAATTTCTATGGATATAATGGTGCGACACCGCTTACGACAGCACTTCTTTCGGTGAAATACTTCGTAGCGGATTCACCTTTGTATGCGAATGATTTGCGTACACTTGTTGGGCAGCGGGGAAATTTATTTTTATACAGGAATAAGTACTGTCTGCCTATGGGATATATGATAGATGAGGACGATGTTCTGGCTTTCGAGGAGTGCAAGGAGAATAAGCTTCAGGGGCTAAATGCACTCGCATACTCGCTCGGAGCAGAGTCGACTTATATGGTAGGCGCCAACTATCTTATTGAACAAAAAGAAGGCTGCTCAACTATTACTGTAAATGACGACGGGTATTATTATGCTGCGTATACGACTTGTACGTCTGACCAGCTTACGGTCGAATCAGATGATGGAAGAAAAATGACCTATTCAAAGACCACGCATCCGTATCTTATAGACTTGGGATATTACAAAGCCGGCTCAGATATAAGGATAAGTAATTCAAAGCTTGAGTCGATTAACTTTAATGTATATAAGCTTGATATGGAAGCCTTTGAGCAGGCATATAATAAGCTGAGTGAACAGACACTTTCTTTGCAGGAGTATTCAGATACTTATCTAAGAGGAAATATTGATGTAAAAGAATCCGGAAGACTCGTGGTTCCTGTGGCAAGTGAGGCAGGATGGAGTCTTTATGTTGATGGAAGCAAGACAGAAATAGTAGATTATGCAGATACCTTTATCAGCGTTTCTTTGGATGAGGGAGAGCATGAAATTGAACTCAAATATCAGACACCGTATCTTGTAGAAGGTGCTGTTATTAGTGGAGCCTGCGTTTTAATATTTATATTATTATTTGTTATTTCAGGGAGAAGAAGGGGAAAAAAGAATGATTAAAACACCTAGAGAATTAGTTACACTAAAATTCGAAGAGGCAAAGAAAAAAGAGAAGCTTTGTATCTGGAAGCTGGTGATGCTTGGAATTATGGCAGGAATTTTTATTGCTATCGGGGCATCAAGTGCTAATGTTGCAGTGCATGCGATTGAAAATGCGGGTGTGGCAAAGCTTGTTGCCGGATGCATTTTCCCAGTGGGACTTATGATGATAGTGATTGTTGGCGGGGAGCTTTTTACAGGTGACTGCATGCTGATATTTGGATGGCTCAGGCGTGAATTATCATTAGTATCAATGCTTAGAATTCTTGGTATTGTATTTATAAGTAATCTTGCCGGCTCACTTATTCTCGCGGTTTTAGTTTTCGAAAGCGGACAGTGGAATATGTCGACACAGCTTCTTGGAGCTTACACAATTAAAGTTGCAATGGGTAAAGTATCCATGTCTTTTGTGCAGGCTTTGTCTTCAGGCATTTTGTGTAATATCATAGTTTGCATAGCAGTTTTATTTGCAGGTGCTGCAAGTGATGTAACAGGGAAAATATTAGGCTGTTTTTTCCCTATTATGGCATTTGTAACTGGAGGATATGAGCATTGTGTTGCAAACATGTACTATATTTCGGCTGGTATTATGGCATTAGGCTGTGATTCTTACAGGGATAAAGCCATGGAAATATATGGATACACAGCGGATGAACTTTCAAAGCTTTCATTGCAGGGATTTTTTGCCAACATGCTTCCGGTAACTCTGGGGAATATTATAGGTGGAATGGTGTTTGTGGCACTTCCACTTTATCTGATACATAGTAAGAGCATAGATAAATAATTCGTATATTAAGTGAGGTATGAATATAAATAATCAGGAAGAGATGCTGCTGAAATTCTATATTGACCAGTATAGACAGGTGAGCACAAAAAACAACAGGAAGAAAATAAAAACAAAAAGCTACATGCACAGGCTGAATGCCAAAGCAAGATCACTTGCAAGGGCGATTGTAACACCGGGGCAGGAGAATATGGTGACTCAGCTGCATGGAGATGTAAAGAAGCTTGCATATCTGGCGTATTATACCAACAATAAAGAGGCTGTGAAGGTGCTGAATAAGCAGATAATGCCGCATGTGGTCAGACTTGATATAGATTTGTTTGAGGGTGATGAACTTGAGCAAATAGATGAGGAGTACATTAAGCGGCTGGCAAAAGAGAATTCAGGACTTATCTGCAACAGGAATCTCAAGGATATATTTTATTTTAGAAGACAGGTTGCGCTGAAAAAACAGATTATTCACATGGTCCCGGAAAATCCTGAGCAGGAATTCCCAGAGAGTCTTGCAATGGAACGAAAGTTCATACTGCATGTCGGTCCGACTAACAGTGGAAAGACATATCAGGCACTGGAGAAGCTAAAAAATGCAGAAAGTGGTGTATATCTAGGTCCGCTTAGACTTCTCGCTCTTGAGGTATATGAGAAGATGATGGAGTATGGTACACCATGTACCATGCTGACAGGGCAGGAATGTATAGAAGAACCAGATAGCAGAATCACAGCATCTACGATAGAGATGCTTGACATAAGTAAGGTGTATGATGTAGCCGTGATTGACGAGGCACAGATGGTGGCGGATGTCGACAGAGGTCATTCGTGGACAAGAGCGCTACTTGGAGTCAGGGCAAATGAGATTCATGTATGTATGAGTCCGATTGCACTTGAGGTTGTAACACACCTTATCGGGTTGACTGGCGATAAATACGAGGTGCACAATTATGAGAGAAAGACGCCTCTTGTCATAGAGGATGAACCATTTGATTTTCCTGCTGATGTGAAGGACGGAGATGCCTTTATTGTTTTTTCAAAGAAGGCTGTGCTTAATATTGCAGCACGTCTTGAGGAAAATGGAATAAAGTCGAGTGTGATCTATGGAAGCCTGCCGCCTGAAATCCGACGACGTCAGATGGAAATGTTTAATGGTGGGCAGACGAAGGTGGTCGTGTCTACAGATGCTATTGGAATGGGACTTAATCTTCCGGTAAAAAGGATAGTTTTTATCGAGGTGGAGAAGTTTGATGGCACGCAGAAGAGACCTCTGGTGCTTCAGGAAATAAAACAAATAGCGGGACGTGCAGGAAGATACGGAATTCATGAGAATGGATATGTGACAGCAATGGGACAGCGTAATCTGAATTATATCAGGAAAATCTGGCAATACGAGGAGGAAATGCTGTACAAAGTCAGTCTTGGATTTCCGCAGGTTCTTTTGGATATGGATGCACCTCTTGATGAGATTGTCAAGCTCTGGCACGATGTAAAAACACCTGAGCCGTTTGAAAAGATAAATATTGAAGAGATTTTATTTTTATATAAAGAGGCATTCAAATACAGAAGCTTTATAGCGGATTTCGATGATAAGCATATTCTGTATAGAATGGTTACATGTCCTATCGACATAAAGGATATAGAGGTGGTAAGGCAGTGGAGAAGATATTGTATGACCTACACTGCTGATATATCGCTTAATCATCCGAGCAAAAATACTAGTTATCATGGGTTGGCAAAATACGAATCATATTATAAAAAACTAGATTTGTATTATCAGTTATCAGTCAGACTTGGCAAGCTTGTAGACGAGGACTGGCTGGAGGATGAGAGAGAAGAGACGCAGGGAAAGATAATGCAGCTTTTGCAAAAAGATAAGAATGAATATATTTCGCGATGCAGATACTGTGGCAGAATTCTTCCGGTTGCTTCAAAATTCAATTCATGTGAGGAATGTCATTATCTGAGAAAAAGAAGATAAAAGTCCGTTTTATTGGACAAATAATTTGAGATACTCCTATCAACAAAAAGTTGAAAGGAGTATTTTTTATGAAAGGATATACAGTTGAAAGCGGATATATGGGATATTTGGATGGAGCATATTTTTTGTTTGCAGATGAGCGTGATTATATTGAGGCATATGTAGAATCAAATCAAAAGTGCCATTGAATTTGAACTCTCCTTGTGTCATAATATTGTATGGCTTATTAGGTTTTTGATTGGAGGTATGTATATGTCAAAACAGGAAATTGAGATAGCTGGCCCGGAGGAAGAACTAAGAATTCGCCCTTATGAGCATCACGCAAAGTATTATGAGACAGATCAGATGGGAATTATCCACCATTCGAACTATGTTAAGTGGATGGAAGAGGCAAGACTTGATTTAATGGATCAAATCGGACTTAATTATAAGCAGATGGAGCAAATGGAGATTATAAGTCCAGTGCTTTCGATTGAAGTAAATTATCACAGCATGGTGAGATTTGATGATACTGTTGTTATACAGACTAAGCTAATTAAATATAATGGAATCAAAATGGAAGTAGAATATATTATGACAGATAAAGAGACAGGAGAGTTAAGAACGACTGCAAGAAGCAGCCATTGCTTCTTAAACAGAGCTGGAAAGCCTATATCACTTAAGCGTTCATATCCTGAGCTTGATACTAAGTTTTTTGAATTCAGGGAGGACTAAAATGATTACGGATAGATTAGCAGGGCTTCGTGAGGAAATGGCAAAGAGAAATATAGCTGTATATATTGTTCCAACAGCAGATTTTCACGATTCGGAGTATGTTGGAGAGCATTTTAAGGCACGTCAGTTTATTACCGGTTTTACAGGTTCAGCGGGAACAGCAGTCATTACAATGAAAGAGGCAGGCCTGTGGACTGATGGAAGATATTTCGTGCAAGCAGCACAGCAGCTTGAGGGAACTACAGTTGAGCTTAGAAAGATTGGAGAGGAAGGTGTTCCTACCATTGAAGAATATCTTGAGCAGACATTATCTGATGGAGATATTATAGGCTTTGACGGCAGAGTTGTGGACGGAGCATGGGGTGCTAAGCTCCTTGAGATTGCTCAGAAGAAAAATGGCGGTGTCTATGTTGATGAGGATTTAATAGACATAATATGGGAAGACAGACCAGCTATGCCGAAAGAACCTGTCATGATTTTTGATATCAAATATACTGGCAAGGATACTAAGGACAAGCTTGCTGATGTAAGAGCAGTGATGGAGAAAAAAGGCGCAGACGTGCATCTGATTAGTTCTTTGTACGATATCGCATGGCTGTTAAATGTCAGAGGTGGTGATATCAGCTATGTACCGGTAGTGTTATCGTATCTTTATATCACCAAAGAAGATTGTATCTGGTTTTTAAACGAGGAGCTTGTCACTGCTGAATTAAAAAATTATTTGGATAAATATGGTATTACAACAAGACCATATGACAGTTTTTATGACTTTATCAAGATAATTAGTCCTGAAAAGAAAGTATTGATGGACAAATCTGTGGCAAACTATAGGATATGTAGTAGTATACCAGAGGGTGTTGATGTCATTGATGAACAGGATCCTACAGTACTTATGAAGGCCATCAAGAATGATGTAGAGCTTGCCAATACACGAGAGGCTCATAGAAAAGACGCCATTGCGATGATTAAATTCATGTATTGGCTTAAGACAAATGTAGGAAAGATACCTATGACCGAGATTTCGGTATCTGATTATCTTGAGCAGCTTCGTTCACAGCAGGAAGGCTTTTTAGATTTAAGCTTTGATACTATCTGTGGTTATGCGCATCATGGTGCAATTGTGCATTATTCAGCTACACCGGAGAGTGATATAGAATTAAAGCCGGAAGGATTTTTACTTGTAGATTCAGGTGGACATTATCTGGAGGGAACAACTGATATTACAAGAACCTTTGCATTAGGTGAAGTAACTGATGAGATGAAATCAGATTTTACAAGAGTATTTCGTTCTCATACCAATCTTGCCAATGCGAGATTCAAATATGGCTGTACAGGTTTGAATCTGGATATACTTGCAAGAGCACCTTTCTGGGATATCGATATGGACTATAACCATGGAACCGGACATGGTGTTGGAAATGTATTAAATGTACATGAAGGACCAAATGGCTTCAGATGGAAAGAATCACCTGACCGCTCAGAAGGAAGCATACTTGAAGAGGGTATGATTACTACTGACGAACCAGGAATTTACATTGAGGGCAAGTATGGCATACGAACTGAGAACGAGCTTATCTGCCGCAAGGGTGTGAAGAATGAGTTTGGTCAGTATATGTATTTTGAAAATCTGACATATGTACCAATAGATTTGGATGCAATCGACCCGGCGCAGATGACATCTGTAGAGATTAAACATCTCAATGATTATCATGCAATGGTATATGAGAAGATGTCACCTTATTTCGAGGGTGAGGAGTTAGAATTCCTCAAAAAATATACAAGAGCAATATAAAGGATATTAAGTATGAGTGAAAAGTTAGTGCTGATAGATGGACACAGTATATTAAACAGAGCATTTTTTGGATTGCCTGACCTTACTAATTCACAGGGAGTTCATACCAATGCTGTATATGGATTCTTGAATATTATGTTCAAGATACTTGAAGAGGAGCAGCCGGATTATCTGACTGTTGCTTTTGATGTCCATGCACCGACTTTCCGTCACAAGATGTATGACGTGTATAAGGGCACCAGAAAGCCGATGGCTGATGAGTTAAGACAGCAGGTGCCGCTTATTAAAGAGATGCTTTCGGCAATGGGAGTAACAATCGTTGAAAAAGAAGGCTATGAGGCTGATGATATTTTGGGAACTATCGCTGGCATGGGCGAGAAGGCAGGAATGGATGTAGCCATAATTTCCGGAGACAGGGATTTACTCCAGCTTGCTACGGAGCATGTCATGATTCGTATTCCAAAGACGAAGAAGGGTGGAACTGAGATAGAGAATTACCTGGCCGCTGATGTAGTCGAGAAATATCAGGTTACACCGAAAGAATTTATAGATGTAAAGGCTTTGCAGGGAGATACTGCTGACAATATTCCGGGAGTACCTGGAATTGGAGAGAAGACAGCATCTGCGCTTATTAACCAGTATCATTCGATTGAGGCAGTTCATGAGCATGCTGCTGAGGTTAAGCCGCCAAGAGCTGGCAAGAATATTGTAGAATACTGGGAGCAGGCTGTAATGAGCAAGGAGCTTGCTACAATTATTACAGATGTACCACTTGAATATGATTTCGCAAATGCGAAATTGGAATCAAATGAAGTTTTATATACACAGGAAGCATATATGTTGTGTAAACAGCTTGAATTCAAGAATCTGCTTAGCAGATTCGAGGTCGATGCACCTAAGAACAATGCAGAGGAGTTTTTCACTGTTGTAGAGACTCGAGATGAGGCTGAGCATATATGGAAAAAGGCAAAGGGGAAGAAAGTAGCCTTTTCTTTTGTTCAAGGTGAGAGTAAGCCAGCTTCGGAAGAAGGGCAGATTAGTTTATTTGATGAACCGATAATGAATAAATATGCGGCTATGTCACTTGTGTTTGGAGAAGAGGATATTTATTTCTTTAAAACAGGAAATGAAATAACAAGTGATTACCTGTCAGGTAAGCTTGAAGAGCTTGATGCTCAGATGTATATATCTCCTGATTTAAAACCGGCACTTTCATTTTTCGACCCAATGAATGGCAGGGATATAGCGGAAAACTGGGATTTGTATATTGATATCCGAAATAAGTATTTTGATATGACTGTGGCTGCGTATCTGCTTAACCCTCTCAAAGGCGAATATCCATATGAGGATATTGCAAAAGATTATCTTGGTTTGATGTTTATGTCAAAAAAGGATTATCTTGGCAAAGAATCAGCTTCATCAATGATCGAAACTGATTGTCAGAAGGTTGTTAAGTACGCTTGTTTTGAAGCGTATACAGCCTGGAAGTCACAGCCCGTGCTTGAGGAAACACTAAAAGAAAAAGCTATGCTTTCGCTGTTTAGGGAAATAGAGATGCCTATAGTATTCGTATTATATGATATGGAGAAGGAAGGTATTTCAATTGATGGTCAGGCATTGAAGGAATATGGGGAAAAGCTGTCTGTATCAATAGCACAGCTTGAGTCCAAAATATACGAAGCAGCAGGGGAAGAGTTTAATATTAATTCCCCAAAACAGTTAGGTGTAATACTGTTTGAGAAATTAAATATGCCTAATGGTAAGAAGACAAAGACAGGATATTCTACATCAGCAGAAGTACTTGATAAGCTGGCTGATGAATATCCGATAGTGGCAGATATTCTTGAGTACAGACAGTTGAGCAAGCTTAAATCAACATACGCAGATGGTCTGTCAAATTATATAGATGACAATGGTAAAATTCATACAACATTTAATCAGACAATTACCGCAACAGGAAGACTTAGCAGTACTGAACCAAACCTGCAGAATATTCCGATTCGAATTGAGCTCGGGAAGCTGATTAGAAAAGTATTTCATCCAATGGAGGGAAACATTTTCGTTGATTCAGATTATTCGCAGATAGAGCTTAGAGTGCTTGCACATATGGCAGATGATTCAAAGCTTATAGATGCTTTTAAGAATAATCAGGATGTTCACAGCACAACAGCTGCAGAGGTGTTTAATGTGCCGTTTGATGAGGTTACACCATTACAAAGAAGAAATGCAAAGGCTGTTAATTTTGGAATTGTATATGGAATAAGTGCGTTTGGTCTTTCGAAGGATTTGAATATAGATATAAAAGAAGCTCAAAGTTTTATAGATAAGTATTTTGAGACGTATCCAAAAATTAAAGCATTCTTAGATGGTACGGTTGCTGATGCAAAGAACAATGGCTATACACGGACTATGTTTGGAAGAATTAGACCGATACCTGAGCTTTCATCAAGTAATTTCATGCAGAAGCAGTTTGGAGAGCGAGTTGCAATGAATTCGCCGATTCAGGGAACTGCGGCAGATATTATAAAAATAGCCATGATTAAGGTTCATGACAGACTAATTTCTGAAGGATACAAATCACGCCTTATTCTTCAGGTGCATGATGAACTGTTAATAGAGACAGTAGCAGAAGAGAAAGAAAAAGTGATTGAACTATTAGAGACACAGATGAGGGAAGCTGCGAACCTTAAGGTGGAGTTGGAAGTTGGAACAGAGACAGGTACTGATTGGTATGAGGCACACTAATATGAGATTTATTGGAATAACCGGTGGTGTTGGTGCTGGCAAATCGGCAATACTTGATTATCTTGCAGGCAAGCCGAAGGTGAAGGTGATGCTTGCGGATGATATTGCGCACGAGCTTATGAAACCGGACACTGAATGCTATAATAAGCTAAGAGAATTGTTTGACAGTTCTGTTTTTAATGCAGATGGTCAGATTAATAATATCAGGATGGCTGAGGCGATATTTAATGACAGTTCTCTTAGAGATAAATTAAATGCTATTGTTCATCCGGCAGTAAAAGAATATGTTATTAAACAGTATCGGATTGAGAAGGAATCGGGATGCTTGGAATGGCTTATTTTGGAAGCTGCTTTATTAATTGAAGAACATTATGATGAAATATGTGACGAACTTTGGTATATTTATACAAGCGAGGAAAATCGAAGATTAAGATTAAAAGAATCAAGAGGATATTCTGATGAGAAAATTGATAATATATTTGCCAGCCAGTTAAGTGAGGCAGAATATAGAAGTGCTTGTCAGAAATGCATTGATAATAATGGAACAGTAGAGCATACTTATATGCAGATTGAAGAGATAATTAAATCATACAAGGAGTGAAATATGAACAATGTATTTGGTCTCGATATCGGAACCAGAAATGTAATTGGTACAGTTGGATATCGTACAGACAATGATGAATTTATAGTTGTAGCCCAGTATATAAAGCAGCATGATACAAGAGCTATGCTGGACGGACAGATTCATGACATCGGTAAGGTTGCAAAGACTATAAGTGTAGTAAAGCGTGAATTAGAGCAGCAGATAGGTCAGCCACTTACAGAAGTATGTATTGCTGCAGCCGGACGAGTACTTAAAACCGTAACTACACATGTTGAGTATGAATACGCAGAAGAAACTGTTGTAACAGGAGAGGATATTCATACACTTAATCTGTTAGGTATTGAAAAGGCACAGGAGTCGCTTAAGACTACAAATGATACTAAGTATAAATTCTACTGTGTGGGCTATTCAGTAGTTAAATATTATCTGAATGATGAACCATTTATAAGTATTCAAGACCATAAAGCAAATAAAATCGGAGAGGACGTTATAGTGACTTTCCTTCCTGAGGATGTTGTTGATGGACTTTATTCCGCAGTAGGACATGCAGACCTTACAGTTGCGAATATGACTCTCGAGCCTATTGCCGCAATTAATGTTGCAATACCTGAGAATTTTAGAATGTTAAATATTGCCCTTGTGGATGTTGGAGCGGGAACTTCCGATATTTCCATTACCAAAGATGGAAGCATAATCGCATATGGTATGATTCCGTATGCAGGTGATGAGCTGACAGAAGTGATAGTGCAGCATTATCTGGTTGACTTCAAGACGGCAGAAGAGATGAAGCTTGCATCTACAGAAGCTGATGAAGTTACATACAAAGATATCATGAGTATAACACATACTATTCCTTCATCTGATATCTGGAAGGTGGTAGAACCGGTAGTTGAGAAGATTACCTCAGAGGTTGGAGCCAAGATAATGGAGCTAAATGGTGACAAGTCTGTCAGTGCATGCTTTGTTGTTGGTGGCGGTGGTAAAATTCATGGATTTACTGAAGCTTTGGCAAAGAAGCTTGATTTGCCGGAGGAGCGAGTTGCACTTCGAGGTGAAGAGGTACTTGGTGAGGTTACATTCCAGCAGGAGGATATCAAGAAAGATCCTCTTTTAGTTACACCAATAGGAATTTGTCTGAACTATTATGAGCAGAGAAATAATTTCATAATGGTTAGATTTAATGGTGAGAGATTAAAGCTCTACGACAATAACAGACTTACTATTGTGGATGCAGCACTTCAGGCAGGCTTTCCAAATGATCAGCTGTTTCCAAAGCGTGGTATGCCAATAAACTTTACAGTAAATGGTGCAGCCAGAATTGCAAGAGGAGAAGCAGGAGAAGCAGCTATTGTCAGAATGAACGGCAATCCGGCTAATATTAATACACCACTAGAGCCAAATAGTGAGATTACAATTGAACCATCCACATCAGGTGCTGCGGCCAGATATACAATTGGACAGTTAGAAGAATGTCGTCAGGCAACACTTACTTTTAATATTAATGGTAAGGATGTTGTATGTCCAAAGTTTGTTCAGGTAAATGGAAGTCTTGAACCAGCCAGCTATGAGATTCAGGAAGGCGATGAGATTGAGACTCGTAATTTCTACACTGTTGGTCAGATAGCAGAGTTTATGGATATTGTTATTGATGAAGATCAGGAGATACTTGTTAATAACAGGGAGGCAGATCTTAATACTTTGGTATATGAGAATTTCTCAATAGAATGGGTTGAAAATCCGTATGGAGTTCGCTCGGCGCAGTATTCTTCTAATTATAGTAATCTGGATGAGGTCACAGAGAATTCAATTGATGAAGAGCAATTGAGTGCAACACAGGACGAAATGGTTCAGAGTGAAGGGGCGCAGGACGAAATAGCGCAGGATGAGACAATGCAGAACGAAACAATACAGAACGAAATGGCGCGGGGTGAAAAAACACAGGACGAAGCTTCGCAGGTTGGAGTTTCGCAGAATGAAGTACAGGTTGAGGAGAATGACAATTCAGTAATAATTGTAGTTACTGTTAATGGAGAAGCTGTTGAATTATCTGGAAAAGAAAGCTATATTTTTGTAGATATATTTGATAGAATTACATTTGACCTTCAGGCTGGCAGAGGCAGAGCAATAGCGACACTGATTAACGGACGTGAAGCACAGTTCTCCGAAGAATTGCATGATGGGGACAAGATAGAATTATACTGGAAAGAGAATTAAGATGTTAGAGTTGTGTAGTATAGCCAGTGGCAGCAGTGGAAACTGTATATGCGTTGGTTCAGATGACGATCATATACTGGTTGATGCAGGAATAAGTGGAAAGCGAATAGAAAAAGGACTCGAATCAATAGATTTAAAAGCAAGTGAGATGAAGGGGATATTGGTAACTCATGAGCATATAGACCACATTGCAGGTCTTGGTGTTATGGCTCGAAGATATGGTATACCAATATATTCTACTAAAGGAACTATAGAAGCCATTAAATCTGTCAAGTCAGTAGGCAAGATAGATGAGGAACTGTTTCGGGTTATTGAACCTGGAGTTGAATTTTGCATCGGATCACTTACTATGAAGCCAATACATATTTCGCATGACGCTGCTGATCCTGTTGCGTATAAGGTTAAATGTGGAAAGCATATGGCAGCAGTTGTCACTGATCTTGGAACATATGATGAGAAAATAGTTGACGAACTGCAGTGTCTTGATGCATTATTATTGGAAGCGAACCATGATGTGAATATGCTTCAAACGGGTGTATATCCATATCCGCTTAAGCAGAGAATTCTTGGTGATCGCGGACATTTATCAAATGAACGAAGTGGTCAGTTGCTTTGCGAACTGCTTCATGATAATTTTGGTACTGTAATGCTGGGACATCTCAGCAAAGAAAATAATTATGAAGAATTAGCCTACGAGGCAGTAAGGCTCGAGGTTACAATGGGTGACAATCCATACAAAGCAGAGGATTTTCCCATGTTTGTTGCAAAAAGAGATGAGCCATCCAGATTGGTTCGAATAGAGTAAAAGGAGATTATGATGGAAAACACAAAGGACAGAGTAATTATTACTGTAGTTGGAAAAGATACTGTTGGTATTATTGCAAAGGTATGTACATATCTTTCAGAGAGCGGAGTGAATGTACTTGATATTTCGCAGACTATTGTATCTGGATATTTCAATATGATGATGATTGTTGACATGGCAGCAGCTACAAAGTCATTTTCTGATGTATCTTCACAGCTTGATACACTTGGAGAAGAGATTGGTGTTGCAATTAAGTGCCAAAAGGAAGAGATTTTCGAGAAGATGCATCGTATATAATCTCGCTATATGCGAGTGAATCTTGAAGATTTTGTGTAGAGCACTCGCAACTTAAGGCGCGAGATGAATTTGAAAATGTGACTATAGGAATGTAAGGAGAAAACTATGATTAATATTGGTGAAGTAATTGAGACCAATGATATGGTTGAAAAAGAGAATCTGGATGTAAGAACAATTACTCTTGGAATCAGCCTTTTAGATTGTATAGATTCTGATTTGGACAAGGTAAATGAGAATATATACAACAAGATTACAACATTAGCAAAAGATTTGGTTGCTGTTGGAAAAGATATCGAGAACAATTATTGTATCCCGATTGTAAATAAAAGAATTTCGGTTACACCAATCGCATTAGTTGGTGGAGCCGCATGTAAATGTCCAGAGGATTTTGTTACAATAGCAAAGACTCTTGACAGAGCTGCGAAGAAAGTTGGAGTTAACTTCATAGGCGGATATTCAGCACTTGTATCAAAAGGAATGACAACAGCTGATGAGAATCTTATCCGTTCAATTCCACAGGCTTTAGCAGAGACTGAGGTCGTATGCAGTTCAGTCAATGTAGGTTCTACAAAGACCGGTATTAATATGGATGCAGTTAAGCTCATGGGAGAAATCGTCAAGAAGACTGCTGAGTATACAAAAGAAAATGATTCATTGGGATGTGCTAAGCTTGTTATCTTCTGTAATGCTCCAGACGACAATCCATTTATGGCAGGAGCATTCCATGGTGTAACAGAGGCCGATGCGATTATCAATGTCGGAGTAAGTGGACCTGGAGTTGTAAAGACCGCCCTTGAACAGGTAAGAGGAGAGAGCTTTGAAGTTCTTTGCGAGACAATTAAGAAAACAGCATTCAAGGTAACAAGAGTAGGACAGCTTGTTGCCAAGGAAGCATCTAAGAAGCTTGGAGTACCATTTGGAATTATTGACCTTTCACTTGCACCTACTCCAGCAATCGGTGACAGTGTTGCAGATATTTTATGCGAGATTGGTCTTGAGCATGCCGGTGCACCGGGAACAACGGCTGCACTTGCACTTCTCAATGATCAGGTTAAGAAGGGCGGAATTATGGCGTCTTCATATGTAGGAGGTCTTAGTGGTGCGTTTATTCCGGTCAGTGAAGATCAGGGAATGATTGATGCAGTTGTTGCAGGTGCTCTCACTCTTGAGAAGTTAGAAGCAATGACATGTGTATGTTCAGTAGGTCTTGATATGATAGCAATTCCTGGAGATACAAAGGATACAACTATTTCAGGTATTATTGCTGATGAGATGGCAATTGGTATGATTAATCAGAAGACTACAGCCGTTAGAATTATACCTGTAATTGGAAAAGGTGTTGGTGAAACAGTTGAGTTTGGTGGTTTACTTGGATATGCACCAATCATGCCTGTAAATCAGTTCTCATGTGATGCATTTGTAAACAGAGGTGGAAGAATTCCAGCACCAGTTCACTCATTCAAGAACTAGAGGTGAATGCTTGACAAAACAAAGGTCGGTTTCTATGTTGGTAGATAACAAATGGAAATTGGCTGTAAATTTAATTTGCACATATTGATTATTATTTTGAAAGAGAGGAATTAAAATGAACAAAGTATCACTTGCACAGGAATTATCAAGCACAAGCTATCCAGGACGTGGAATCGTAATCGGTGTTACTCCAGATGGGAAAAAAGCTGTAACAGCTTATTTTATCATGGGAAGAAGTGAGAATAGCCGTAATCGTGTATTCGTAGAGGATGGCGAAGGTATCCGTACACAGGCATTCGACCCTTCAAAGCTTGAAGACCCAAGCCTTATTATCTATGCTCCAGTGAGAGTGCTTGGCAATAAGACAATCGTTACAAACGGTGATCAGACAGATACAATTTATGAGCTTATGGACAAGCAGCAGACATTTGAGCAGGCACTTCGTACGAGAGAGTTTGAGCCAGACGCACCAAATTATACACCTCGTATTTCAGGAATTATGCATATTGATAATGGTGAGTTTAACTATGCTATGTCAATTCTTAAGAGCAACAATGGTAATCCTGATGCATGCAACAGATATACATTTGCATACTCAAACCCAATAGCAGGCGAAGGTCATTTTATTCACACATATATGGGTGATGGAAATCCACTTCCAAGCTTCGAGGGTGAGCCTACATGGGTAGACATCGATGGAGATATCGACAGCTTTACAAATATGGTATGGGAGAACCTGAATGAAGACAACAAGGTTTCTCTTTTCGTAAGATACATTGATATCGCAACAGGCGAGTATGAGACACGAATTGTAAACAAAAATAAATAGTATATATTTTATGCTTAGGGGCAACCG
>JAXELM010000220.1:0-6396 GCA_034100525.1 Agathobacter sp.
GCAAGCCACTGTTCCATTATTACATCCTTTGTAATATAAGCGACTGCCTGATAAATCTCCTGCTGTGTTGCATCCTCTAAAGTCTTACGGTACATAATCTTGACATGCTCCGTAACTGCCTTCATAAATGCTTTTTTGTTAAATACTTTATCTCTCATATTGACCTCCTTGTTCCGCAATAAGAAATCGCTTATGCCTGAAAAATTCATCTGTCCTAACACAAAATCTCCTATCGAATTTTCTGATTCACTAGAAAAAGGGAGGTATGTACGCAAAACACACTTCCCTCTTTGGCTCAGAAATTAAATTTTTTCAACTGCAAGCTGTACTTTTTCCCCATTGATGTTCCAATCTTTCTCGTATCCGGTTAAAGTTCCTGCAGCAATTGACTCTGCTAAAACTTCCGACTTGATGTCGTCACCATATTTTTCAAATATGGCAGTTACTTTCTCATCTGCCTCAAATGTAACGGCGATATGATCCATAACTTCAAATCCGGCCTCTTTACGCATTGTCTGGATTTTACTAATGATTTCACGGACAAATCCTTCCTCAATAAGCTCTGGTGTAAGATTTGTATCCAAAACAACAGTAATGGAATTATCACTTTCTGTAACATATCCTTCCATCTGTGTCATTGTTATTAGTAAATCCTCTTCTAATAATACTACTTCAGTACTAATTTTGTCAAGTTTGAGAGCCCCTGTCTCTTTCAACTGTGCATATGCTGCATTACCATCTAACTCAGCCAGTGTACTCTGAATCTGCTTCAGGTATTTACCGAATTTTGGTCCAACAGTACGAAGCTGTGGCTTAAACTGGTATGTTGTATATGAAGAAACATCATCTGTGAATTCTACCTCTTTGACATTCAACTCATCTGCGATAATGTCTACATAGAATTTATCAAGCTTCTCAGGTGCTTTTACATACATCCTGCCAATTGGCTGACGATTCTTGATATTTGATTCATTACGGCACGCACGTCCCATAACTACCACTTTAAGAACCTCATCCATTGCAGCCTCAAGCTCTTTATCAACCATCTTCTCATCCACAACAGGGAAGTCACATAAATGGATTGATTCCGGTGCTGTCTTGTCAATTGAACATACAAGATTGCGGTAAATCTCCTCTGTCATAAATGGAATCATAGGTGCAGCAGCCTTTGAAATAGTTACAAGGGCTGTGTAAAGAGTCATGTATGCATTAATCTTATCCTGCTCCATTCCCTTTGCCCAGAAACGTGCACGACAGCGACGTACATACCAGTTACTCATCTCATCTACGAAATCATCAAGTGCTCTTGCAGCCTCTGGAATTCTGTAATTGCTCAAATTCTCATCAACTGCTGCTACTGCTGAATTAAGCTTTGATAAGATCCACTTATCCATAACTGGAAGCTTATCATATTCTAAAGTATATTTTGTTGCATCAAACTCATCAATATTCGCATAAAGTACAAAGAATGCGTAAGTATTCCAAAGTGTACCCATGAATTTACGCTGTCCTTCCTGAACAAGCTTTCCAGAGAATCTCTTTGGAATCCATGGTGCTGACGCTGTGTAGAAATACCAGCGGATAGCATCTGCTCCATACTGTGCTAATGCATCAAATGGGTCTACTGCATTTCCTTTTGATTTGGACATCTTCTGTCCGTTCTCATCCTGTACATGACCAAGTACAATTACATTCTCATATGGTGCTTTATTGAAAAGTAAAGTACTCTCAGCCATAAGCGAATGGAACCATCCACGTGTCTGGTCAACAGCCTCTGAAATAAACTGTGCTGGGAACTGCTGCTCGAACAATTCCTTATTTTCGAATGGATAATGATGCTGCGCAAATGGCATTGCTCCTGAATCGAACCAGCAGTCAAGTACCTCTGGAACACGCTTCATTGTCTTACCACACTCAGGACATGGGAAAGTAACTTCATCGATATAAGGTCTGTGAAGCTCAACCTCTGCCACCTTTGGATCACCAGCTAACTCTGCAAGTCTTGCTCTGCTTCCAACACATTCTCTGTGTCCGCACTCACACTCCCAGATATTAAGAGGAGTTCCCCAGTAACGGTTACGCGAGATAGCCCAGTCCTGAATATTCTCAAGCCAGTTTCCAAATCTTCCGGATCCGATAGACTCAGGAATCCAGTTAACTGTATTATTATTTCTAATCAAATCATCCTTTACTGCTGTCTCTTTGATGTACCATGACTCTCTTGCATAGTAGATGAGTGGCTTGTCACATCTCCAGCAATGAGGATACTCATGCTCAAACTTCGGTGCATCGAACAACTGCTCTCTGGCATCAAGATTCTTAAGAACCTCGAGGTCAGCATCCTTTACCCACATTCCTGCGAAAGGAGTCTCCTCTGTAAGCTCACCTTTTCCATTTACAAACTGCACGAATGGAAGGTCATAATTACGTCCGACATTCGCATCATCCTCACCAAATGCCGGTGCAATATGAACGATACCTGTACCATCTGACATTGTTACATATCCATCACATGTAACAAAAAATCCCTTCTTGTTCTGCTTATCTGCAACAGTTTTTGCACATTCAAAAAGTGGTTCATACTCTTTGTACTCAAGGTCTTTTCCCTTGTATTTCTCAAGTACTTCGTATGCTTTTACTCCTGCCTCTTCATCGGCTAACTTGCCAAGAACCTTGTCAAGGAGTGCCTCTGCCATATAATATGTGAATCCATCAGCAGCTTTTACTTTGACATATACATCATCAGGATTTACACAAAGTGCCACATTACTTGGAAGTGTCCAAGGTGTTGTTGTCCATGCAAGGAAATATGCATCCTCTCCAACTACTTTAAATCTAACGATTGCAGATTTCTCTTTTACAGTCTTGTATCCCTGTGAAACCTCTGCTGTTGAAAGAGGAGTTCCACAACGAGGACAGTATGGAACAATCTTAAATCCCTTGTATAGAAGACCCTTGTTCCAGATTTCAGAAAGAGCCCACCATTCTGACTCTATAAAATCATCATCGTATGTGACATATGGGTTATCCATGTCAGCCCAGAAGCCTACTGTGCCTGAGAAATCTTCCCACATTCCCTTATATTTCCAAACAGATTCCTTACACTGCTTGATAAATGGCTCCATACCATATTCTTCAATCTGTTCTTTTCCGTTTAATCCAAGAAGCTTCTCAACCTCAAGTTCAACGGGAAGACCATGTGTATCCCATCCAGCCTTACGAGGTACATATTTGCCCTTCATTGTCTGGAATCTGGGAATCATATCCTTTATAGTACGTGTCTCTACATGACCAATATGTGGCTTTCCATTTGCAGTAGGCGGTCCATCGTAAAAAGTATATGTCTCTCCCTCTTTCTTATTTTTCTCGAGTGATTTGTTGAAAATGTCATTTTCTTTCCAAAACTTCTCGATTTCTTTCTCACGTTCAACGAAGTTCATATTAGTATCAACTTTGTTATACATATCTTCCTCCTAAAATTTATTAATAACAATTTTATCAAGATTTGCTTGCAAATCTTGCTGCGAGCCAGACGTCAGCCTGCTGACATTTTCGCCTGTCTGGCTCTGCAATCTACAAGGCGTTTTATATTACTTGATATTTCAAGTAATATAAAACGCCCACATCCTGCAATAGGACGCGGGCGCACGTTATACCACCTATATACAATGTACTTAAATGAAATCTCATTTGCATACCTGTTCCCTGTAACGTAGGAAATACGTCAGAATCTACTCTCAACTGATTTCGACCTGCAACTCGGAAGTGATATTCATCTGTATTCTACTCGTATCGGCTTACACCAATCCCGACTCTCTGTAACTTTCAACATACAGACTACTGTCTTCGTCATCGTCTTTACTTTTAAACTATATACAGTATAGTAACTTTATTTTTATATGTCAAATAATTTTTTGCTTTTACAGTTTCTTGAAAATAGCGATCTCCTGCTGGAGATCTCCTGCAATCTTCTCATTTTCACCCATTCTCTCTGTGATATTGTCCATATCGTATACAAGAGCCTGAGTGCTTTCAGCTCACCTGATACACCCTTTACACCTTCCTCGATAGCCGATGTAATTGAGTTGATTGATGAAGTAATCTCTGCCATTACCTCCTGCAGTGAATCCGTTTTCTCATTGAAGCTTTCCATTGCATTCTCAATATAGGTAGCATTTAATTTTTCTGCAATATTGTTTACTTCGTTGTTTACAGAGTTGGTATTTCTATTAATAACACCTGCACTGTTTGCAACTTCCTGCATAGTAGCTGAAAGCTCTTCTGTTACTGCTGAAAGATCTGACGCACACATAGCCGCCAACTAGTCATCCGCAAAAGTAAATACATCCGGTGCTTCTAATACTGTATTTAATATTTCGTCCTTACAATTTGCCTCAGACATTGCCTCTACTGTGAAATTAAAGGTAGTATCAGGGTATTCCGCTTTAAAGCTTGTTATCACCTGTTCTAAAAGCTCTGCATCTTCCTCAGCCCCCCATACTCGAAGGGACACTTCACCACCTGTCCAATGTCATTAAGATAATATGTCCATAAAATATATTTTATCATTATTATGTTTAATTCTACATGATTTTCATATATGTTATGCGAAAAAATTGCTACTTAAACTTTTTTGAACAGCATAATTAGACAGATGGGTTACATCTGTCTGCTGTATGGTGTATAATTAGTGTTGCTTAATATATTTTATATATAAAGCTTATAGCAGAATGAGAGCGAATATTGCGTGGATAAGCTCTGTCTGCTCGAATTGGTAAGAGTTCTCGTTTGATTAGCATTTCGGCATCATACGAGGACTCTTGTTTTTTTAGCACTAATAGTTTTCTGCATACAAAAATCGCATATGTATAGTTTATTTGATATGTATGTTTGTTCTTTTGATTTTGTACAATAACAACATTAGTTGTAATCATCTCGCAAAAATTGTACAAAAGGAGTCTTGCCCAGATTTCCTGCAGAATAAAATCATATTTTTTTGAATGAAAAGCGTTTAAACCAATTGAGTATTTTAATTCTCTGAATGATGTTTCGATTCCCCATCGTCTATTATAAAGTTCCTTTAACATCATTGGTGTGATGTTATCTGGAAGATTTGTAAGTAAGACTTCATATTTCGTTTCTGTTATTGGAAAGCGTACAACACGAATGTTCATAGGATAGTAATCCGAATCTTCATTAAAGAAATCAAAGCTTTGATCGGAGCGGATTCTTTTATAAAGTTTAGGATATTTTTTTACATTAGTTGTGTTCTTTTGGGAAAGAAAAAAAGATGTCATAGCATCAAATGTATCATTATCGGGAAGTTGTTCTTTTAATGATGCAACAATACCATTGCTTGAGATGTCTTTACTTCTGATAACGTAATACATGCCCATTTGTTCAATATGAGCAATAGTATTGAAACATTCGTATCCTCTGTCCATAATAAAAATGCTGTTTGCAGAACCTTTATATCTGTCAACCATGTGTTGTACAGCAAGGTGCTCATTTTTTTCGTGGGCAGTTTGAGTTATGGCATCAATATACAGGCGCTTATTCAAATCATACAGACAGTTAAGATGAAGTGCATTATATTCGTTATCTTTGCCTACTTTTCTCAATGTTGCCTTATCAGCAGCATTGCGAGGAATTGCAACAGCAGAGCCATCTACAGCTATAAGCTGATATCCATATGTAGCTTGAAATCTTTTATCAAAAGAAGTAAAAGATTTGAAAAGTGTTTCAAATGTAGATGGCAGAATTTGTGCTCTTCTCTGGACGAAAGAGGATGCAGATGGAAGATTAGAATTAAAATCAAAAAATTTTAAAAGCTCGTTTTTAAGTGAATTTCCTTCCATGGAAAGCATAAATAATATAGTCTTTTTAAAAGACCATTTTTTTGTTCTAGAAAAATCTGTCTTAGGATTCTTAGTGAAATCTTGAGGATGAGAAGCCATCTCCTCAATCAAAGATAGTAAATGTGATTTTAAAGTATTAGAAAAGTTCATAGTGTGTACCTCCTTGCAATTAACGCTTGTTAACTACAAGGGCCGCATTTGTTGAATCATCAACAAATGCGGCCGCACACTTTGGACTGTATGTCAACTATATTTAGGAAAAATTTTTAAAAGGGACGGAGCTAGTATATTTAGCAATGTTGAACTGTTGTTATCTTAATGACATTGAAGGTCACTTTTCTCCGTCCCCACTGCATTATTCCCACTGCATTATTTGAAATACTTAACGCCACTTTCGAATATCTTCATATCCTGCTCGCCATAAATGTTGATTGCAACTGAATCACCACGACGCTCTGAGTGAGCCATCTTTCCAAGTACTCTTCCGTCTGGAGAAGTAATACCCTCGATAGCCATGTAAGAACCATTTACGTTCCAC
>JAXELM010000025.1:0-14670 GCA_034100525.1 Agathobacter sp.
ATTTGTAATTACAATTCTTTTTATATGTATGGTTATTTCGTTTGATAAATATAACATGACTGGACTAGTATCTATGAGTGTGTATCCTATTGTCCTATTTGTCATTTGTGATTTTTCATTTAAAGGTGCACTATATAGGCTAAGATTTGTTTTACCAGTTGTTTGCCTAGTGGGGATATGTAATCCTTTTTTGGACAGAGAGATAGTGACATATATTGGTCAGTTACCTGTTTCAAATGGTGTGGTATCTATGTGTACCCTTATAATAAAAGGAAGCTTATGTGTTTTTGCTTCATATATTTTGGTAATAACAACGTCAATTGAGAAGCTGTGTTATGCACTTAGACTTATTCATATTCCCAGAACAATTGTAACCATTGTCCTTCTGATGTACAGGTATATATATGTTCTGGTGGATGAAATGCACACTATTTTGCAGGCATATACGCTTAGAGCACCAGGCCAGAAAGGGATTAGTATTCGGACCTGGGGATCTCTGGTGGGACAGTTTATGTTAAGGAGTATAGACCGTGCAAATGAGATTTATGATAGTATGTGTATGCGCGGATACTGTGGAGAGTATAAGTGCTGGCAAAATGAGAGGTTTTGTGTCAGGGATATTTTGTGGGGAATAGTGTGGGGAGCTGTGATTATTACATTGAGAGTGATGCCTGTATTTGAATTGGTGGGAAGTCTGGTTATTAGATGAATTGGAGATAATAATGAGTTCGTACAAATTGCAGATTGAGAATTTGTGTTTTGAATATGTAAAAAATGAACCGATTTTGCAGGGGATAAATATTCGTGCAAATGAACAGGAAAACATAGGTATTATTGGAGCTAATGGTGCAGGTAAATCCACACTTCTTAAGTTGATTGTTGGTCTTAACCTGAATTTTACCGGGCAGATAAAAGTGGATGATATCTGTGTGGAGAAAAAGACTCTATCACAGATTAGACAAAGAATAGGTTATGTTTTTCAGGAACCTGCAAATCAGCTTTTTATGACAAATGTACACAGTGAAATCGCATTTGCACCGCAAAACTATGGTATGTCGAAAGAACAGACCAATCGATTGGTAAATGAAGCCATGAGAAAAGTACATATAGAACATCTCAAAGACAGGTCGGTTTATAAGCTTTCCGATGGGGAGAAAAAGCTTGTGTCCATAGCGGCAGTTCTTTCCATCAGGCCTTCAATAATCCTGATGGACGAGCCAAGTTCGACGCTCGATCCGAGAAACAGGAGAAATCTGATTGGCTTACTAAATGAATTTGATGGTCTGAAAATTATAACAAGCCACGATTTGGATTTTATATGGGATACCTGTCAGCGGACAATTCTTATTAATAACGGACGAATTGTGGCAGACGGAAATACACAGGATATTCTTCGAAATAAGAAGGTGCTTGAGGAAAATGGTCTTGAATTACCATTATCACTTATTCGAAGATAAATTTATAGAATTTTAACGGATTTAACAGAAAAGAAAACTGTATTCACTACATAAAAGCGGAAGTAGATAAGGAAAAGGAAACTGCTCTTGAGATGGTTGTTGATAACGACAGTAATGCCAAGGGAAGTACGGAAATTATGACTGACGTGAAGAAGGTCGCTGATTTTTGTAGTTCACTGGAGAAAGAAATGCAGGATATTTCACTGTTGTTAGACGAGCTTAGTGATAATAACGAAGAGGTTGTATCGATTGCTTCCCAAACTAACTTACTCGCTCTCAATGCAAGTATAGAAGCTGCAAGAGCAGGTGAAGCAGGAAGAGGATTTGCAGTAGTTGCTGAATTTGTTAAAGGTAGTCACTGAGGTAAATGACAGGGTTTCGCTGTTTGCAGCGTCGACTGAGGAAATTGCCGCATCATCAAATAGCGTTATATCTGCGGCGAATGAGGTAAAGGCAACTCTCGAAGTGTTATAATATTATGATAAAGGACTTTATTAGTATAAGGCTAATAGAGTCCTTTTTCTGTATTGTGTGTCAGTTCTTGCGGTATTGGCGAGGTGTAATTCCATACCTTGCCTTGAAGGAACGATTGAAGTATGACAAATTATCAAATCCTACCTCTGCCGAGATGTTTAGAATGGAATCTTCCGAACTTTGCAGGAGCCTTGCCGCCATTGTCAATCGATAGTCTTTTAAATATTCAATAAATGATGTTCCCATTGTTTCTTTAAAATATCTCATAAAGTGTGATTCTGAAAAACCAATTACATCAGCAATTTCAGATATAGTAATCTTATTGGCATAATTATTTTCTACATATTTGAGTATGATTTTCATCTTATCAATTGCTTTTCTATTGTTCTTAGGTGTTGTCAGGTTACGGCATCTGTTATCAAGTATGAAGAAAAATTGAAATAGCATACTCTTGATAAAAAGCTGATAACCCTGAGGCTTTGTCTTACATATCTCATCGCAGGCATCAATAGGTGAAACTAAATCAGTGAAATATGGATACACCTGAGAAAAGACTGTAGGTACAGTAATTTTGCCATGAGTAAGAGGCTTTAAGAAATCTTCATAAACGCTGTCTTTCTTTTTAGACAGGAGCATAGAATAATCGAAGATTATATTCTCATATTCCATCGTCTCATCTTCATATTGTTCTATTGAATGTAATTGTCCCGGAAGTATGAATACGAGAGTGAGGGCACTGACATGGTATTCCTTAAAATCAACATTTACAATACCGCGTCCCTTCTTTATATAGATTATTTCCATTTCATCATGCCAGTGCGGAGGCACTAATTCGAAATCCAAAGGAATTGAACACAGGTATGTATTGTACGGAAAATCTAATGTAGTGTGGTTCTTTTTTTCCTGATAGTTTTCATATTCCAGAATATTCATGTAAATCTCCTTTCATAAACAAAATAATATTTTAACGGAAATGATAGGATTGTGCAAGTTTTTGGCCTTATACGACAAGAAATATGTACTATACCGCCGTATAATTGCATTATCAAATAACAACGGATTAATTTTTTTGGGAGGAAATTAAGATGGCAATTATGCAGGAAATTGAAACAAAGCTTCAAAAAGGAATCAGTGTTAGTACAAACGAGGAAGTATATTTCGCACTTCTTGATCTCGTAAAAGAGAAAGCTGCTGACAAAGTTTCAAATGATGGAAAGAAGAAATTATACTACATCTCAGCAGAGTTCCTTATTGGAAAGCTTTTATCAAACAACCTTATCAATTTAGGAATCTATGATGAAGTAAAAGAGACACTTGCAAGGAATGGTAAATCTCTTGCAGAAATCGAAGAGGTTGAGCTTGAGCCTTCACTTGGAAATGGTGGACTCGGACGTCTTGCAGCATGTTTTATAGATTCAATCGCTACACTTGGATTAAACGGTGATGGTGTTGGACTTAACTACCACTATGGATTATTCAAGCAGGTATTTGAGAACAATCTTCAGAAAGAGACTCCAAACCCATGGATTACAGAGAAGAGCTGGCTTACAAAGACAGATATCACATATCCTGTTAACTTCGGTGGATTCACAGTTCAGTCAAGACTTTATGATATCGATGTAATCGGATACAACAATCGTACAACAAAGCTTCACTTATTCGATATTGAGTCAGTTGATGAGTCAATCGTAGGTGAGACAATTGATTTCGATAAAGAGGAAATCGAGAAGAACCTTACATTATTCTTATATCCAGATGATTCAGATGATAAGGGACGTCTTCTCCGTGTATACCAGCAGTATTTCATGGTATCAAACGCAGCAAGACTTATCCTTGCAGAGGCAGAGGCAAAGGGATCTAACTTACATGACCTTGCTGATTATGCAGCTGTTCAGATTAACGATACACACCCATCAATGGTTATTCCTGAGCTTATCCGTCTTCTTCAGGAGAGAGGAATCCTTATGGATGAGGCTATTGAAATCGTATCAAAGGTTTGTGCATATACTAACCACACAATTCTTGCAGAGGCACTTGAGAAATGGCCAATCCACTTCTTAGAGAAGGCTGTTCCACAGCTTATGCCAATTATTCGTGAGCTTGATAACAAGGTTCGTGCAAAAGTATCTGATGAGAGCACATACATCATTCAGGGTGACCTTGTACACATGGCACATATGGATATCCATTACGGATACTCTGTAAATGGTGTTGCATACCTTCATACAGAGATTTTAAAGAACTCTGAGCTTAATAACTTCTATAAGTTATACCCAGAGAAATTCAACAACAAGACAAACGGTATTACATTCCGTCGTTGGTTAATGTCTTGTAACCCAGAGCTTTCAGCATTCGTTACAGAGCTTATCGGTGAGGGATGGAAGAAAGATGCAAACGAATTAGAGAAATTAGGCAACTTCTTAAATGATGATGCTGTATTAGATAAACTTATCTCAATTAAGGATGCTAAGAAGACAGAACTTGCTAAGTATCTTAAAGATACACAGGGACTCGATGTACCAGATAACTCAATCTTTGATATCCAGATTAAGAGACTTCATGAGTACAAGAGACAGCAGCTCAATGTACTTTACATCATCCACAAATATTTCGAGATTAAGGCTGGTAAGAAGCCAACTACACCAATCACATGCTTCTTTGGTGCAAAGGCAGCTCCTGCTTACATCATTGCAAAAGATATCATCCATGCAATCCTTTGCTTACAGGAGATTATCAACAATGATCCAGAAGTAAGCCCATACCTCAAGGTATTTATGGTAGAGAACTACAATGTAACATTAGGAGAGAAATTATTCCCAGCAGCTAATATCTCAGAGCAGATTTCACTTGCTTCAAAAGAGGCATCTGGAACAGGAAACATGAAGTTCATGCTCAATGGTGCTGTAACACTTGGAACAAGTGATGGTGCCAACGTTGAGATCGCTGAGCTTGTTGGAGATGAGAATATATACGTATTTGGTGAGGATTCTCAGACAGTTATCGACAGATATGAAAGAGGAGATTACTGCTCTAAGGATTACTATGATGAGGATGAAGATATCAAGCAGGCAGTTGATTTCCTTGTAAGTGATGAGATGTTGAAGGTTGGTTCTAAGGAGAACTTAGAGAGACTTTACAATGAGCTTCTCAACAAAGACTGGTTCATGACATTCCCTGATTTCAAGGATTACTGTGAGACAAAAGAGCGTGCTTATGCTGACTACGAAGACAAGAAAGCATGGGCTAAGAAGATGCTTGTAAACATCAGCAAGGCTGGATTCTTCTCATCAGACAGAACAATCAAACAGTACAATGATGAAGTTTGGAAATTAAACTAAGCAGTTACTATTCATAATAGACATACAACTCTATATTGCCAAAATCGCTTCGGTACAGTGCCGGAGCGATTTTTTTATGGAAAAAGAGCACTATTTGTTATATAATAAAGAGTACTTTAATTTGGAGAATATAAAATACAGGAGTAAAAATGAGAAGGATTTATAAGACATTAATTATTTCATGTGCAGTATTTTGCGCATGTGTGACTTTTGCTGGATGTCAGAGCAGCAAGAATAAAGAACAGCAGGAAGCATACAGACAGTATGGTATAACCTGTATGAAAAAAGGAGACTACGAGGAAGCTCTTAAGGCCTTCCAGAATGCCCTTGACCAGTCGATTGGCGGAGTGGGAGAGACAGAGATTGACATATGTCTTTACAAGGCTAAGACACAGTATCTGAGTGGAGATTTGAAGTCCGCAGAGGAGACATACACTGCACTTATAGATTATAAGGACTATCCACAAGCTTACTATCAGAGAGGATGCTTCTATTTTGCAACAGGCAAGAATGAAAAGGGAATGTCTGATTTTGAAAAAGCAATTGAAGAAGATAGCAAGAATTATGAATTATATATAGGAATTTCAGAGACACTAAAAAAGTACGGATATGAGAAAGAGCCTGAAGAGTATCTAAAAAAAGCATTGGAAATCAAAGGTTCAAAAGGTAATGATTTGATGATGAAGGGGCGCATTTATATGTTGCTTGAGGATTACGATAAAGCGATATCTAATCTTACAGAGGCTTTGGAGAAGGATGAGAAGCAGGCGAATTTCTATCTTGCGCAGGTATATGCAGTAAAAGGCGATGACAAGACATCCAATCAATTTTTTCAGGAATATACGAAAAGTGGAGTTGCAAGTGCAGATGATTTAAGTTCGATGGCGCAGACTCTTATGAACAGTGGCGATTATGAGACCGCAAAGCAGTATCTCGAGGCGGCAGCAGAGATGCCGGATGCAACTGACCTTGCAACAATCAGAAAAAATACGATTATCTGTTATGAGAATCTGGGAGATTTCGAAAAAGCAAAGTCGCTTATGGAAGCATATGTTGCAGATTATCCGGACGATGAAGAAGCGAAAAAAGATTATACATTCTTAAAAACAAGGTAAATATGGCAGAGATTATTAAGAACGAAGAGATTGAAGAAAAAGTAATATTGGTTGCAGTAAGTGAAAACGATGGTGATGATGCTGAAGACTCTGTTGCAGAGCTTGAGGAGCTTGTAAATACTGCAGGTGCGAAGGTGGTCGGTGTCCTGATACAAAAGAGGGAGAGAATTCATCCGGCACTTTATGTGGGCACTGGAAAAGTGGATGAGATAGCAGAGCTTATAGGACAGACAAATGCAACCGGAATTGTGTGCGATGATGAATTATCACCGGCACAGATGAAGAATTTAGAAGATATACTCGATACCAAAGTGATGGACAGAACACTTATTATCCTTGATATTTTTGCATCGAGAGCAACGACCAGAGAAGGTAAAATACAGGTAGAGCTGGCACAGCTTAAGTATAGCAGAAGCCGTCTTGCGGGCTTTGGACGTTCCATGTCGCGACTTGGTGGAGGTATTGGTACAAGAGGACCTGGAGAGAAAAAGCTTGAGATAGACAGAAGACTTATCAGCGATAGAATCGCTCAGTTAAATCGAGAGTTAAAAGAAGTACAAAAGCATCGTGAAATAACACGCCAGAGACGTGAAAAAAACGATATGAGTGTAGTTGCAATAGTTGGGTATACCAATGCGGGAAAATCTACGCTGTTAAATCATCTGACAGATGCCGAGGTGTTAGAGGAGAATAAGCTTTTTGCAACACTTGATCCTACTACGAGAATACTAGAGCTTCCAGGCAGACAGCAGGTGCTTCTTACAGATACAGTTGGATTTATCAGAAAACTGCCACATCATCTAATAGAGGCATTTAAGAGTACTCTTGAAGAGGCTAAGTATGCGGATTATATTTTTCATGTAGTGGATGCGTCCAATCCGCAGAGAGAGAAGCAGATGCATATCACGTACTCAACGTTGGATGATTTAGGAATAAAGGATAAGACAATAGTTACTTTATTTAACAAACAGGATCTACGAACAGATGATGAGCCACTGAATGATTTTCGGGCAGATTACGTACTTAATATATCAGCGGGGCTTGATAAAGGACTAGATGAGGTCAAGGATTTATTATCGCAGATTCTGCGTGAGAATAAAATCTATATAGAGAGGACTTTTTCATATGCCAATGCTGGACAGATTCAGATGATACGCAAGTACGGAGAGCTTATTTCAGAGGAGTATGTGGCTGATGGAATAGAGGTTAAAGCGTATGTGCCTATGGATGTATATGGCAAACTGGATTAATCAAATTGGATTGACAAAGCAAGTACGAGAAGAGGTATAAAAATGAGCAACAAAAAGCGAAGGACAATTCGATGGGATAAGCTCGATAATACAGCGCATATTTTTCCGGTTATTGCCGGGGAGAGTATGACGAATGTATATAGAATAAGTGTTACGCTTTGCGAGGAGATTGTGCCGGATATTCTGCAGCAGGCACTTGATATAGTGTTGCCCAAGTTTGATGTGTTCAATGTAAGACTTAGAATGGGAGTGTTCTGGTATTATTTTGAGGAGAATGGTAAAAAGGCACCGAGAGTAGTTGAAGAGGGACTTTTTCCATGCCGGCAGATTCAGCCGAACCGCAATCAGAGCTATCTGTTTCGAGTGACTTATTATAAGCGAAGAATTAATCTTGAGGTATTTCATGTACTGACAGATGGTATGGGTGGAGTGAATTTTCTGCGCGAGCTTACATACCAGTATTTGAGACTTGCGCATCCGCAGCTTTTAGAAGTCACAAATGACGGGCTTTCAGAGGAAACGTCTCTTAACAGAGAGGATAGCTTTGTAAAGAATTATAAGCAGAGTAAAGCAAGTGGCTTCAAAAAAGAGAAAGCATATATTCTAAAGCTCGAGAAGCTTCCGAAAGGAGAATTCGGAGTGATGCATGGTTATATGCCGGTATCGGGGCTTAAGGAGGTAAGCCATAGATATGGTGTGTCGATAAATGAATATCTTGTGGCTTGTTATATATGGAGTATTTACAGCGAATGTCTTCACGGAATGCCTTCGGATAAGCCTATCAGAGTGGCGGTACCTGTGAACCTGAGACCATTTTATGATTCTGTTACTACCAAGAATTTTTTTGTAATGGTTTCGGCAGAATTTATGCCAGACAAAGCAGGATACACCTTTGAGGATATTGTCGCTATTGTAAAGGAAAGCCTTGGTTCACAGATTACAAAGGAACATCTGGAGGATTTGTTTTCATACAGCGTGTCTAATCAGATGAACATACTTATGAGACCGATTCCACTTCCTATTAAGAATTTGGCTATCAATGCAGTGTATACCAAATCAGCACTTGCCAATACAACTACTATCACCAATATCGGAAACATCTCCATTGAGGAGGCGTATAAGCCGTATATTGAGATGTTTCATGCTTTTATAGCTATGTCCAAGGGGCAGTCACTGAAAGGAACAATTTGTTCATATGGAGATACCCTTGTATTTACGTTTACATCAATTTTTTCGGAGACAATGGTTCAGAGAGCTTTTTTCAGGCAGATAACCAGAGATGGTGTTGATGTATCGATAGAAACGAATGGAGTGTATTATGAGTAAGTGTAACAGATGTGGAGTGAATATTGTTGACAATACGGATAGTTGTCCGCTTTGTCATCATGTGCTTGTAAGGGAGGCAGAAGAAAAAGATAATATGTATCCTGACGCAAGAGTGCTTACGAGAAGATTCAGATTTTTGGAGAATATTGTTCTTTTTCTTTCAATAGTTATTGGCGTGACACTTATGACTGTGGAGTATCTCACGTCAGACATGATAGGCTGGAGTATTATGATAGTCTTTGGTCTTATGTATGTAAATGTGCTGGTCAGACTTGCGCTGGCAGGAAAATCAGGATATATGTTTAAGACGATTTGCATGGTAATACTGGCATTTTTCCTTTTGTGGGGTATTGATTATTTTACGGGAGACAGTGGATGGTCGCTTACCTATGCATATCCGTCTATTATTATATTTATGGATGTAGTGATTTTGGTTCTTATGGCGGTAAACAATAGAAACTGGCAGAGTTATATGATGGTTCAGATACTTATGATGATTCTCAGTTCTATTGCAATTATTTTTATTGCAGCAGGAGTGATTGATTTTCCATATATAGCAATAGTGGCAATGGGAGCATCGCTGTTTTTGTTTCTTGGAACACTCATTATCGGTGATTACCGTGCAAGAACTGAGTTGAAACGGAGATTTCATATATGATAGAGCATATTAAAGCCTTTATGAAGGGGCAGGAATCTGAGTTTGTAAATGAAGATATAAAAAGTAAATATAACCCTGCAACAGAGGGTGACCCGTCTGTAAGCTTTAAAGGACGTGTTATCACTGATTTGATGGCTCATCTGACTAACGATTTGGCAATAGGCAAAAAGATTAAGTCCGGTGAGCTTCGGAAGAGATTGAAAGAGCCACCGTGGAAGGTGCCGGATTGTTTTAATTTTACACATGTTGATATGGATAATTTTACGATGAAGTACTTAGCTTCGAAGGAAAATCCGAGATATGACAGAGTGATTCTGCAGCTTCATGGTGGCGGCTATATGGGTGCTGTCAGGAATGCGTACTATGTATTTGCCGGCTTGTACAACGAAGTAAGTCATGGTTGCAGTGTGCTGACACCGGATTACAGAGTAGCCCCGGAGCATCCGTATCCGGCCGCACTTGAAGATGCGCTAGCTTCATACCAGTGGCTCTTAGACAGAGGCTGGGAAGGTGAAGATATTGTAATAGCGGGAGATTCAGCAGGTGGAGGACTTGCGATGGCACTTACCATGTATCTTCGTGACCACAATATGCCTATGCCGGGCGGTCTTGTTGCGATGTCACCATGGACAGACGTGACTGCAAGTGGAGAGTCATACGACACGAATTATGAAAAGGATCCTCTTTTTGGGAATACGAGAGAGAGTCTTATATATGTAAACGACTATGCTGGAGACCATGACCCGATGGACTGCTATATATCACCATTGTTTGGAGATTTTAGACAGTTTCCGCCAATGCTTATTCAGGTGGGCTCGATAGAGATGCTGCTCAGTGATTCGGTGGAAGTAGCTGCGAAAGCAAGACATCAGGGAGTGAAGGTCCGATTAAGTGTATACGAAGGGATGTTTCATGTCTTCCAGATGGGCTACTTAAATATACCAGAGTCCAAGAGAGCATGGTACGAAGTAGGCAAATTTTTCGACGCAATCGAACGTAATTGATATGATTGGAAATTTCATCTAATTGTCACTCTGACTGCCCTTGGAACAACGAAGAAATAATAAAAGGCAACCGCTCCACAACCTACGTTCACCATGGTGAATACATAGCCTGAAAAAGCGGTTGCAATATATTTATGCTGTCTTTCCAGTATAGAGCTGGTAATATTTGCCCTTCTTCTCGATGAGCTGTTCGTGGTTACCACGTTCGATTACACGTCCCTGTTCAAGAACTATGATACAGTCACTGTTTCGAACAGTAGAAAGTCTGTGTGCGATTACGAAAGTAGTACGTCCCGCCATAAGTTTATCCATTCCATCCTGAACGATTCGCTCAGTACGCGTATCGATAGAGCTTGTAGCTTCGTCAAGGATGAGAACAGGTGGGTCAGCGATTGCGGCTCTGGCGATTGCAAGAAGCTGGCGCTGTCCTTGACTTAAGTTGGCACCGTCGCCGGTGAGGACTGTGTTGTATCCATCAGGAAGCTGACGGATGAAGGTATCAGCGTTTGCAAGCTTTGCAGCTGCATATACTTCTTCATCGGTAGCATCAAGCTTTCCATATCTGATATTTTCCATAACAGTAGCCGTAAAAAGATGAGTGTCCTGAAGTACAATCCCAAGTGAACGGCGAAGGTCAGCCTTCTTAATCTTGTTAATATTGATTCCATCATATCTGATTTTTCCATCCTGAATATCATAGAATCTGTTAATCAGATTTGTGATAGTTGTCTTTCCGGCGCCTGTAGAGCCTACAAAAGCAATCTTCTGACCAGGAGTTGCATAGAGGTCTACATTGTGCAGGACAATCTTTTCTGGTACATATCCGAAGTCTACATCATCAAATACAACATCTCCGGTAACGTCCTTGTATTCAACTTCACCAGTTGCCTGATGTGTATGCTTCCATGCCCACATTCCAGTTCTTTCGGTACTTTCTGTAAGCACTCCATTTTCTTCTTTTGCATTTACAAGCTCGACATATCCGTGGTCTTCTTCTGCCTTTTCGTCTAGCAGTGCAAAAATTCTTTCGCATCCGGCAAGAGCCATGATGATGCTGTTGAACTGCTGGCTAATTTGAGAGATAGGCATATTAAAGCTCTTATTTAATGTAAGGAAGCTTGCAAGCTTACCAAGTGTAAGACCATTAAATCCGGCAAGAGCCATAAGACCACCAATCATTGCGCAAAGTACATAGCTTAAGTTACCGAGCTGGGCATTGATTGGTCCCATTGAGCCTGCATAGAAGTTGGCGTTGTATGCACTGTCAAAAAGCTGCTCATTAAGCGCGTTGAAATCATCAATGTTTTCCTGCTCGTGAGTAAATACCTTTACGACCTTCTGGCCTGAGAGCATTTCTTCGATAAATCCATTTACAGCACCTAGGTCACGCTGCTGGGCAAGGAAATATCTGCTTGAATATTCTGCACATTTCTTGGTAACAAATGTCACAACACCGACCATTACGAGTGTAAGAACTGTCAGTGGAATGCTCAGGTATATCATTGAAAAAAGGACACTGACAACAGTGATAACACTGTTGAATATCTGTGGAATACTCTGGCTTATAAGCTGACGGAGAGTGTCGATATCGTTGGTGTAAACGGACATGATATCTCCGTGTGCATGAGTGTCAAAATATTTAATAGGAAGATCCTGCATATGTGTAAAAAGGTCATCGCGCATCTGCTTGATACATCCCTGTGATACATAAATCATAATCTTCTGGTATATAAATGTACATGCAACACCAATTAGATAGAACACAGCTACTCTCAGGATGGCAGCCAGAAGTGGACCATAATCAGAGCTGTGATTTTTAATCATTGGCATAATGTAATCGTCAATAAGGTGCTGTGTAAAAAGTGTACCCTGAATATTTGCAAGAACACTTACGATAATACATATAAAAACAATGACCAAGTGCAATCCATAATTTTTCATAATAAACTGCATTAAGCGTGAAAAAAGCTTTCCCGGATTTTTGATTTTCGGTCTTGGTCCATGAGGTTTATGTCCTGGTCCTGGCATTATGCTGCACCTCCTTCATCAAAATCTCCACCACCATTAGTTTGTGAATCATATACATCACGATAAATGGCGTTTGTCTCTAATAACTCTTCGTGTGTACCAAAGCCGTCGAGCTTTCCATCGTTTAATACAATAATTTTGTCGGCATCCATTACAGAAGAGATACGCTGTGCGATGATTAGTTTTGTTGTGCCTGGAATACTCTCGCGGAATGCCTTTCGAATTCTGGCATCAGTAGCAGTATCTACAGCACTTGTACTGTCATCGAGGATAAGAATCTTTGGCTTTTTAAGCAGCGCTCTTGCGATGCAGAGTCTCTGCTTCTGACCGCCGGATACATTTGTTCCGCCCTGTTCTATACGGGTGTTGTATTTGTCAGGGAAGGCTTCTATAAAGTCATCGGCACAGGCCATCTTGCAGGCATTTATGCATTCCTCTTCAGTGGCGTTCCTGTCACCCCAGCGGAGGTTGTCAAGAATAGTGCCTGAGAAAAGTACATTCTGCTGAAGCACAACTGAAACCTGATTACGAAGTGCTTCCATATCATAGTTTCTTACATCAACTCCACCGACTTTGACACTGCCGGAATTCACATCATACAGACGGCTTATCAAGTTTACGAGAGAAGATTTCGAGCTTCCTGTTCCACCGATTATTCCAATAGTCTCGCCTGAATTGATGTTAAGTGAAATGTCATCAAGTACAGGCGTCTCAGAAGACTGTGAGTAGCGGAAGGTAACATGGTCAAATTCGATTGAACCATCAGCTACCTCGTGGACTGGATTGTCAGGATTGGTAATAGTACTTTCAGTAGTAAGAACTTCACTGATACGCTTCATACTTGCAATACTCATGGAAATCATTACAAAAATCATTGACAGCATCATGAGGTTCATCAGAATGGTCATACAGTATGCAAGAAGCGTGATTAAATCACCAGTCTGTAACTTGTCAGATACAATCAAATGTGCTCCAACCCAGCTGATAAGGAGAATGCAGGAATATACCATAAACTGCATAATAGGAGCGTTTAATACTACAATATTTTCTGCCTTTACAAATACGTCATAAATATTTTTGCTTGCTTTTTTGAATCTACTTTTCTCGTAATTCTCACGAACATATGCTTTCACAACGCGGATTGCAGAAACATTCTCCTGAACACTTTCATTTAATTCATCATATTTTTCAAATGCTGCACTGAAATACTTCATAGCGCGGGAGATAATAAAAATTAATATTATACTTAGAATAATTACAGCACCCAGATAGATTGAGGCAAGCTGTGGGCTAATAAAAAAGGACATAACCATTGCACAGATAATAGATGCTGGTGCACGCATGGCCATTCTAAGAATCATCTGGTATGAATTCTGGATATTTGTAACGTCAGTAGTGAGTCGGGTTACAAGTCCGGCTGTACTGAATTTGTCAATATTTGCAAAAGAGTAGGTCTGTATTTTGGCAAACATTGCTTTTCGTAGGTTCTTGCCAAGACCCATGGAAGCTTTTGAACCAAATCGAGCACCCATGATACCGCAGGTAAGCGATACAAATGCTGCGACAATCATCCATGCACCCATTACATAGATGTGGTGTGTATCACCCTTATTTACACCGTTGTCGACGATTGAACCCATCAAAAGTGGAATGATGGTTTCCATCGCAACCTCTAAGAGCATAAATATAGGAGTGACAATAGAAGCTTTTGTGTACTCTTTTACTTCTTTTAGTATTGTCTTTACCATATTTCGTTTCCTTTCTTATTTTATATATCTTGATTTTTTTTAGTTAGTGTGCTAACAATATCATATCTTAATACCTCAAAATTTAAAAGTCAACAGATTGGAATATTAAAAATGAATAAACAAAATAAAGAAATTCAATTGGGAGTAAAACTTCGCATAATACACAACAAAATAGATAAGTATTTTGACCGAAGAAAGAATGGTACTGATTTTTGTGTGCCGAAAGGTCAGGGAATGACGCTTCATTATTTAATGTTACATCAAAACGAGGA
>JAXELM010000089.1:0-17143 GCA_034100525.1 Agathobacter sp.
ACAGAAATACAATTCATCCAATATACTGTTTAGTCCGGAGTTCCTTAGAGAGTCAAAGGCTCTTTATGACAATCTCTATCCGTCGCGTATTATTGTTGGAACCGATAAAGAGGATGAGCGTTTACTGAAGGCAGCAAAGACTTTTGCGGGACTGCTTCAGGCAGGTGCGATAAAAGAAAATATAGATACTTTGTTCATGGGATTTACAGAGGCTGAGGCTGTTAAGCTTTTTGCCAACACATATCTGGCTCTGCGTGTATCATATTTCAATGAGTTAGATACATATGCAGAGAGTAAGGGGCTTAACACGAAGGAGATAATAAGTGGAGTATGTCTCGATCCTCGAATCGGTACACATTATAACAATCCTTCCTTCGGATATGGCGGGTATTGTTTGCCGAAGGATACAAAGCAATTACTTGCGAACTTCGAGGATGTTCCACAGGATATGATGTCTGCAATCGTTGCTTCTAACAAGACAAGGAAGGACTTTATAGCTGATCGTGTTCTTGAGATTGCAGGTGCATATTCATATGAGAATGGCGAATTTAATCCGGAGAAGGAGAAGAAAGTTGTAATAGGTGTTTACCGTCTTACTATGAAAAGTAATTCAGATAATTTCCGCCAGAGCAGTATTCAGGGTATTATGAAGCGTATCAAGGCGAAAGGTGCTACGGTGATTATATATGAACCAACACTTGAAAATGGTTCAACCTTCTTTGGCAGCAAGGTGGTAAACAGTATCGAGCGATTCAAGAAGGAAAGTCAGGCTATTATAGCCAATCGATATGACAATTGTCTGGATGATGTTCAGGAAAAAGTATATACACGTGATATTTTCCGCAGAGATTAAATTAGTAATACAAAATAAAAATGGTATGGTTAAATCTTTGTATTATAACTCCAAGTCCATATACTAAAACAAAAACTCGTTTCTTTAGAAACGGGTTTTTGTTATGTTGCAAATGTGTTATAATGTAATTTATGAAAAGTATCAATATTGAGATTGACAAATCAAATATAATAAGTTCAGTAGCAAGCACTGATTTCTATGAATCGTGGTATGTTTTTTTGAGAGAACTGCTCCAGAATGCATATGATGCATGTAATGTGAAACAGGCACTGGATTGGAGTTGGGGTACTGAATTCCTGGAGATAGAGCAAGCTGAGTCGTTAAATGCAATCAGGGAACCATTTGCAGGTCGAATTGTTGTATCCTTTGATTCTGCATCTAAGATGCTTTCAGTCGAGGACAATGGAATAGGAATAAATGCCGAGGAACTGGAGAAATACGTTGCGCGTGTAGGCGAAAGCTATTATACTAGTAACGCATTCAATGAACAGCGTTTGAATTATAAACCGATGTCGAGACATGGTCTTGGTTTGTATTCATGCTTCATGGTTTCAAGGGCTATTCTTATCGAATCTAAAAAGGATAAAGCAATAAACACGGCGTGGAATGTCATGGATGTTCAGTCACTTGATGCTATAATGGCAAAGTGGTTCGAGGGTGAAAACAGGATTGAATATGTCCTGACAGACAGAAAGGAATCTGGAACCAAGATTACGCTTCCACTTAAACAGGAGTATGCACAGCTGATAAATATGGATTTTCTGGTTAATACCATAAAGCACTTTACCATGTATCAGCCGATTCCGGTAAAAGTGATATGCGATGGTGAAGTGAAGTTTTTAGGACAGAAGAAGCTTAGATGGAATATGCCATTTATTGATTCTGTTGGTGTTACTACGATTCAGCTGGATGATGATCTTCTTGAGGGATATCTGGTTATATATACTTCCCGTCATAGAAAGATGGGAGTCAAATCTGAATTATTTCAGCAGAATTTCAGAGTGACAGAGCATGTGGAGTCGCTTGAACTGAAACCTGAGTGGCTCGATTATTTTGACTTTTATCTGAATATAAAGCAGCGGTTGTTGAATATAAATATGTGTAAAAACAATGCTGTACGGGATGATGCCCTGATGGAGCTTAGAAAGCACATAGGAAGTATTATAATTGATCATTTTTCCAAGAATCCATATGTGCTGGGACAGTATCTTGCAGATAGTGCGAAGCCTATTATTCCGCCTTTTGAAAAGGAACAGGAGCTGCTTAGTAAATATATTCAGGTGAGTATATACATGAAAGGCAAAGAGGTGGACGTACCTATCAAGACGGTTCTCAATGGCTTTAAGGGTAAAACTGTAAGGATTGCCTCTATGTCCAAGAGTCTGTTTAGATATTACAAATCGGGATATCCTTTTGATTTTAAAAAGTTTGAGCATATGTATGATATGGTTATATTTGAGACAAACTTAAATATATTCAAACAGTTTATGTATCCATATATGGTATCGCACAAGTATGTGATTGGCGAGGCACCGGGAGTGATATATACCGAAATATTTGCAGATTTACGAGAAAAACGTAATCCGTACCAGTATCAGCATAACATGAACTTAAATCCAAAGGGGTGTGATAGTCCCGAGGTATTTTGTCTTGTTTCGAATGAGAGGGTTTCGCCGATTGAGCTGATAATTAATCCATATAACAGAAACGCCCAGTTATTGATTCAGGCGAGAGACCATGAGAAGGTCAGAGAGCTTGAGACTGTTATTGTTGAGAATATCAAGCAAAGAATTGTATCAATGCAGAAGAATCGCTGGGATAAGATAATTGACTTCAAGAGTTCGATTGTTGAGGATTGGAATTCTGATACATCGCTTAGCCTGCAGTCAGTGTGGTGTCTTGAAAAAGGCTTTGCCGACTCTCTGAATGTTCTTGTAGCACAACGCCTGACACATCGCGAAATCGCGGACTATGGACTTGCCGGATTATATTTTGGTGATGAGGACTTTATTTCATGGTGGTTGCCACCGAAGTAGATTAATAATAGGAGACATATTAAATAATGGAAAACAATTTGAATGACGATATCTTGGATTTAAACGAAAACAGGAACATTGTTGAAGAAAAGAAAGAAGATAAAAAGAAGGTGAAGAACCCTGTGATTAGAGAGATTCTTAGTTGGGTATGTACTTTTTCCCTAGCCATTCTGCTGGCACTGTTTTTGAAGGAATTTATTATTATTAATGCCACAGTACCAACAAGCTCTATGGAGAACACAATCATGGTCGGAGATGATTTGTTTGGATTCAGGCTTTCATATGCATTTTCTGAACCAGAGCGTGGAGACATAATTATTTTCAAATATCCGGATGACAGAACTCAGAAGTTCGTAAAAAGAATTATAGGTCTGCCGGGTGAGACTATTACAATTGACCAGGCCAAGGTGTATGTAAATGGAGAACTGCTAGAGGAGGATTATTTGAAGGAAGAATGGTGCACCTCGACGGGACCATTTGAATTTGAGGTTCCTGAGGATTCTTATCTGGTATTGGGAGACAATAGAAATAACTCGCTCGATGCGAGATTCTGGACCAATACATATGTACCCAAAGATGATATAATTGGAAAAGCAATATTTGTTTATTTTCCATTTAATAGAATAGGAATGTTAGATTAGGAGGAATTTAAAATGCCAGAGAATTCAAGCTGTAGCAGCGCGTCTACATGTGATAAATCAAGCTGTGAGGGATGTCCAAGCAATAAGGGACCGCAGAGCTTTCTTGTGGAGCAGAATAAGTTTTCAAATATTAAGAATGTAATAGGAGTAGTCAGTGGTAAGGGAGGTGTAGGTAAATCGTTTGTTACTTCCTCGCTTGCCGTTTCAATGGCAAAAGCAGGATATAAGGTTGGTATTCTTGATGCTGATATTACAGGACCATCTATTCCCAAAATGTTTGGAGCACATGAGCAGGTGTTTGGAGATGAAAGAGGAATGATTCCATATGAGACAGAGGATGGAATTAAGATTATCTCGATTAATCTTCTTATGGACGATGAGGAGTCACCGGTTATTTGGAGAGGCCCAGTTATTGCCGGTGTAGTAAAGCAGTTCTGGAATGAGACATGCTGGGGAGACATAGATTATCTATTCGTTGACATGCCACCTGGAACCGGGGATGTTCCGCTTACAGTATTCCAGTCACTTCCTGTAAACGGAATTGTGATTGTGACATCACCGCAGGAGCTTGTTCAGATGATTGTAAAGAAAGCCTACAATATGGCTGGAATGATGAATGTCCCAGTGCTTGGAGTGGTTGAGAATTACAGCTATCTTGAGTGTCCGGATTGTGGAAAGAAGATTAGCCTGTTTGGTGAGAGCAAGATAGATGAGTCGGCAGCAGAGCTTGGAATCAAAGTGCTTGGAAAGCTTCCGCTTAACCCGGATTATGCGAAGCTGGCTGATGATGGAATGTTTTACAAAATTGAGAATCCATATCTTAAAGAAGCAATTGAAGTTTTAAAGTCTATATAAAAACAGGTGGATAATCGTATGGTATCTTTAAAAACGATAGCTAAACAATGTGGTGTTTCGACTGCGACTGTAAGTAAAGCGTTGAATGATCAAAAAGATATCAGTGAGGAGACAAAAATTCGTGTGAGAGAAACCGCTGAGCAACTTGGATATTTCCCGAATGCAGCTGCTCGGGCTCTGAAGACTAACCGCTCATATAATATCGGAGTTCTGTTCGAGGAGGAAGCGGGTTCAGGCCTGACACATGAATATTTTTCAGGAGTTTTAAATGGATTTAAAACGCAGGCAGAGAAGATGGGATATGATATTACTTTTATCAACAGCTGTTTCGAAAAACGCAAGATGTCATATTATGAACATTGCCGCTATCGAAATTTCCAGGGAATTGCAATTGTCTGTGCCGATTTTGAAAGTCCTGATGTCATAGAGCTGATGAACAGCGATATGCCAGTAGTAACAATAGATTATGTGCATCATAATTGTAGTGCAGTGTGTTCGAATAACATTCAGGGAATGGAAGAGCTGGTAAAGTACATTTACAGTATGGGACACAGAAAAATTGCATATATTCATGGGCAGGATGCATCTAATGTAACGAGGGAGCGTTTGGCGAGCTTTTATAGAACTGTAGAAGAATTAGGGGTGGACATTCCTGATGAGTATGTTAAAACTGCGGATTACTTAACGACACAAAGAGCTGCAGAGCAGACTAAGGTTCTTTTGGATTTACAAGATTCGCCAACATGTATTATTTTTCCAGATGATACTTCATTGATTGGAGGAATGAATGTAATTTTAAATAGAGGATTACATATTCCGACAGATATATCCGTGGCAGGATATGATGGAACAAGGATATCGCAGCTGCTTAGTCCAAAGCTTACTACTATTCAGCAGAATACAGAATTGATTGGAACTGAAGCGGCAGAACATTTGATTCGTACAATTGAGAATCCCAAAACAGCACTCGTAGAGAGAGTAGTTATAGAAGGTAAACTGATAGAGGGGCAGTCCGTTGGAAAATGGAGCAACATATAGGAGGTTTGAATGATTACAATAAGTTTGTGCATGATAGTTAAAAATGAAGAAGCTGTCCTGGCAAGATGTCTTGATAGTCTGCGCGGACTTATGGATGAAATAATTATTGTCGATACAGGTTCTACTGATAATACTAAGGAAATTGCACTTAAATATACAGACAAAGTATATGATTTCTCGTGGTGTGATGATTTTGCGGCAGCAAGGAATTTTTCTTTTTCAAAAGCGACGATGGAATATATTTATGCTCCTGATGCTGACGAGGTGCTTGATGAGGTAAACAGACGACGTTTTGCGATGCTCAAAGCGGCTATGCTTACAGATATTGAGATAGTCACCATGAAATACATAACGCCGGATGAATTTAATACAGTGCAGAATGCTAATTGTGATATCAGGCCAAAGCTGTATAAGAGGCTTCGCACTTTTTCCTGGATTAATCCAGTGCATGAGACTGTGCGCTTAGACCCGATAATATATGATAGTGATATAGAGATAAAGCATTTGCCGCAGGGCATGCATGGCAAGCGGGACTTTACTATATTTAAGCGTTCATATGAGAAAAATGGATATCTGCCTGAGACAATTGTGACGATGTATGCAAAAGAGTTACTCAAGTGTGGAACGCCAGAGGATTTTGCTGATGCAGCAGCCTTTTTTGAGCACGAATATCAGAAAGCTCCGACCGAGGAAGCTACATGTGTGCTGGTGCGGTACTACAGACAGAAGGAATTGTTTGATAAGTTTTTCTCAGTTGCTTTGAAAAATGTGGCGCAGAACGGATGTAGCGAAGTCTGCTGTGAGCTTGGTGCTTACTATTTATACAAGGAAGATTATGAGGAGGCCTGCCTGTGGTATTACAACGCAGCATTCGAGGTGAGTCCGGTACTTGATATTGCAACAGGAGGTGGGATTCCTCTACGTGCACTTTCAGAGGCGTATACCAAATGGGCGGATGCAAAACAGGCACAGCTTGACAGACTTCCACCGAGTGCGCATGGCAAATTTGCCGGGGACGAGGAAATGATTGCCAATCTTCGTGCAAATGCGGCTGATTACAAGAAAAGAGCAGAGGAATGGATGTTGCCAGAATTATAGAATGATGATAAAATTTTTAAATATAAATACATTTTATATGAATGGGAGGAATAAAATGAGTTTTGCAGAAGAGTACAAGCAGAAGCTCGTCTCAGCAGACGAGGCAGTAAAGGTCATCAAATCAGGTGACTGGGTAGATTATGGTTGGTGTACCGGAACACCGGATACGCTTGATAAGGCACTTGCAAAGCGTACTGACGAACTTAATGATGTCAATCTTCATGGTGGTATTTTATTAAAACCACTTGCTATTTTTGATAGAGAAGATGCAGGAGAGCATTTTACATGGAATTCATGGCATATGGGCGGTATTGAGCGTAAGCTTATCGCAAGAGGATGTTCATACTATGCTCCAATTCGTTACTCAGAGCTTCCACGTTATTATCGTGATGGTGCTGCAAAAGTAAATGTTGCTATGTTCCAGGTAGCTCCTATGGATAAACACGGATACTTTAACTTTGGACCAAACGCTTCTCATCTTGGAGCTGTTTGCGAGGTGGCAGACATTATTATTGTTGAAGTAAACCAGAACATGCCTCGTTGTCTTGGTGGAACTGAGACAGGAGTTCATATCTCAGATGTAAATTACATCGTTGAGGGTGAAAATCCGGCAATCGGTGAACTTGGTGCAGGTGGACCAGCTACTGAAGTGGACAAAAAGGTGGCTGAGCTTATCGTTGATCAGATCCCAAATGGTGCATGTTTACAGCTTGGAATTGGTGGAATGCCAAACGCAGTAGGTTCGCTCATTGCTGAGTCTGACCTCAAGGATTTGGGAGTACATACGGAGATGTATGTAGATGCTTTTGTTGATATTGCAAAGGCTGGAAAGATTACAGGTGCTAAGAAGTCAATCGATCGTTACCGTCAGGTATATGGATTTGGTGCAGGTACTAAGAAGATGTACGATTATCTGGATGAGAATCCTGAGCTTATGAGTGCACCGGTTAGCTACACAAACGATATACGTTCAGTGTCTGCCCTTGATAACTTTATCTCAATTAACAACTGTGTAGATATTGACTTATTTGGTCAGATAAGTTCAGAGTCATCAGGAATCAAGCACATCAGTGGTGCAGGCGGACAGCTAGACTTTGTACTTGGAGCATACCTTTCAAATGGAGGTAAGAGCTTCATCTGTTGTTCATCTACATTTACAGACAAGCAGGGCGTTATGCATTCACGTATTCGTCCAACTCTTGCAGAGGGCTCAATTGTTACAGATACAAGAGCGAATACACACTATGTTGTAACAGAGTATGGTATGGTCAACTTGAAGGGACTTTCAGCATGGGAGAGAGCAGAAGCAATTATATCAATTGCTCATCCTGATTTCAGAGACGAACTTATTAAAGATGCTGAGAAGATGAATATCTGGAGACGTTCTAATAAATAAAAATAGGACATTTTGTCTATAAAGAATGGAAAACGCACAAGATAATTGTGCGTTTTTCTTATATTTGGCAAAAAAATTATAAAAAATAGACAATTTGACATATTAACTTTTGTTATTTTTATATAAGATTTCTATTGTTTTTGGATTTTTTATGCCGTATATTAGCATAGAGTATTAAGGGAGGTAAAAAATGAAGGAAACAATTAAGAATACCTTATTTAAATCGCTTAGATTTATAAAAGAAAAACTTTTTACTAGAAGAGAAGTAGAGCATTCTGAAGAGTATTATAAGAGAATTGCTTTTTTTAATAAATATTCACTTGTATTTCATGCAATTACAGCATTATTAATAGTATTTATGGTTGAGCTTATTTCAAGACGAAATCTGATGTCAGCATTTTCGTTTGTGGGCTCACATACACTTGCGTATGTATATAATGCATTTTTGGTATTTGTATCATTTACACTTGTTTATTTATTTAAGAGAAGAGCCTTTGCAAGAGTGATTATTTCCGGATTCTGGGTTATTCTTGGAATTATTAACGGATGTATTCTTTCAAACCGTGTTACTCCATTTGGATATACTGATTTGAAGTGTATTCCAGAGCTTTTAGCTATGAACAATACAAGCTACTTTACAGCAGAGCAGGCTACTATCGTAGTTGTTGGACTTAGCGCATTTATTATTTTCTGTGTTGCTTTGTTTATCAAGGGACCACAGTATGAAGGAAAGCGTCATTTTGTAGCAATGCCGATAGCTATTTGCGCATTACTTTTTGTGGGAATTCCACTTACTACATCAGCGGCACAGAGCACAAATGTTGTAGCAAGTTATTTTTCAAATATTGCACAGGGCTATGAGAATTATGGATTTGTTTATTCTTTTTCTTCAAGTGTAGTGGACAGAGGAATGAGCAAGCCTGATGATTACTCAAAAGCCAAGATTGATGATATCAAGGAAGAGCTTGATGAGAACAAGGCACAGACGACTACAGATGGAAAGCAGGGACCAAACATTATCTGTGTTCTTCTTGAGTCATTCTGTGATCCTGATGAGATTAATTTCCTGAATGTAAATGAGGATCCTATTCCTACATTCCATTATCTTGAGGATAATTTCTCAAGTGGATACTGTATCGTACCTGTAGTTGGTGCTGGTACAGCCAACACTGAGTTTGAGGTACTTACAGGAATGAGCATGCAGTACTTCGGAACAGGTGAGTATCCATACAAGACTATACTCAAGAAGACAGATACAGAGAGTATTGCATCTGCACTTACACCAATTGGATATTCTACACATGTTGTTCATAACAATGGTGGTAACTTCTACAGCCGTGCGAATGCTTTCTCAGTAATGGGATTTGATTCATTTACAAGCAAAGAGCTTATGAATATCACAGAGTACACTCCTCTTGGAAGCTGGCCTACAGATGATATTCTGGTTGATGAGACAATCAAGGCACTTGATTCTACACCAGATCAGGCCGATTTTGCATATACAATTACTGTTTGTACACATGGTGATTATCCTACAGAGCCTGTTATCGAGAATCCTACATACACAATCAGCGGTGTTGAGGATGAAGGTGAAGCAAACCAGTGGACATATTATGTTAATCAGTTAAATGCAGCTGACCGTTTCATTTCAGGACTTATCAGTGAGCTTGAAAAAAGAGATGAGGATACAATCGTAGTGATGTTTGGAGATCATCTTCCAACAATGGGACTTGAAGATTCAGACATGAAGTCAGGCGATATTTACAAGACTAAATATATCACATGGAACAACATGGGACTTGAGAAAAAGGATGCTGACCTTTATGCATATCAGCTTCTTGCTGAGACCACAAATGAGGTTGGAATTCACGAAGGAACAATCCTCTCTTATCATCAGACACAGATGGCCAAGTCAAATGGCGTGGATACCGATTATCTTGATGGACTCGAGAATCTTCAGTATGATATTCTCTACGGTAAGCGCTACTGTGAAGAGGAAGGTGCAGTATTTAAGTCAGATATGGTAATGGGTATCGAGGATGTAGTGATTCGGGATATCAATCGTTCTTCAGTGCTAGAGAGCGTTTATATCAACGGTTCAAACTTTACGAAGTGGAGCTATGTATATGTAAATGGTGAGAAGGTACCTACGACATATATTAACGGCAATACTCTTCGAATTAATCCGGATGATATAGAAGACGGAGATACAGTTGTTGTAAACCAGCTCGGTTCAAGCTCTACAATATTTAGAAGTTCGAATGAATATGTATTCGAAGATAATACGATAATTGATACAGAAAATACAGAGAATACAGAGATAGAGCAGTAAGATATATCAGGGTGGCAATCATTATGTGATTGTTACCCTGTTTTTTAGTATATAGGAAAGTTCTAATTTCCTATATACTAAAACGCTCCGAGGGGATGCGACCCGTGTGGAGTTGAAGGTGCACATGCTCTAACAAACTACACTCTTTCTTTCGAAATAGACATACAGTCTATATTCTTCGTAAGGTGGCTCAAAGAAGTAAAGAATGGTATAATATGAATATTGAAATTGACAAAAAATTTGGAACAAGGGAGATAAGATGAACGATAATCATACAATAGTAACTTTGAAAAAGGGTGAAGGAAGAACAATTAAATCAGGAGGATTGTGGATATTCAACAATGAAATAGACACAATTGTTGGTAAATTCAAAAATGGTGATGTCGTTACAGTACATGATTTTGACGGATATCCAATGGGAAAAGGATATATAAATCAAAATTCCAAGATTCGTATTCGTATGATGACACGAAAAGCTGATCAGGAAATAGATGAACAGTTTTTGCGTGCGAGAGTGCAGGCAGCATGGGAGTATCGCAAGAATGTAATGTATGGTGGAAATGATATTCTGTCTGAGTCTGAAAAAGAAAAAATAACTGCAATCGGAACTACAGACAGATTTGATTTAAATTGTTGCAGACTTATTTTTGGCGAGGCAGATTTTCTTCCAGGACTTACTGTTGACAAATATGCAGATGTACTGGTTGTCGAGTGTCTTGCGCTTGGTATGGAGCAGTTTAAAGAGCAGATAGTCACATATCTTCGAGAGATGCTTGAGGCAGATGGTATAGAAATAAATCTTGTATACGAAAGAAGTGATGCAAGAGAGCGTGATAAAGAAGGACTTAATCGATACAAGGGCGTATTATGGAGTAGTGATGACAAACTTGCGGCTCGTGTCGGAGAGAACGATTATGGCAAGAGCGTCAATGTGCAAGGGGATGAGAATCTAATTCCAGATGTGGAAATTGTTGAGAACGGTGTGCACTACATGATAGATGTAGTGAATGGTCAAAAGACAGGATTTTTCCTTGATCAAAAATATAACCGCCTGGCAATGCAAAGACTATGTAAAGGCAAGCGCGTTCTGGATTGTTTCACACATATGGGAACCTTTGCTCTTAATGCAGGAATAGCTGGAGCAAAGGAAGTAACCGGTCTTGATATCTCAGAGTACGCAGTAAGTCAGGCAACAGCGAATGCAAAAAGAAATGGATTGGATAAGACAGTGAAATTCCGTTGCGCAAATGTTCTTGATGAACTTCCAAAGCTCGCGGCTGAAGGTGAAAAATATGATGTTGTTATCCTTGATCCGCCAGCCTTCACCAAGTCAAAAGAGGCAACAAAGAATGCTATAAAGGGATACCGTGAGATAAATATGAAGGGCTTAAAGCTCGTAAAAGATGGGGGATATTTTGCAAGCTGCTCATGCTCACATTTCATGACACAGGAACTCCTTGCTAAGACGATTAAAGAAGCCGCCAAAGCAAGTCATAAGAGACTTCGTCAGATAGAATTCAGAACACAGGGCCCGGACCATCCAATATTATGGTCAAGTATGGCAAATACGCCAGAAAGTTATTATTTAAAATTTTTTATTTTTCAGGTGGTGGATGAGAAGTAGCCATCATTGTTGCAAATCTCTCATCCTACATTTGAAGGTGTAGAACTTAAGCACATTATTACGGCAAAAGATACAGATGGACATTTCAGTTTTCATCTTGTAAGAATTGCGGCAGGAAAAACAATTGGTAATCATAGGGTAATATCAATTATTCCGGCGAAAATACCACATGAAGTTAAAGCAGGTAACGAAGGTCTTTATCTTTTTGCAAAGTTTATTCCTGCATTATGCTAATAGATAAATAATAGTCTCTAATATGATGATAACTACTTCGGTTGTCATCATATTTTTGGTGTTCAATATTATCTGTGGTACAAAAAACGATAAGAAATAAATTACACAACTATGACACAAGCGTAATTGGAACAAATCTGGCGTTTTCATTTTTATCGCTCTTATATTCGGTTGATGTCAAAATTATCGTAGAAATACTCTTGACAAAGCAACAATGACGAAAATAATACTCTAAAGCCATGAGAAACAGTAAATTTGGGTGGAAAAAGTTTATGGTGCCTGTTGGCGAACCCATGAGAACATCCATGGTGGACGGAAAATCATATATAGAAATCCTGGAACAATTATTTTATGGGAAATTTATTTGCTATGACTGTTATGACGTGCTAATATTGAAATAAGAAAGAGAGGGGAAAATGACAGAACAAATGAATAATAATAACCTTGATAAGGAAAAGGAAGCCGTCAATACACTGATAGATGGACTTACACTGTTTGACGATGACCTGATGAGCAGGGTGTTCGATAAAAATATTGAAGCGACCGAGCTTGTCCTTAGGATTATCCTTGGTAGGAATATCAAGGTTCTCAGTGTAGATGGACAAGATGAGATGAGAAACCATGAAGTTGGTGGTCGTAATATCACCTTGGATGTACATGCCATTGATGTAAATGGAGAAGAAATCGATATTGAGGTTCAGGGAAACTCTGAGGGAGCTCATATCAGACGTGCCAGATTTCATAGTAGTATGGTAGATTCCAGAATGCTTGGGGAAGGGAAAAAATTCAAGGAGCTTAAGGATTCCTATGTGATATTCATTTATAAGCATGACAAATTCAGTAAAGGTTTACCGTTGTATCACATAGACCGATATGTAAGAGAGACGAAAGAATTATTTGATGATGGTTCGCATATCATTTATGTGAATGGTAACTATAAAGGCAATGATGAAATCGGTCAGTTAATGAAGGATTTTCATCAGACAGACCCGGAGAATATGCATTATGATGCATTAGCGCAGGGAGTGAAACATTTCAAAGAAACTGAGGAAGGACGTGAGAGTATGTGTGAAGCTGTTGAAAAATATGGTGATGAGAGAGCAATTAAAGCCAATGTAAAATCCGTAAAAAATCTTATGGAAAATATGAAACTAACTTTGGATCAGGCTTTAAATGCTTTAGGAATCCAAGGTGATGAGAGGGAACTTATAACAAAACAATTACAGAAATAACAATATGAATTAAATACACTGAAACTACGGACACACTCAAAATAAAGGCGACAATTGATTTTATTAATCATTGTCGCCTTTTAAACTATTTCATCCATTGGACCTTTTCTCCTTTATTTATTATTTTCCTGACTACTTCGTTTCTTCATTTCTACTTGATTTCGTTCTTCTTATGACATTTGGAATTGTATCATATATTCACAATTGAGACTGATACTAATTCATTTTATCCTTTTTAGTTATGTCACGTTTTCCTCTTTAAAAAATCTAAAACGAATGATTTTAATATCCTGGTGGTCTGTACCTCTCTTTCTTTAAATCTATTTGTTATTTGATAATCTTATTATAGCACCATGTTTGCAAATTGCAAGTACAATTTGATAAAAATAAATAAATTGTGCAACAATTACAAATTATTATAGTATTTACTATGCATATAAACCAAAATACATATGAAATCTGGTGCACCATTGCATCTTTTTCCATCAAGTTTGTTTTTGTCACAAATAACCATTATATCTGGTTGAACGATGGTTAATTGTGAATCTGATAGTTTTACGTCAAAAGGAGCATTAAATACACTACATAATCCATTTTTATTTTTGATATGGTTGCAGGACGCATTCTCAAATGCTTCAATGAGCTTTATGAAGGCAAAAATGTTCAAATAGACTATGGAATTGCCAGCATGGACGGTGAGGGTTTTTGAGATGAATATTACAGACGTACAGGAAAGATTCATAGAAGAATTAAAAAAAATGAGATAAATTTTGTAGAAAATGTCCTTTGAAATTTCTCTGGAGAATTTGATAGGATACTTAATGAACATAAATAATTAATTTAAGGGTAAACAAGAACAATAAAGTGTGTTGCCTCTTGGCGTAAGTCCAGCTTACGACAGGGGCGCACACTTTTTTTGATATATAGGAAAGTTTTACTTTCCTATATATCAAAACGCTCTGCGGGGATGCGACCCGTGTGGAGTGGAAGATGCACTTACGTGCCCACACGGGCGCGCAAAGAGTCACATAGTGACTCTTTGTTACCGAAAAAGGAGAGAAAGAGGAGAAATGAAGAAAGACAAAATGAGAGAAACCCCGGTAAATAAGCTGATGATACAGCTTGGACTGCCTATGATTTTATCAATGGCATTGCAGGCTGTCTACAATATTGTAGACAGTGCATTTGTTGGAAATATGAGGACAGGAAGTGAAGCAGCACTGAATGCGCTTACATTGGTTTTCCCAGTTCAGATGCTTATAATTGCATTAAGTATAGGAACTGGTGTAGGTGTTAATGCACTTTTGGCAAGAACGCTGGGACAAAGAAATAGAGAGAAAGCAAGTAAAATAGTAGGAAACAGTATGTTTCTTGGTGTTGTTATTGTATTTTCATTTGAAACTAAATGTGGAATTCGACCATGATTTAAAGTACATAAAGCCAAATGCAGGAATTTTAAAAGAAATATATGCCATTGGACTTCCAGCTATTATTTCGCAGGCATTGCTTTCAATTATGGTTTATGCCATGAATCTTATTTTGAAATTTAACCCGGCTGTCCAGACTGCATATGGTCTGTTCTATAAAGTTCAGCAGTTTGTTCTGTTCCTCGCATTTGGACTACGTGATGCCATCACACCAATTGTGGCTTATGCCCAGGGAATGCGCAGCAGGAAAAGAATCAATGACGGAATTCGTTATGGACTTTTGTACACTCTTATACTAATGATTTTTGGAATGATAATTACAGAGCTTTTCCCAGTCCAGTTTGCAATACTGTTTAATGCCGCTGATTCGAGGAAGTATTTTATTCAGGCAATGAGAATTGTATCCTTGAGCTTTATTTTTGCAGGAATCAATATTTCACTGCAGGCAATCTATCAGGCACTGGATGGGGGATTGCAATCACTTGTTATTTCTATGTTAAGACAGCTGATAATTATTTTGCCGTTGGCTATGATTTTTACGTCACTTGTAAAAAAAGGACAGGCAGATGTTTCTTTGATATGGTGGTCATTTTTGATTACAGAATTCATAACATTTGTAGTGGGAATGTTGCTGCTGAAACAAATAAAACAAACTAAGGTTGATAATATCGAAAAGGAGGTTCAGTAAAATGAAAAAGAATATTATTACAATAAGCAGAGAATACGGAAGTGGTGGACGAGCAATTGGTGAAGCAGTTGCTAAAGAGCTTGGCTTTTCTTATTATGACAGAAAGTTAATCGACGAGGTGGCAAAGGAGACAGGACTTGACGCTGAATATATTAAGAGCAGCGCTGAACTTGCTCCGAAGAAAGGAATATTTGCTTATTCATTCGTGGGAAGAGACATCACAGGTCGTTCAATAGAAGATATCGTTCATGAGGCGCAACAGAAGGTCATTCTGGATATCGTAGAGCAGGGATCGTGCGTAATAGTCGGAAGAAATGCAGATTATATCCTTAAAGATCGGAATGATGTGCTGAATGTATATATTCATGGGGATAAGGATGATAAAGTGAAACGAATTTGTGAGATTTATAAGTTGAGTGAGGAAGAGGCGCGAAAGCAAATTCATGAGGTGGATAAACGTCGGGCAACAAACTATCATTTTTATACGGAGAAAATCTGGGGGATGTCACAGAATTATGACTTGTGCTTAAATAGCTCGCAATTGGGATATGAGAGATGTATTAAATTGATTCAGGAGTGCATTTAAAGTTTGTATTGACAAGTACATGAGATATATGTAATATGTTACATATAAAAGGTAATATATTACATAAGGAGATTACAATGGATTTTAATTCAATGTACAGGGAAGAGAATGTTGATTTTGGAAAGATTCAGTCTAGACCATTTCTGATAGGACTGCTGAGTGCTTTTGACAACAGATTTCAGGCTGTTGCTGATTCTTTTTTTGAGGAGATAACATGGAAACAATTCTTTGCAATCATATGCATAAATTTGTGCAAAGAGCCGCCGACATTAAATGAATTGTCTGAGGTCATGGGGAGTTCTCACCAGAATGTGAAACAGATTTTACTTAAGCTGGAGAACAAAGGGTTTGTGGAAATGATTCCAGATGAGACTGACCGAAGGAAGAAAAAAATTTGTATTACAAAGAAATGTGAAGATTTTTGCAAAAAGAATGACGAGGGAAGTCAGAAGCGTATAAATCAAATGTTTGAAGGCGTGTCAGAAGAACAACTGGCAGTTACAATACAAACTATTATGCAGATGGAAAGGAATTTGAAATCATGAATACAATTATAATATATTCATCCCAAACAGGATTTACAGAGCGATATGCCAAGTGGCTCGCGGATGAGCTTAGCGCAGAGACTATTACATTGGCTGAGGCAAAAAAGAAAACGGATGATTATTTCAATGATACTGATGCGATAGTTTACGGTGGATGGGCTATGGGCGGAAATATAGTAAATAGTGAATGGTTTAAAAGTAAGCTGCCTCAGTGGAAAGGAAAAAAGCTCGTGCTGTTTTGTGTGGGCGCAAGTCCTAATGAACTTCCAGATGTTGAGACGGCACTTCACAATGCGTTGACAGACGATGAGCGCAAATATGCAAAAGCATTCTACTGTCAGGGTGGAATTGCGTATGAGAAGATGAAGCTTCCTTCCAAATTACTTATGAAAGCATTTGCAAAAATGGTTAGAAATAAAAAGGATGCAACACAGCAGGAGAAGGATATGGGAGAGATGATTTCGCACTCATATGACATCTCGGATAGAAAGTTCATAGAGCCTATTGTTGAATATATTCAGAAATAATTCAATCTTACGAAACTGTAAGTTGTCCCCC
>JAXELM010000261.1:0-2367 GCA_034100525.1 Agathobacter sp.
TTACTTTCTGTGTTACTTTCTGTGTTATTTTCTGTGTTACTTTCTGTGTTATACTCAGTTGTCACCTCAGTCTCTTGCTCAGTAGCTGACTCTGTTTCTTTTTCTACAACACTATCTTTTTTTCCGCATGCAATAAAAGAAGTGCATATTCCCAAAACCAAAATTGCAACAATAAACTTATTTTTCATAACATCCTCCTATTTAAACCAAATATTCTTTGGTTTTCTTCATTACATCATTTAAAATATCCAGATTTTTAATGGTGTCAGCACACTCAAGCGAATGATTACATCCATCATAGACATTCAATAAAATCTCCTTTGTTTTTGCAAGGTTAATAATTTCATCAATGTTGCTCCAGGGATCTGCCGTTCCAATAAACCCAATTGCATTATCTGAAACGTATTCAAATGTCTGTGCAAGTGGCGTATACAAAATGTGCTTTACATTCGCTAACCCATGCTTTTTTGCATATGCAGAAGAAATTATTGTTCCTATACTTTTTGAAACAAATAAGATTTCATCATACTCGGACCATTTAATATCCTCCAATAAAACCTGCGCCTGTGCAAACAGTGCCTCATATGCTTTTTTCATTTTTTCAATATTTCCGCGTATATTTCCACCACTATATGTGTAACCTAAAGTTCGATAATTTTCATAACCCATTTCACAAGCTATCTCTCGACAATAATAAAGAAGCGGTTTATCACAATGATAGCCTATGCCTGGAAAATAAATCGCTATTTTTGACATTTCATCCTCCTCAATCTGTTAAACAATAAAAGAAAACTTGTAACTGTTCAGTGCAGAAATATGCGAACCCGCATATTTCGTAAAAAGAGTATAGTTTATTGGATCAAGTGCCCATCAGCGTAGCTGATTTTAATGCACTTGCGCTTCGTAACTATGAAGGTGCTGAATAGTTACGAAAACTGTTATATTACCTCAATCACATTTTCCAAACTGCTACAAATTCTCCAAGCCTTTTCCCTCATCTCATCATCTGCCTCAACCATATCAGGCACCATAATCGGACGCATCCCTGCTGTCTTTGCTGCCCTTATTCCATTATATGAATCTTCAATGACATATGCGCTTTCGGGACGAATTCCCAGTAACTCTGCCGCCTTTATAAAAATATCTGGTGCCGGCTTGCTTTTTGCCACCTGATCTCCACCGACAATTACGTCGAAATACTTAATCAGCCCCGCATCTTTTATCTGCTGTTCAACCAGTGCATGGCTCGTAGACGAAGCTATTGCAATTAAAAAGCCTCTTTCTTTTAGATATGCCAATATTTCCTCGACACCTGGCTTCATTGGAAGTCTTCCTCCGCTATACTTCGCTTGATAATCAGCTGCGCGTTCTTCCCGATATTTATCGTATGGGAAATCTTCCCCGTAGAAATCCAAATATATCTGTTTACATGTGGCAATATTAACACCGATACATTTTCTGTATACGATATCCAAATCTTTAAAACCATACTTCTCTGAAAGCTCTTTCCAGCCTTCATACACTATCCGTTCGGAGTCAAAAATAACTCCATCCATGTCAAAAATAACTGCTTCCATGTTAGGTCTCCATTTATGTCTTATTTATGTCTATTATTTATATTCTATAACGATTTTTTTATCGATTGCAATGCCTGAGCCATTTTTATAACTGCAAAAAAGCAAATAATTCTCACAACAAGTGCCATATTCTTTATCCACCTGTCGGTAAAAAATAAATTTTTTCCTAGAGAGATAATAACAGACAACACAAAAAGCTGTAACAGTGTTGACATAGACAATCCTTCTTTACCTAATGCGAATAATGATGAATATTCTCTCATCTCTTCATCCATCAGATATCCAAGTATCACGAACATTAATACAATAATTCCAAACATTGCAAATATCTCACCTAAATAATTAAATATTGTTTTATTCTCTTCCATTATTTAACACCCAATCTCTTTCTAAGTTCGTCGGAATACATGCGAGAAACCAAAATCTGCTCACCATTTTGTAATGTCACTCTGATTTTTCTATTAATATCAGCTTTTAAACTCTTAACCTTTTTTAGATTTATAATACTCTGCTTACTTATTCTGATAAAATCCTTTTCTTCAAGCTGCTGTTCTAATTCATACAATTTTAATTCCGACTCGTATGTAGATTCTTCTGTATATATAAATGTATTTCTCTCAACAGCTTCAATATATAGAATTTCTCCTGCATCCAAAAGATATGTTTCATCATTTTTCTTTACAGCGATCTGCATATCTAACATCCGCATCATAGAAATCATTTTCTCAATTTCCTGAGTGAGTCTCGGTGACTTGATTGTTACTTCTGTATTAAGATATTTATCATCAAT
>JAXELM010000004.1:0-11837 GCA_034100525.1 Agathobacter sp.
CATTTATCAAGCACACTTCTGTACGATGTAATCATTTCTTTGGCTTTTGTATAAGCATCATCAATTATTTTCTTTACTTCCTGATCAATGACAGAGGCAACACCTTCGCTGTAGCCTCTTGTATGCGCGAGGTCGCGACCGATAAACACTTCATCATCATCATCTCCATAACAGATGAGACCAACATTGTCCGACATACCGTATTTCTTGACCATATCTCTTGCAAGCTTAGTCGCCTGCTTGATGTCCTGTGAAGCACCTGTAGTTATATCATCGAAAACAAGCTCTTCTGCCACGCGTCCACCAAGACCAACTATAATCTCCTGTATCATTCTGCCCTTTGAATTGAACATCTCATCCTTCTCTGGAAGTGGCATTGTATAGCCTGCTGCACCGGTTCCTGTAGGTATGATAGAAACTGTGTACACTGGTCCAACATCTGGAAGCAAATGAAACAGGATTGCATGTCCTGCCTCATGGAAGGCTGTGATTCTCTTCTCTTTGTCTGAGATTACACGGCTTCTCTTCTCAGCTCCGATACCAACTTTGACAAAAGCACGTCTGATATCATCCTGCTTGATAAATTCACGATTCTCACGTGCCGCAATAATTGCTGCCTCATTGAGAAGATTCTCAAGGTCTGCACCTGTAAAACCGGCAGTTGTCTGCGCTACCTGCTTAAGGTCGACATCCTCTGCAAGCGGTTTTGTGCGTGAATGTACACCGAGGATTTCTTCTCTTCCACCTACATCTGGTCTTCCTACCCCAACCTTTCTGTCAAAACGTCCCGGTCTCATAATAGCCGGATCTAATATATCAACACGGTTTGTAGCTGCCATGACGATAATTCCTTCATTTGCACCAAAACCATCCATCTCAACAAGCATCTGGTTAAGTGTCTGCTCACGTTCATCGTGACCACCACCCATACCAGTTCCACGACGTCTTGCTACGGCATCAATCTCGTCAATAAAAACGATACATGGCGCATTCTTCTTGGCATCCTCAAAAAGGTCTCTAACTCGCGATGCACCTACACCGACGAACATCTCAACGAAATCTGAACCTGAAATACTAAAGAATGGCACTCCTGCTTCACCAGCCACCGCTTTAGCAAGTAAAGTCTTACCAGTTCCAGGAGGTCCTACAAGAAGGACACCCTTTGGAATTCTTGCTCCGAGCTTTGTATATTTTCTAGGAGCCTTAAGGAAATCTACTATCTCTTCGAGTTCCTCTTTCTCCTCCTTAAGTCCGGCAACGTCAGCGAAGGTTGTCTTGTTATCCTCCTCTGTCATAAGCTTTGCACGATTCTTACCGAAGCTCATCATACGACCACCGCCACCTTGTGAAGAAGCGTTGTTATTTGCAATCATAAACAGAATGAAAATTGCACCAAATACCAGCAAATATGGAAGAAGCGTCATAATCCAGCTTTCTGCCGGCACATCATCGCAGGTATACTGGGTAAATTTGTATTCATCCATCAATGCCTGAATTTCATTGACATCTGATACATACAATATCTCATTCTTATCATCTTTCATCTTAATCTTGAGGCTTCCGGTAGGAATCTCCCTGTTCTGCACAACCTCTACAGACACTACGTTTCCTTTTTTGAGTGCCTTCTCAAAATCTGTCTTAGTGTAAGCATTCGATGTAGTATTCTGTCCCAGCCATAACCAGATAAATATCACTGCCAGGATGATAAAAATATATATGCCCACACCCCTAAAACTGTTATTCTTCTTAATATTCAAATCTGATTCTCCTCTTCTTTTATTTATTTTTCATCTTCTATAAAACCAATGTATGGAAGGTTTCTAAAACGCTGGTCAAAATCAAGTCCGTATCCCACTACAAATTTGTCAGGAACAACAAACCCCGTATAATCAACCACTACATCATCCACCACACGTCTGTCCGGTTTGTCAAGTAATGTACAAACTGTAAGACTCTTTGGATTTCGCTGCTGCAACACCTTAAGCAGCTTACTCAGGGTATTTCCGGAGTCTATGATGTCCTCAACAACAATGACATTCTCCCCCTCTATCGAGCACTCCAAATCCTTCTTGATATTCACAACTCCTGAAGACTCAGTCTGTGAACCGTAGCTTGATACAGACATAAAATCAATTGTCATCGGAAGCTCTATTCTCTTTGCAAGCTCTGTTGTAAAAAATATCGAGCCCTTTAAAATGCATATCAGATACACTGACTGTCCCTTGTACTTCTTTGTAATGTCAGCACCAATCTCAGCAATCCTCTTATTAAGCTGCTCTTCCGTTAAGTGTACACTGATATTATACTCCTTCGAAAAATCCATCGCTATTTCCTCCGCAATAACGTACTTCTAATACCTCTTTTGTATCAGCTGTGAGTTTATACCGCTCACTTATTCTGACACCAAACACAACTGCTATCTCCGAACCATCTGCTAAAAGCCAGACATCATCCCTCTTATCAGCAGGTATTTTTTCATTGATAAACAGCTCTTTTATTTTCTTCCTATGCCCATCAGAATCATTAATTATATAATCTCCTGATGCACGTTTTCTAAGAATAAAATTATTTCTTATATTATCATAACACAGCCATTTAGTATATGGTTTTTGTGGAATTTTCTGCAAATCTCCGTCAAATTTGAAAATATTAAACACGAATTTCTCATCACGGCCATCAATTTCTAAAATATATTCTTTTCCACTTTCACGAATGCGCTCTAGCAGTTCTTTCGAAATCTCATATTCTCTTTTACTTTTTTCTATTTTCGCCTGATTAAATGTTCCCTGCGACAGTACTATTTCATCGTACTGTCTGAATGCAATAATACCATACGGCAGGTCGATGCGCTTTCCTGACTGGCTGTAGCATAACTCAAGCAAGCTTCTGACATGCACCTCTCCAATGTCCTTCTTTTTACCAGCCGCCGCACCTATAATCTCTAAAATACACTCATCACGTATTGCCTCATGCAATCCCATAAGTCCTTCTATGTCAATTGTATATCTGTCATCTTTTACCCGAAGTATCTGCCCAACTGCAATCTGCACCTGCTCATTCACATAATCCTCAATCACAGACAGACGCAGTGCTGTACGATTAATATGTGAAACTGCCTGCGAATTAATCTTCTCAAGCTCCGGCAATACCAGATGTCTCAGCCTGTTTCTGTCATAGTCTGTGTCACAGTTCGTCGAATCAATACAATACTCCTGATTCTGTCCCCTTAGATATTCCTCTATCTCACATCTTCTCACACACAAAAGAGGTCTGATATAGCATACGCCGTCATCATGTCTTATTGGCTTGATTCCTGTCATCCCATGAAGTCCGCTTCCTCGTATCATCTGAAAAAGAACTGTCTCAGCATTATCCTCCTTATGATGCGCAAGTGCCACCTTCGCATTTACAGCTTTGGCACACCTGCGAAATTCCTGGTATCTCAGAATTCTTGCTGCCTCCTCCAATCCCAATCCATTTTCTCTGGCATATGACAACACATCGACATGAACCACATTACATTTTACTCCAAAGCATTCGCATAACTTCTTTGTAAAATCTGCATCCTTTTGACTTTCGTCTCCTCTTATTCCGTGCTCTACATGTATGACCTCAAGTTCAAAGTCAATTCTCTTCTGCAATTCAGTAAGCACTAAAAAAAGACATACAGAATCAGCACCACCCGACACCCCTGCGAGCACATAGTCTCCCGAATTAATTATCTGATTTTGCTGAATGTAACTGTATATCTTTTGTTTCATTATTTTTCCCAAATTCCTGTTGTTAATACTGTCATATCATCAATTGCAAAGCCTCCGGTACATTCAAGCACCTGCTCTAATATACTTTTTGCAAGCACTCCTGCGTTGTCGGTTCTTATCTCACTTATTATCTGCATGAGACATTCCTCCGGATTATCTGCATGTAAATATTCTAACACACCATCTGTTACCATTACAAGGAAATCGCCGTCCTGCAATGTTTTTTTCACACTGTAAAGCTCCTGGTTTGCATCAAAGCCTGCCGGAAGAGTGTCTGCACGTATAAGCTCTACATCAGCTTTTCTTTTGATGAAGCTTGCAGACGCACCAACCTTTAACAGTTCAAGCTTTCCAGTATACAAATCAAGCTCTCCATAATCCAGCGTCGAATAGGACTCTTTTGTTCCTTGAAGTACCATCGCTGAATTCATAAGCTTAACAGCTGTCTCCTTCTTAAATCCAGCCTCCATAAATTTTTCCATAAGGTCCACTACCGTCTCGCTCTCACGTCTTGCATCATTTCCCGAACCCATTCCGTCCGACAAACAGACATTATATCTGCCATCATCTAATTCAAACAATACAAAGCTGTCCCCATTTACAGGCGATTCGTTCTTCTTCTGGGATGCAATTCCCGGCAATGTATAAAATCTGGTATCCTCATACAAGCTTACAAGCTGTGGATTTTTGGTTATGATTGACTTGGCATCCTTTTGCACCCTAAGCTCAAGTCCGGTAGCCTTTTCCACAGCAAGTCTGAAGTTTTTCATTGGAATTCCACCATTCCATTTGCCCATTACAACTGCATTTATTTTAATTCTGTGGCTTATATCTTCAAATAAATGTATTTCCTCTGTCAGTATGCCGCGCTCCTTTGCCTCATAGGATATCCTTGCTATTTTCGTTCTGTTGCTATCATCACAATTTCTGCATTCATCTTTCCAGCCATGAAGCAAATCCGACATTGCATTTAACTGTCCGGCAATAACAAGTCTGTTTTCCTGAAGTCTTTTGTGCCACGCTTCATTCAGTTCGATTCGCCCGACAGCCTCTATCGCCTCATCCACCATATCCTTATACTGATTGCATTGTTCTACATAATTCCCCTGGCATATCTCCTCTCTCGACATATGCGAAGTAACTGCCATAAGCATTCTTCTAATACTATCTGACAAAGAAAATCTGTTTTCATTCCAGCACACTGTACAATCCTCACAGCATGCACAAAGGCGACCTGTAATCTCCTGCTCTAATAGTTCAATTTTCCGACTTCCCACATTTTCTGTTTTTACATCCATAGCCTTAAATGCATTTGACAGCTCCTCAACCGCTACTGCAAATGCCTCTGTTTTGTCTGCATTTACATCATGATTACTATATTGGACAATTGGGCTTATGTCATTTGTAGTAAACTCCAGTTCAACCACCATTTCGACCACATAATGAAGCAATACTGTTGCCCCCGCCACCAGAAATCCTTCACCGATTCCAAGTGTCATCTCATAACTATATCCTTTTACCATTGCGGCACATGAACAGTTAAGCCCTACCGTTGCTACTCCTGAGATAATCCCAGCAATCCATCCGCTGCACGACTTATTTGCCCACCTGTAAAAACGGATACCGATATTTATCACACCAATTATAAAGAGATACTTCATAAAAGGCTGAAATGACATTCTTAAAAACATGCCCGACAAAAGTCCGACATATGCCAGACCATTCTTCTTTCCACGAAGACAGTATGTCCCATAAAAAGCCGGAATAAGCGGATAATACCCCATTATGCCAACCATCGCCGCCATAAACCCCAAAATTCCCATTGTTGCTTTCTGTAGTAAAGTCATAAAAAAATTATCAGATTTCATTATTTCGCCTCCACAATTATTCGCACTTGATTATATGTTTTTGCAAATAAAACACTTGACGAAATATGTTGATAAAAAAAGAGTGATGAACATTTATTCATCACTCTCTTTGTAAATTATCTCATTATCATATGCAAGTCCAAGCTTACTCTTCGCCATATCCTCTATGTACTCCGTCGTCTTCATATAGCTCGCAAGCTCATCTATATCCTTTGTACGCTCAGCTTCTGCATCATATTCCTGCTGCACAGCAGCCTCTTTCTTCGCGTACTCAATATCCTTTTGCTTTAATTTATATATCTGAACGGACATTACTGCAAGAAATGCAATAACAATAATTGTTACACTTGCCGCACCAGTATTTCTTCGTCTTCTTCGTCTTCTACTCATAGATACTCCTTGTATACTATCTAAACATCTTACCAAATAAACCTTCGTGTTTTGCCGACGGACTTGGAATCTCCGAATACGCCATCGAATCAATCTCACCTTCTATATCGGCTTCTCCCTTCTCTAAGTTTAGCCTGTTTACATGAAGATCTTTACCTTTTATATGTAACATTCCCATTTCTGTTTCTAAAAGTATCTCATTGATATCAAATGAGAGCACATCTAATATTCCGGTAAAGTTTCCTGTCCTTCGATTATTGAGCACAATTTTGTGAGTTGGGATAATATTCTTCTCTTCCATATGCCATGTCAACCTCCATATACTTGTCTTATATAGTATATTGGAGCAAACACAGATTTATGCTATATATTCAAATAAATCCTTTGCTTCTTCCTTCTTGGTAGTGTCCTGTATATCAAGAACTCTCACTTTGACAGTCTTTTGTCCGAATGCAATCTCTATTATATCGCCAACCTTCACATTCGTTGATGCCTTTGCCGGCTTGTCATTTACCAGCACTCTGCCCGCATCACACGCTTCATTGGCAACAGTTCTTCTTTTGATTAGTCGTGAAACCTTTAAAAATTTGTCTAGTCTCATTGATTCTCCTTCTTGTCAACAAAAAGCTGTAACACTATGTGCTACAGCTTCCTTATCGTTATTCGATATTTAAGGTTCTACTGATTAGTTAATAGCATCCTTTAAAGCTTTTCCAGCTTTGAACTTTGGAGCTTTAGATGCTGGAATTGTCATCTCTGCACCTGTCTGTGGGTTACGTCCTGTACGAGCAGCTCTCTCTGCTACTTCAAATGTACCAAAACCTACTAACTGGATTTTCTCACCTTTCTTTAATTCCTCAGCAACAACATCTGTAAATGCCTTTAAAGCTGCTTCACTATCCTTCTTAGATATCTCAGCCTTCTCAGCGATTGCTGCAACTAATTCTGCCTTGTTCATGTCGAATTTCCTCCTCTAGATTTTAATTATATATAATTCGAGTTTCCTTCCCAAATTACTTACATCATTATATATACTTGTTTTTCTAGCATTTGTCAAGAAAAAACGCCATTTAATCAAAGGAATCAAGCAAATCCGATATGGTTGACATGTAATCTTTCAGCATTTCATCTGCTGCTGAGTCCTTTTTCTCACTAGATTCAGTCTCAGTATTATCCTTTTTGTCTGTAGACTGCGAACTTTGCGAATCCTGCGTCGATTGTGAATTTTGCGTCGACTGAGAGTTAGTACCTGAACCACTTTGAGTTTCCTGATTTGTAAGCGTGATAATGATAGTGGATTCTTCTGAATTAACATACAGAGTCTTGCTCCATGTCGTATATCCTTCCGCCATAACCACTAGCGAATGCGCTCCATATACCAGCTCAATAGGATTTTGTATATCAATCGCCTGATTATCTATATAAACCTTTGCCGATGCAACATCAACCTCAAACAGTATTCTGCCCTTCTTAGGTCCATCTCCTTTTATCTTATCAAGGTCTACCTCAGTTGTCTTACCACGTTTTATCTTTATATCTTTCGTACCACCCCAGCCATTATTTGCGACTGTCAGCTTATATTTGCCCTCAGGAATCTCAATCTCCATATCCTTTGTCACTTCCGTGAATATATCATTATTAAGCTGCATAAAGCTTCCTTCAAACAATGTCGTATTCTTAAGCTTTAATATACCATGCCCGGTAGTAACTATAACAGAAAGGATTTTCTTATCTACGCCAACTACAGTTATCTTGTCATCAGCAGATATGGCATCCTCCTCTATCGTATCATTGCCAGAAAACATATATGTCTCCTCGCCTATTTCGTAATTAGTGTCGGCAATGGAAAGAACCCTGCCTTCATCGCTAAACGAAAACCTCGATATCTCATCATACACCCACACATCTGCCGATTTCTGTACACAAAGTACCTTACCTAATTCATCAGTACCAGAGAGACTTACCACATCACCTGCCGTAAAAGCTGCCACAGTTGTCCTGTTTCCATATTTATTGCAAAATGCCGTATTCATGCTGTAATAATACATATATTCCATCTTATTGGCATATCTGTATACACGCATTGTCTCGTTCTTGCTATTTATCTCAAGTATAAGATACTGATTCCTGTAAGCGGTATTGTCCGTATCCTCATTATCCGCCTCTGTACTTTCTGTCGTATCATTTTCCACCGGGCTTTGTGTGTTTAAGCTGTTGTTAAACTTTAAAATAACATCATCATCCTCCGATTTACCACAGCCCACAAGCATGATAGCAGTCAGCATGAGCACCACATATATAATTTTGCTTATTGTTTTTCCATTTATTTTTCTCATACTGTCAGTATACAGTATTAAATTGTAAATGAAAACATATTTTGCAAAAAGGCTACCCTTTCATTCTCCTGCTCTATTACCTTGCTTAGCTTTTCTATATCGCGCTCTGACACCCACGCCTTGTGACCATTGTAATAATGATTGGCTATTTTCCAGAATTTCTCAGGATACAACAGGATATATCCCAGGTGTCTTATCTCATCATCTGTGAGCTTACAATGCTTTGTATATCCCTCCAAAATAGTATTTCCAACCGTCAGACTCCACTGATTTTTCTCTAGAATTTTTCTCATATAATTTGCCAGATCACTTATTGCCATATTCATAGACATCATCTCAAAATTGACTGGAAGAATTCCTTCCTCACCAATCAAAATATTGTGATAATTATAGTCTCCATGACACCATATATTTTTCTGGCATATTATCATGCTGTCCTGACATTCCGTAGATATAAGCGCATGTTCAAGAAAATGTTTATAGTGATTCCAAAAAAGCATCTCAAACTCATTTTTCTGTTTCCTGTTTCGTATAAAATTCTTTATTTTTGTAAGCTCTCTATTATGCTTTTTACAATCATCTAACAGCTTATTGGTACTCTGCACCATAAATTCCGGTGGTACAACCTGACATTTCCCAGTGATGTCATGCAATTTTCCAAGCACTACTGCTGCCTCATATATATCCTCTAACTCGTGCGGATTACACTCACTTCCCTTATAATAATCCTTTAGCAGATACTTCGTTTCTGCATCGTCATACGATATAACCTGCCCTTCCTTTGTATGGTTTATCTGCTCAACAGCCATACCGTTTTCTTTTATATATATCAGAACCTGCCTTATCGTATCCGCTCTCTCATTAGAACCTTTAAAGGGTACAAGCATCTTCATTCCCTGATTGGTTTGACATATGTAGGCACCTCTGCCCCTTATCACTTTCTTCACTTCTAACTCATACTGTTCTAATGCTACTTCTGGCTGATTATACAAAAAAATACCCCCTTCATATGATTCACATATCTGTTTATCATATGAAAGAGGTCATCTTTTTATGTGCAAGCTCGATTAATTTCTCTCTATCATTTAACTCCGGATTCTCAAGCACACTCTCAAACAGCTGGTCAATCACTTCACCCATCTGTTTGCCAGGCTTCATCCCCATAGCAATCAAATCCCTGCCATTTATCTGAAGGTCTTTTTTCTGAATGCACTGATTTTGACTTATAATCTCCTCGTAAGTGCGCTCATACTCGTCGACATAGGCAAGTTTTTCTTTTTTCTTATATTCACTTTGCCCTAAAATATCAGCCCTTTTCACTTCAAAAATATCAGGAAACTGTTCAACGCCGATTCGGTTGATTGCTCGTCTTATATTCCTTGACGATATCTGCGGTCTATCATCATGCGCCTCTATAAGCTTGCAGGTTCTCTTTATCGTATCATTGTCAAACTTAAGCCTTTTTAATATATCCTTTGTCATTTCTGCACCGACTTTAGGATGCTTATAATAGTGCTCCTGTCCCTCCTCATCAGTGCTCCTGCATACAGGCTTTGCCACATCATGAAACAGCATCGTAAGGCGCAGTATCTTATCCGCCCTTACATTCATAAGAGTCTGAATTGTATGCTCTCCCACTGAAAAAATATGATGCTTATTATTCTGAGGAGTCTGCATCATCCTGTCAAACTCAGGAAGAATAATTCGTGACAAGCCAAGCTCATACACTGTCTTTATCTCCTCCGGATGCGCAGATACAAGAAGCTTAACAAGCTCAATCTGTATCCTTTCTGCACTTATTTTCTCAATAGTAGGTGCAAGCTCCTCTATCGCCCGCTTCGTATTCTCCTCAATTGAAAACCCCAGCTGAGCAGCGAATCTGACAGCCCGAAGCATCCTGAGTGCATCCTCCGAGAATCTCTCAAGAGGATTTCCAACACAGCGAATTATACCGTTATTTAAATCTCCAATCCCATCAAAGGCATCAATCAATCCATCTTTGTCATTGTATGCCATCGCATTGATGGTGAAATCTCTTCTCTTTAAGTCCTCTATCAGATTCGAGGTAAATGTCACATCCTTGGGATGTCTTGAGTCCTCATACTCACCATCAATCCTGTATGTGGTCACCTCATAGCCCACATGGTCAAGCATCACTGTTACCGTACCATGCTCGATTCCTGTATCAATAGTTCTCTCAAAGAGCTTCTTCACCTGCTGCGGCGTAGCTGAGGTGGTGATATCCCAATCCTGAGGATTTCTCCCTAGCAAGGTATCTCTTACGCATCCACCCACAGCATATGCTTCAAAGCCACTGTCATACAGTCTGTCTATTATGAAATTGACATGTTCCGGTACATTCATTCTCATATAAATGCGTAAGTTCCTTTGCCATTTGTTTTAACGGTATACATCAAATCATCCACACGCTTGATTGTGTCATCAATACTTTTATCCGATTCATTGCGTAAAGCTATTCCTATTGAAACAGTAAGTCTCTTATTCTCATCAATACTTATATCACGACCAAGCTTTTCTTTAAGTTCTTTTACGAAACCATCTGCGGCTTCAATTCTGCTATAGATTTCATGCACCATTTTCTCCAGTGTTTCTTTGTCTGTAGTATGTGCAACAATAATAAATTCATCCCCGCCATATCTGCATACAAAGCCCTTCTTGTCTGTAACTTCCTTGAATATATTTGCCATTCCAACCAGCACAATATCACCGGCATCATGACCAAAGGTATCGTTATATGGCTTAAAATTATCCAAATCCAAAAATAGAATCGCCACATCATCCTTCATATTCTGTACACCCTTATACAGACCGGCTCTATTATATAACCCGGTAAGCATATCTGTAATAGCGTTCTGTGCAAGCTGCCTGTTCATCACTCTAATCTGCTTACTTGCATCAAGTCTGTTTACGGCGTTGTACAGTTCTCTGAAAAGCAACTTATAAATGCTTAAATCATCCTCATTTAGCATATATCTGTTAATTGAATTATGCCAGTTGTCCTTCATCAGCACATATGTAATAAACACAGACTGGACTTTTCCATTCGACATAAACGGAATAGCAACGAAAGAGCATACCTCGTCCACACCAAAGTATGAAATCAAATCCAGATGTTCAAAGAAGTTGTCGCTCACTTTCGACACTGCAAATCCATCCGGATTTTGCTTTAAGCAGACACGTATATCCTCTAATATACCGTCTGTAAGTTCGATATCTGAATTATTAAAAAGTATCTCGGCATCATGTCCCTTGTATCTGATATAAACTGCTTTATCATTGTTAAAGTAGTTCAGGAAATATCTCAATGCTTCATTGACAAGCACTGTTATATTCGAGCTTGAATTATCAATCACATTCTGCCAGATTCCCTGAAATTCCATCTGCCGTTTCAAATTCTGATAATCAATTTCAACAGCAACATGCTTTGACAATCTATCCTGAGCTGTTCTTGAAATCCTGCA
>JAXELM010000047.1:0-18606 GCA_034100525.1 Agathobacter sp.
TGCTGCTTTTTTCTCAAGTGCCTCTGCAGCCATGTAAGTATGTGCAATTCCTGTTGGACACGCAGTTACCGCCACAACATCATATCCATTATTCTTCTCCACGGTTTCCTCATCCTTCTCGTTCTCAAATCTGTCAATTACAGTCATGAATTCTTCAACAGACTTTGCATTTTTAAGTCCATTTGTAAAATCCTCATTCATAAGAAGCACTGACAATTTGCTAAGTACGTCAAGATGTACATTTTCTTTTGTATCAGGTGCTGCAATTAAAAACAATAAATTGACTGGTGCACCATCTAAGGCCTCATACTCTACCCCATCAGGTACAACCATAGCTGCAAGTCCCGGTTTTGATACAGCCTTTGATTTGCAATGTGGAATCGCAATTCCCTCACCGATACCGGTAGTACCTTCCTCTTCTCTCGCAAAAACGCCCTTACGATAAGTTTCTACGTCATTAATTTTCCCGCTTTTCGACATCAGCTCAACCATCTGGTTAAGAACATCGGCTTTATCATTTGCCACACCATCAAGCCTGATGCTTCTGACGTCGAGTAAATCTCTGATTCTCATTTTTTTCCTCCTAAAATAATTCTTCGTTTTGTTTTAGTAGTTCCTCTACTTCCTTTTTGGTTGCAAGCTCTTCTGAGAATGCACTTGCACTGCCTGTACATACTCCCATTTTAAAAGCCTGCATATATTCCCTTGTGGATAAAAATCCGGCTATAAAACCAGCTACCATGGAATCGCCAGCTCCCACCGAATTGACCACCTTTCCCTTTGGTGCCTCAGCCTGGAATTCATTGCCATCCTCCGTTACCAAAACAGCACCATCTCCAGCCATGGATACAAGAACATTTCTTGCCCCTTTCTCCTGAAGCTTTTCGGCATATGCGACCACGTCATCTTTATTCTTGATTTCTACACCAAATATTTCCCCGAGCTCATGGTTATTTGGCTTAATAAGAAATGGTCTATATGCAAGAACATTTACAAGAAGATCTCTGGTGGCATCAACTACAATGTAAATATTCTTTTTCTCGAGATATTTCATGATCTCCATATATATTGACTGCGGCATTACATCCGGAATACTTCCGGCTAAGACCAACGTATCTCCATCCTCTAATACATCAAGCTTTCTATACAGCTTATCTATATCTCTGGCTTCAATCTCAGGCCCCTGACCGTTTATCTCAGTTTCCTCATCTGACCTTAACTTAACATTTATACGACTTACACCTTTTTCAACTGTAATAAAATCAGTTGTAACACCTTTCTTCTGAAGCATGTTACAGATTGCTTCACCTGTAAATCCAGCCATAAATCCCATCGCAGTATTGTCGTATCCAAGATTTTTTAACACCATAGAGACATTGATTCCTTTTCCTCCCGGGAAAATAATCTCATCCGTGGTTCTGTTTACAATACCTGTTCTAAAATCCTTAACACTAACGATGTAATCCAAAGAAGGATTAAATGTCACTGTATAAATCATCCACTACACCTCCAAAATATTTTTGCAATTTTCATATCCATTTGTGACTGGATTTTCAGTAATGATATAAGCTTCTTCAAAATCCGCAAACTTAACACTTGATACCTTATTAAACTTACTGCCATCCGCCAAAATGTATTTCTTAGAACAAGACTCCATTGATTTTTTTTTGACCATGGCTTCCTTCACTTCCGGAGTTGTAAATCCATTCTTTCTGCTTATTGCATTAGTGCCCCAGAAACCTTTTGTAAAATTGTATTTATCAAGTGATACGACAGCCTCTTCTCCTACAATTGCTTCAGTAGTAGGTTTAAACTCGCCACCAAGTATATATACTGTGTACCCTTTGTCCGACAACTTCTTTGCATGTGAAAATGCATTAGTTACAAATGTCACATCAGATGCCTGTATGTAATCAATCATCAGCTCTGTAGTTGTTCCAGCATCAATATAAACAAAATCATTATCATCAATAAGCGATGCAGCGTATTTTGCAATTGCAATTTTCTGCTCTGTATTTTGCTGTTTTCTATTATTTACTGCTTCGTCAAAAGTCTTAATATCCTGTCCTTTTGCGATTGCACCTCCATGAACCTTAATGAGTAGACCTTTTTGATCCATTGTATTTAAATCACGTCGTATCGTAGATTCTGATACACCAAGCTCATTCATAAGATGTTGAGCCGTTGCACTTCCTTCGCTATTTATTATTGACAATATTTTTGAAAATCTTTCTTCTGTTAACATACATCTTCTCTTTCTTTTTCGTTCATATTCGTTCAATATCATTCATCTGTAATTAAATTATATCTATGGTACTTGTCAAAGTCAATTACATTCCGTCAAATTCGTTCACAAATATCATTTGCATTTTTTGTGAAAAATAAACAAAAAAGGAATCCTAAGATTCCTTTTTGATTCTTTCTTTTATAATTTTATTTAATACAACCAGAATTTTCGCATCTCCATTATACTTAATTCTGCCATCATGATATGCATCTTCTACCTCTAGTTTTCCACTTATGATATCCAGCAAATCCTCCGATGAAATTGTAACAAGAGCATCTCTGTCATAGTATTGATACGGCTGTATTTCTATTTTGTAATCATTTATCTCAATATACAGTTCTCCCGCACCCTCGCCAGTTACATTTATCTGAACAGCCATATGTCCATGATTATCCTTCAACGTAGAAGTACCTATTCCGGCACGAAGTCTGTCAACAATCATTGCATAGGTTATTTTCTGCCCTTTTCGATATATATAAACATCGCTTATCTTTTCTTCTACCAGCTTCTCCTGAAATGATTCCTCCTTCATCGGCTTTGAATAGAAAAATCCCTGTATATTATCACAGTCAAGAGTCTTAAGGAAGTCTACCTGTTCAGCATTCTCTACACCCTCAGCCGTAATATGAAGTCCAAGCTCCTTTGCCAGAGAAACTGTATGTCTTAGTAACTGGTCGCCGCCGTAATTACCTATATAATCAATCAGGCTCTTATCAAGCTTAAGCGTATTAAACTTAATCATGTTAAGCATCGCAAGCGACGAATAACCTGTTCCAAAATCATCAATATGAAGAGGAAATCCAGCCTGATAAAATTCTTCAGCCAGCTCCTTTATATCCTGATTGTCAATCGTAATGCTCTCTGTAATCTCAATTGGAACAAGCTCCGGGAGAATTCCGGCTTCATCAACAATATCTCTGTACTGCTTTACTACATTCTCAAAATACAAGCTTGATCTTGAAAGATTGACTGACACAGGAACTGTTCGTCCAATCGTATCAATCCATCTCTTTTGCTGCATACATACATGACGAAAAACATATTCATCTAGAATCCTGATAAGACCATTCTTTTCAAAAATTGGAATAAATCTTCCCGGAGATATCATCTCTCCATCATATCTTCTCCACCTGACCAAAGCCTCAGCACCTGTTATCTCTCCCGTTATAGGAGAATACTTCGGCTGATACCATACTTCAAAATTCTCATTCTCTATAGCTTCATCAAAAGCAGACATCATCATCTTCTCTTCATGGCTTCTGTCACTGTCTTCTTTTCTGTAGAATGCATAATATATATCTTTTCTTGTTTTAATATTGTGCTTTGCCTTATTCGCTTCATTGAAAGCCACTGTAACACGCTTGCCGGTAACCCATTCTGTCACGCCAAAATAAGCACCAATTCGAGGTATATCCATCTTTGACGATAAACAATTTATCTCATCTGATATAAATTTAAGAATGCGCTCGACATCCTCGTTCGTTCTTTTTGACAAAAAGACTACAAAATGGTCTGCATTCACATGTCCCATAAGCTCGTCCGGTTCAATATATTGAGATATAATCCTGTCAACCTCCTGCAAAACCATATCCCCCTGCTGCATTCCGCAAACATCATTAACTATTTTGAATGAACGAATATCAATAGATACAAACCATCCTTTTCTTGTCTCTTTCTTGAGGTGTTCCTGAAAATATGTATAATTATATCCACCTGTCACACTATCAATATATGCGAGTCTTTCGAGTTCTTTCTGCTTTACAGTATCCACATTGGCAAAGCCCATAACAGCTTCCTCAAGCTCATCTGTTTTTCCAAGCTTTACTACCTTCATCCTTGAAAAAAAGACGCTGCCATCACGAATAACATGGAAATCATGCATAAATACATTCTGCCTTGCAAGCTGCACTTTAAGATTCTGATATGACACAATACGTCTCATATCAGACTTCTCTTCTTCTAATACATTCCGTTCAATATACCCCTGTATAGCCTGTTCATATGGTGGATTAGAATAAAAAAACTCGCCATAATCACGCTCAATAAATTCACTTAATCGATATGGTTGAATTCTATTATTCACAAAATCAACATAATATACACTGTGATAATCTTCGCTCAATGCCTGATACAGTTCTGCTGACCTGTCCGTTTTATTTTTCCAGTTCATCTGCTTGTGTTTATTCAACATATTTCCCCCCAAAGAAAATATTTAATCATATCGGCCCTATTATACAACAAAACAATATAATATACAATTATAATTATCTGTCAATTTCCATATCCGGAATATCAATTTCTGACATCAGTTCATGAGACGTTATATCAAGAACCTTGTCTAATAACTTTAATTCCTCTGTTGTAAATCTCTCCTCTATTCTTTTCGATACCTTGCTGATATAAGACTGGCTTAAATCAAAATAATCATAGTATTTATCTGTAAGTCTCAAATGAAACTCTCTTTTATCTGTATCCGATTGAACTTTAACAATATATCCCTTTTGAATCAGGCTGTTTACTTTATACGCAGCATTAGGAGATGATACCTGTATAAAATTTGCAAATTCATTAACTGTCGGCTCATTAAGTGCATGAATAACCTCTACACAGAACACTTCAACTGCCGAAAGTGAAGTTTCCCTTGAATGAATCTGCGCAAACACTTCCTGATAAAAATGCACTTTAAATTTCATATACACATCCGATAAATTTTGTTCTATCATTTTCTCACCCTCATTATAATTATAAATCAGCAGAAGCATAATTTAATGCCACTACTGATTTATAAAACATAGCATAATTATTTACCTATTGCAAAAGAAAGTTCTGCTGTTACTGCAACTTCACCATCAACTGTTGCAACAGCCTTTCCAATTCCAAGCGGTCCCTTGAGTGTAATAAGCTCACAAGAAAGCTCAACTACATCTCCTGGTGTAACCTGCTTTTTAAATCTTGCATTCTTGATTCCTCCAAAAAATGCAAGCTTTCCTTTATTCTCTTCCATTGTAAGAAGTGAAACTGCACCAACCTGTGCAAGAGCTTCTATAAGAAGTACTCCAGGCATTACATGCTGCTGTGGAAAATGTCCAAGGAACTGCATCTCATTTGCACTGATGCATTTGATACCCTTTGCTGATTTTCCTGGTTCACACTCAATAATTCTATCCACTAATAAAAAAGGATATCTGTGTGGAAGTATTTCCTGTATCTGATTTGAATTAAGTTCCATTTTATTACTCCTCGAATTTGCGAATTAATATAGTTGCATTGTGTCCACCAAATCCAAGTGTATTTGATAATGCAGCTCTTACAGTTGCTTTTCTTCCTTCGTTTGGCACGATATCAAGATCACACTCTTCATCAGGTACTTTGTAGTTAAGTGTAGCTGGTACAAAATCATCATTTACAGCCATTGTTGTAAATACTGCTTCAACAGCACCTGCACCACCAAGCATATGACCTGTCATTGATTTTGTTGAGCTAACCATAAGCTTATATGCATAATCGCCAAAAGCTTTCTTAATAGCTTTTGTCTCTCCACTGTCATTGAGATGTGTAGAAGTACCATGTGCATTAATGTAATCAATATCCTCCGGCTTCATATCTGCATCTGAAACAGCCAGCTTCATACACTCTGCTCCCCATGTTCCTTCCGGATCTGGAGCTGTGATATGATGTGCATCACAAGTAGCGCCATATCCTGCTATCTCAGCATATATCTTGGCACCTCTCTTCTTAGCATGCTCAAGCTCCTCAATAATAAGGATACCGGCACCTTCACCCATTACAAATCCATTTCTTTCTTTGTCAAATGGAATAGATGCTCTTGTAACATCATCAGTTGTGTTTAATGCCTTAAGTGATGCAAAACCACCAATTCCAAGCTCACTTATACAGCCTTCGCTACCACCACATACCATCACATCAGCATAACCATCTCTTACATGACGGAATGCATCTCCGATTGCGTTGTTTCCACTTGCACATGCTGTTACAACACATGTACACATTCCATGTAATCCATATCTAATTGCAATCTGTCCTGCTGCAATATTTGAAATAGCCATCGGAATAAAGAAAGGTGAGATTCTGTTAAAGCCTCTCTGAAGTCCCTTTGCGTGCTCATCTTCAATAGTCTTAAGACCACCAATACCACTTGATACAATAACACCGCAACGTGCTGTATCTTCTTTCTCAAAATCAATTCCGCTATCATCGACAGCTTCAATAGCTGCACCGAGTGCAAGCTGTGTATATCTGTCCATTCTCTTACATTCTTTTTTGCCTAAAAGAGCATCAGCATCAAAGCCCTTTACCTCACCAGCAAGCTTAACTGTGAAGTCTGTTGTGTCAAAGCTTGTGATTGGTGCGATACCACACTTATTATTCTTTACGCTCTCCCATGCTTCTTTTACACTGTTTCCAATAGGATTTACAGTTCCCATTCCTGTAATAACAACACGTCTTTTCATACTACTCTCCTTGTCTACATAGCCATTCCGCCATCAACAGCAATTACCTGTCCTGTTATATAATCACTCTGCTCATCTGCTAAAAAGCAAACTGCATTTGCAATATCTTCCGGTTTTCCAAGTCTTTTTCTAGGAATCTGCTGTTCCCAGTATTTCTGCTGTTCGTCTGAAAGCTCTGCTGTCATGTCTGTCATGATAAATCCAGGTGCTACTGCATTTACTGTGATTCCTTTACCACCAAGCTCCTTTGCAAGAGACTTTGTAAGTCCGATAAGACCAGCTTTACTTGATGCGTAATTTGCCTGTCCGGCATTTCCGCTTATACCAACTACACTGCTGATATTGATAATACGTCCACCCTTTCTAAGCATCTGCTTTGCAGCCTCTTTACAACAAAGGAATGCGCCTTTAAGGTTAATATCTATTACCTGGTCGAAATCAGCCTCACTCATTCTAAGAATAAGATTATCTTTTGTGATTCCGGCATTATTAACAACAACATCTACTCCGCCATGCTCTGCCTTAATCTTGGCAAAAAGCTCTGAAACTGCAGCTGCATCTGCAACATTAGCTTCATATGCTACTGCGTTTACTCCGTTTTCTTTACAAAGCTTAACAGTCTCTTCTGCAGCCTCTTTCCCATGGCTGTAACATGTTATAATATCGTATCCCTTTTTTGATAATTCAATACAAATTACTTTTCCAATACCACGGCTTCCGCCTGTAACTAATGCTACTCTATTACTCATTGCAGCCTCCTTTCAAAGCACTTACAACTTCCTTATAATCTGCAACAGAATCGATACTCATCATCTTCACATCTTTATCTATCTTCTTTACAAATTTGCTAACGCTCTTTCCTGGTCCGATTTCAATAAAAGTATCAACCCCCTTTGAAATCATATAGCGGATTGAGTCCTCTAAATAAACACTGCTTTGTACCTGCTGCTCGAGCAATCCCTGAATAGTCTCCCCATCCTGAATCTCTGTAGCAGTCTTGTTATATACTACCTTTACAGAAGGCTCTCCGAAGTTAATCTCCTCAAATTTCTTCGCAAGCTTATCTCCTGCCGGCTTCATAAGCGATGTATGGAATGGTCCGCTTACAGCAAGAGGAATAACTTTTCTTGCACCTTTTTCCTGAAGAAGCTTAACAGCCTCGTCTACAGCCTTTTCATCTCCCGAGATAACAATCTGTCCAGGACAGTTGTAGTTCGCAACACTTACTATAAGTCCGTCTCCTACATTCTCCTGTGCCTCTTTACAGCATGCCTCTATTGTCTCTCTATCCATCATAAGAACTGCTGCCATCTTTGCTGTTCTGCCTACAACAGCTTCCTCCATCGCAGCACCTCTGAATGCTACAAGATCTATTACTTCTTCCTCAGTAAATACACCTGCCGTATAAAGTGCAGAATATTCTCCAAGGCTAAGTCCACATGCATAATCAGGAACTATTCCTTCTTCTTTGAGAAGATTTGTTACTCCAACAGCAAATGCAACCATACATGGCTGTGTATATCTTGTCTGTCCAAGAGTCTCAGCAGGACCATCAAAACAATATTCCTTTACATATGAAGGTGCATTGTCATAAGTCTTTGCAAAAAGAGGATACTCTTCATAGAAGTCTTTTCCCATTCCAACTCTCTGGCTGCCCTGTCCGGCATATATAAATCCAACCATTAGATTGTTCTCCTTCCCATCTCTTCAAGCTTCTTCTGTGCATCTGTATACATATTTTCTAAGATATCAGCAATTGGTCTGATTTCTGTAAGCTGTCCGCAAACCTGACCGGCCATAACTGAACCCATATCGACATCACCATCTAAAACAGCTTTTCTAAGACCACCCAGTGTAATCTTTTCAAGCTCCATCTTGTCAGCACCCTCTTTTTCAAGCTTTAAGTACTGTCTTGCCATACGATTCTTAAGAATTCTGACTGGTGCTCCCTGTGAACGTCCTGTAACAGTTGTTCCGTTATCCTTTGCCTTGATAAGAGCATTCTTGTAATTCTCATGAATTGGACACTCCTCACTTACAAGAAGACATGTTCCAATCTGAACACCACATGCACCAAGTACATATGCAGCAGCCATCTGACGTCCGTCAGCAATACCACCTGCTGCTATTACAGGAACATCAAGTGCATCAACCATCTGTGGAAGAAGAGTCATTGTTGTCATATCTCCTACATGACCACCGCTCTCGCCACCTTCTGCGATAATCGCATCAGCACCTGCCTCAACCATCTTCTTTGCAAGAAGAACACTTGCGCATACCGGTATTACCATACTGCCATTCTCTTTCCACTTTGCCATATATTTTCCAGGATTTCCTGCACCAGTTGTAATTACAGGAATCTTCTCCTCATATAAAAGCTCTGCTATTGCATCAGCATCCGGATTCATAAGCATAAGGTTTACACCAAATGGCTTATCTGTAAGAGCACGACATTTGTCTATCTCCTCTTTAAGCTTTACATGGTCCATTCCGCCTGATGCGATAAGACCGAGTGCTCCTGCATTTGAAACTGCTGCTGCGAACTCACCAGTAGCAATATTTGCCATTCCACCTTGAATAATTGGGTATTTTGTATGTAACAAATCTTGTAATTTCATAAGTTCCTCCACTATAAATCAATAATAATTGCGCCCCAGGTCTTCCCTGCTCCAAAACCACAAAGAAGAATCTTCTGTCCCGGTTTAACAAAACCTTTATCAATTGCATCACTAAGTGCTATCGCCACACTCGCTGCTGAAGTATTTCCATATTCATCGAGATCAAAGAAAAACTTTTCTCTCGGCTGCTTCAAATGCTTTGCAACAGCATCAAGTATTCTGGCATTTGCCTGATGACATATATATGCATCAATATCTTCAAACTCTATTCCGGCTTTTAATACTACTTTCTTAATAAGCTTTGGAACTGTACTTACGGCGAATTTGTATGTTGCCTGCCCTGCCATATGAACTCTTCCCGGTTCGTTTGCATCATTGGGTACATTAATAACCTCCAAATCTCCGTGGCATCCAAACACACTTGTGTAGCTCTTATCTGCATCTAATGTAAATAATACAGCACCAGCACCATCACCGAATAAAATACATGTACCTCTGTCCTGCATATCAAGTCGTCTTGAAATACATTCACTTCCAATCAGAAGACCATATTTCTTATCACTCTGTAGCAAAAGACCTCTAATCGTCTCCATTCCAAATACAAAGCCTGAACATGCTGCATTCAAATCAAAACATATTGCATCATCTCTCATGCCAAGCTTTTCCTGTACCTGGCATGCTGCCGATGGCACCAGGTAATCTCCTGAAAAAGTAGATACTACCAGACATCCAATTTCACTGATATCTATATCAACCTTCTCAAGTGCAACTTTCGCTGCTTTTACAGCCATTGACACGTTACCTTCATCATCATTGCAGAAGTGACGTCTCTTTATGCCGGTTCTTTCTGTAATCCATTCATCAGAAGTGTCAACAATTTTGCTTAAATCATCATTTGTCACCACTCTGTCGGGAGCATAATGTCCAGTGGATATTATTCTTAATCCATCCATTTATCTGTTCCTTCCTAGTGTTTGAAATTTTTCATCCATAAGTCTGAACTTCTTATATCTGTGTTTTTGAAGCTCATTGCCGCTCTTTCCTTCATAGGAAATAAGCTCTCTTGTAAGCATTAAATCAAGTACATCATACAGCTTACCAGGATTTCTGTGCGCTCCGCCCTTTGGCTCTTTTACGATGCGGTCAATCACACCAAGCTCTAACAAATCCTGCGCTGTTAGTCTCATATATTCACTTGCCTGCTCTTTTTTTGTTGAATCCTTCCACAATATAGACGCAAATCCTTCTGGTGAAAGAATTGAGTATATAGCATTTTCAAGCATCAGTACGCTGTTTGCAACACCAATTGCCAAAGCACCACCACTGCTGCCTTCACCTGTTACTATTGCAATAACAGGAACCTTTAATGTGCTCATTATCGCAAGATTCTCAGCAATTGCCTGACTCTGTCCATATTGCTCTGCCTCAAGTCCCGGATATGCACCCGGTGTATCGATAAAAGTAATCACAGGTCTGCCAAAACGCTCTGCCTGTTTCATAAGTCTGAGTGCTTTTCTGTATCCTTCTGGACCAGGCATACCGAAATTACAGGTCAGGTTCTCCTCAAGATTGTTTCCTTTTTTGTGTCCCACTATTGTAACAGGAGTTCCATGAAACAATGCGATTCCACCCATTATACTTCCATCTTCTTTTCCAAGCATATCACCTTTTTGCTCGAAGAAATCAGTAAAAAGATTATCTATGTAATCCTGTATCTTTGGTCTTCTCGCATCTCTTGCAAGATTGACTTTATCCATTGCTGAAAGCGGAATATCATTTATAAGCTTTTCATTAATTATTTCATCTATCTCTAAAAACATAACCTTATCCTCTTACTATTGGTGCATTGTGAAGCATCAGTATCTGACCTAGCGTATCACGCATTCTGTCTCTGCTTACAATCTGATCTACAAAGCCATGATCCATAAGATACTCTGATCTCTGGAAGCCTTCAGGCAGCTTCTGACCTATTGTCTGCTCAATAACACGCGGTCCGGCAAAACCAACAAGTGCATCAGGTTCAGCAAGATTAATATCTCCAAGGCCGGCAAAGCTTGCACTTACACCACCTGTTGTAGGATGTGTAAAGCAAACAACATATAATCCGCCCTTTTCTTTATATCTTTCTATTGCTGCACTTGTCTTTGCCATCTGCATGAGAGCAACAATTCCCTCCTGCATTCTGGCACCACCACTGGCTGTAAAGATAATAAGTGGAAGCTTATTGTCAGTTGCGTACTCAGCTGCACGTGTAATGGTCTCACCGACTTCCACTCCCATACTTGCCATCATGAATTTACTATTCATAACAGCAATAACAGCTTTTCTTCCTTTAATTGCACCAACGCCTGATATAACAGCATCCGATGTATGTAATTTGTCTCTAAGCTCCTGTTTCTTATCCACATATCCCTCAAAATTGAGAGGATCTATCTCAGGGAACTTATAATTGAATACCTTAAAGCTTCCCTCGTCCACTATGCTTCGTATTCTCTTCTCCGGTGGCATCGTATAATGATGCCCACATCCCGGACAAACATACAAAGATGAACGAATCTGTACTTTGCTGTATTCTTTCTTGCACTTACTGCATTCTATAAACAATTCATTTACATCTACGCTGTTTTTAATTTCAACAGCCTTCGTCTGTCTGTGCGTCTCTCTGTTTTTTCTAAGGTTTTGAAATTTTCCTTTTCTTTTATCAAATAATTCAGTCATCGTCTTCTCCAAACTCATTCCATGACAAAATCTCATCAATATTATTTTCTATGAAATCTACATTGTAATTTCCCTTTATGAAATCAGGATGATGTAAAACGAAATAATCGAAATCTCCCGTCGTAGTAATGCCCTCGGTTGTAAGCTCTATTAATGCTCTTCTCATTTTTCTAATTGTCTCAAGACGCGTAGGCGCATGCACAATTATCTTTGCCATCATTGAATCATAAAAAGGACTAGTCTCATATCCGTTGTAAAGCAGTGTATCAACACGTACTCCCGGACCTCCAGGTAAATTTAGAAAACTAATCTTTCCTGAATTTGGCTTGAATCCACATGCCGGATCTTCGGCATTGATTCTGCATTCCATCGCATGTCCGTTCAAAACAACGTCATTCTGTGACATCTCAAGCGGCTGGTGAAATGCTATTCTAATCTGTTCTTTTATCAGATCAAGACCAGTTACCATCTCTGTAACACCGTGCTCAACCTGTATTCTTGTATTCATCTCTATAAAATAGAAATTGTCGTCTTCATCCAGTACAAATTCTACTGTTCCTGCATTTGTATATCCGGATGCCTTCGCTGCATTTACAGCAGCCTGACCCATTTTTGCTCTGAGCTCATCTGATAATCTCATGCATGGGCTTTCTTCTATTAACTTCTGATTCTTTCTCTGAATCGAACAGTCTCTCTCTCCAAGATGAACTACGTTGCCATGCTCATCTGCGAGAATCTGAAACTCTATATGTCTTGGGTGCTGGATGAGCTTTTCTACATACATCTCATCATTTCCAAAACATGCTCTCGCCTCAGCCTTTGCCTCATCATATAAGCTCTTTAAATCTTCGCTCTTATATACACGACGCATTCCACGTCCACCGCCGCCGGCTGATGCTTTTAATAAAAGCGGATATCCTATTTCCTTTGCGATATCCTCCACTTCCTTAAAATCTGAAACCGCACCTATTGTTCCGGGAACTACAGGTACATTTCCCTCACGCATAAGTTTTTTAGCCATTGCTTTATTGCCCATAAGGTCAATTACATCCGCCTTTGGACCAATAAATGCTATTCCACAGCTTTCACATAATCTTGCAAAATCACTGTTCTCTGACAAAAAACCAAAGCCTGGATGAATGGCATCACAATTTTTCTCTGTGGCTGCCATAAGAATGTTCTTCATATTCAGATAACTGTCTGACGCCTTTGCCGGACCTATACAAACTGCATCTGTAGCCAGCTTAACATGCAATGAATCCTTGTCAGCTGTTGAATAAACTGCAACCGTCTCAATATTCATCTCTATACATGTTCTTATTATTCTTATAGCAATTTCGCCTCTGTTGGCGATTAATATTCTTCGAAACACAACTCTACTCCTCTATTCTATGATAAATAGTGGTGCATCATATTCCACCATATCTCCGTTTTCCACGAGTATCTCTTTGACAACACCATCCTTTGGTGCTGTGACCTCATTCATCATCTTCATTGCCTCGATAAGGCAAAGTGTATCTCCCTTAGAAACACGACTACCAACCTTTACATATGGATCCTGCTCAGGTGATGAAGCCTCATAAAATACACCTACAAGTGGTGCCTTCACATAATCCTTCTCATCAACTGTCTTTGTAGTCTCCGCCTGACCAGCTGCCTGGTCTGCCTCACCAACTGCGCCTACTGGTGCAACCGGTGAAGCAGCCGCCATGCTTACTACATTTGGTGAAGCCATCTGAACTACTGTTTCATTAGATGGCTTCTTAAGCTTTATGTAATCATCAGCCAGCTGTAATTCTAAGTAGGAGCTTTCAGAAGCATCAAACTTCTCCATGATTTTAAAAATCTGCTCTAACTCCATCTTCTCTTATTCTCCTAAAATATTAACGATATCTCCAACTGTCTTGATTTCTGCCATCTGTTCGTCTGTGATTGAAACTCCAAGGTTCTCCTCGATTGCAAGGCTAAGCTCCATAGCGTCAAGTGAATCAGCTCCTAAATCTGTAAAAAGATTTGCCTCAAGTGTAATCTTGTCTTCCTCACAATTAAGTGTCTCTGCGATAATTGATTTAACCTTTTCGAACATTTTTGAATCCTCCATTTTTCACAAAATTATTGTTTGATATTTTTAGTTAAAATTTTTTAACTAATCACATTTTACTTTTTTAACAGAAAATGTCAATACTTTTATCTAAAAAATTTTAACTAAAAAATTTGACAAAATAACAGGCCTTCTTCTACATAATACATAATGTAGAAGAAAGCCTGTTTTTATGCTATGCCTCTGTTCTTTTTCTCCTGTTCTACCAGTTCGCCTAATGCTTTTTCGTTAATTTCTATATCAGCCACACCTGTAACTGACTCATCCGCGAAATTGTCAAAGACTGTCTGCTTTTGCTTAAGAACCTCCATCATCGCATCATCAATACTATCCTTGATAAGAAGTCGATGAACAAGAACATTTCTTGTCTGTCCCATACGATATGCCCTTGCTACAGCCTGAGTCTCCATAGACGGCTTTATCTGTGGTTCACAAAAAATTACTACACTTGCAGCCTGAATATTAAGTCCTACACCACCAGCTACAACCTGACTTACCAGTGCTGCACCTGCACCAGCCTTCTCAAACTTGTCAACAAGCTTCTGACGCTCATCAGGTGAGATGCTTCCGTTAATATATCCTACACAATCGTCTCCGAGCAATTTCATTACTTTTTCTATTGTATCCTTGAAAAAAGTAAAAATAAGCACCTTTCTATCCTGCTCTTTTGCAGCCTCACAGATTTCAATAAGTCTCTTTGCTTTAGTTGATTCCTCAAAATTAGGAAGATTCCATGAAATCTGTCTTATACTCATGAAATTGCCCTCGGCAAGAGTCTCATCATACACCTTGCCCTCTTCTTTTGTAAGAATTCCCCAATCCTCTTTTTCCTGCAGGTCAGGTAATTCCTTTAAGACAGCTTCCTTGTTTCTTCTCAAATAAACTGGTGCGAGCGCTAATCTGAATTTATCTGCCTGCGTGAAATCAGTAAGCTCTTCTATCTGTGCTCCGACTTCTTTATTCAATGTATTTACAAGAAACAGCAGCTCCTCAATTCTATTCTCAAGCGGTGTTCCTGACATAAGAAGATTATACTCTGCCTTTTCTAAAAGCCGCCCCACGGCAATTGTTCTTTGTGCCTGCGGATTTTTGATGTAATGTGCTTCATCAACAGTTACCATTGCAACCTCAAGTTCGACCGGCACTTCAAGCTTGACTGTTGTCTCATATGTAGTGATACCTACGCCACCTTCTGCTATCCATTTATCAAATTCTTCCTGTCTGTCATCGCCGTAAATTGCAATTGTAGACATTCCACTGAACTTCTGAATTTCTCTTTCCCAGTTTACAAGTACACTGAGCGGACATATTACGAGAAAATGTGTATTGCCTTTGGCTGCAAGATGCGCCATTGAAGCAATTGCCTGCAGTGTCTTGCCAAGTCCCATCTCATCCCCGAGAAGAGTTCTCTTCTGATGCACGATATATTTGGCACCAAATTCCTGATAACTTCTAAGCGTAGCCTTAAGCAGAGAAGTATCAAGCTCCTGTTCATTTATCTCTTTAACCAGTTCATCCGGCAGAACGCTTGCAAGTCCACTTGCTCTTTTTCCTGTTACTACTGATTCAGCAGCATTAGAATCAGTTCCACTTTCTCCAGCAGAACCCACTACTTTTTCAATCTTTGCATAATAGCTTGATGCATTTCCTGTATAATCCTGCCAACATTCTTCTACAGATATATCAAAAATATCATTATATTCCCGAACTAAATCATCCACTTTATCCCCATAGCCATCATTGGAAAGACTTTCAATTTTGCTTACAGAATCCTTTGCCTGCTGCTTTTTTTTCTGACCTGAGAAGAAATATTTAAGCGGACTGCACATAAGCTCTACAGATTGTACTGCATCTGACAGCGAATCATGATTGGCATCATAAAGTCTTTGAACCTCATCAATCAGCTTTTCCTGCCTGTTTAGATAACACAGCGTCTGAACCATTTTGTTCATGAGCTGACTCTTATTATCAGGGTCAATCTTTACAACAGCATTGCGCTTTGCAAAATCATACAGTTCCTTTGAACTGTCGATAATATTCTGCGCCATGACATCTCCAATGCCATTTACCGCGACAAGCTTATCCTTAGGCACATCTATCACCTGCGCTACATTGCTTATTCCAGCCTGCTCGAGACTTTTGATATTAATACGATATTTCCCCGTATTCAATCTTTCAATCGGTGTATTTGCAATCACAACAAAAGCACTCTGGCTTTTGGCTTCCTCATATAAATCCCTGAACTCATTCTCTAACTGATTTTTCTTTTCAATCATCTGGCGAAGCGCATCTTCTACAGAATTTGCCCATTTGATAAGCTCTATCGCTTTTTGTTTATCCCTTTTCTTTAAAAACTCCATTCTCACATTTCCCCTTTACAGACGAAGCATAAGCTCCTTGTCAATAACCTTTCCATCTTCTATATATGTTCTTGGCACTCGCTTACTTACCGCACATGTAAGTTCATACGGAATAGTTCCTGCCATCTTTGACATCTCATCAATCGAATTATTCTTGCCGAATATCTCTATTTCTGAGCCTACATCCACATCTGGTTTGTTGGTCAGGTCAATCATGCACATATCCATGCATATTTTACCAAGTACTCTTGCCGGTCCGTCTGCTGTCATCAGAGAATATTTATTGGACAGGCATCTGAAAAATCCATCTGCATAACCATAAGGTAACACCCCTACTCTCGTAGAAGCTTCTGTCTTATATATTCCTCCATAGCTTATCGCTGTATCCTTCGGATAAATCTTGATTGTGCTCACATTAGTCTTAAGTGTCATCACCGGCTTAAGTCCCAGCTCGTCCGCGAAATCACCATATCCATACAGTAAAAGTCCCGGGCGTACCATATCAAGATAAGTCATCGGATAACGTGCCACTGCACCTGTGTTTGCACAATGTCTGATTTTAAACTTTTGTCCCCACTTTTCCTCAACCGCTTCAATCACATCACAAAAAAGCTTAAACTGATGCATTGTATACTTCTCATATTCATCTCCAAATTCATCGGAAACAGCAAAGTGAGTAAAAATTCCCTCTCCAACCAGACCCGGCATTGTAAGAGCCTCATAAATCCCCTCTACCCCTGTATCAAAATATTCTTCATTACAGAGATATCCAAGGCGTGACATTCCTGTATCTACTTTTATATGTATCTTAAGCTCCCTGCCGATTCTTGAAGCCTCCTGCGAATACTCTACCGCTTTTGCCTTGCATGTGACCGCCTGTGTAATATCATATTGTATAAGCCTCTCCACCTGTTCCTTTGGTGTATGACCAAGGATAAGGATTGGCATCTTTATTCCATTCACACGAAGCTCCATCGCTTCATCTATACTGCTGACTGCGAGATAATCTGCCCCCTCTTTTTCAAGTGTTCTTGCCACTACAACAGAGCCATGTCCATATGCATCGGCTTTAACTACGCCTAAGAATTTCACTCCCTCGCCTGTCTTCTTTCTCAAAGTCCTGTAATTGTGCTTTAGGGCATCAATATCTATTTCTGCCCATGTACGCTTAAGTGTGGATTCCATCTTCATCGCCTCCAATTGTATCTTTATTGTTAATTCAATCCTTTAAGCTTATTCTGTAAATTCAATTCAAATTCTGTCCAATTTTTTAATATAACTTCCTGCTGATTTACGAAATTTGACATACTGTTACTGCTACAATCCTTTTTAAACAGCTCCATAGAACTATACATACTTTTGTACTGTTCTACTCCTCTTCTATATTCCGACATCAAAGTTCCAGATATATTCTCCGTCTCATTAATCAGACGTTCTGTCTCCTCATGCACTTTTTGCAACTTTTCAAATTCTACTTCTAACATTTTTATACCATTTCCTTATAACACTGATATCATTATCGTTCATTTTATTATGTCTTGCAACACAAAAATCTTTATTATAAAGCTATAAAATGATAAACTAAAAAATAAGGAGGATACATTTTTATGAAAAAATTTTTATGTTTATTATTATCACTAACACTTCTAATTACTTTGCTACCTTCTAATCTTACTTATGCAGCACCAGCAAAGAAGTCACATAGCATTACTATTAAAATAAATAGTTCCCGCCAGCAGCTTGCCTGGGAATCATTAAACACCTCAATTAGCGCAAGCAAATTTCAGGAATTTGATGGCGCAGTTACTATCAAATACAACTTCGAGGTAAATGATGACAAGCCTGGCTGCACTCCTGAGATTTACTTAAGAACGGGGTGGAATGACAACGATAAACTTGAATCACCGCACAATATCGCTAACCGCAATCAAAAATCTCTTACTGTAAAATATTCAGCTGCCAAAATCAAAAAAATTATCAACCATGGATGTGTTTATATATACGGTTGCAATATCAAATTAAAGACAGTTCAATTGAGTGGAATTAAAAA